>JBBISM010000296.1:0-4835 GCA_037441245.1 Ignavibacteria bacterium | reverse complement strand
AATTCGGTCTAATTTATTTAAGCTCATACCTTTCCAATAATTCGCTTGAGCATCATATTGATTTATCCGGAGATGATTGTTCAAAGCGTTCAATGAATCTTCGTAGCGATTAATTGTGTGGTAAGAAACTCCTAATTCAAACCAACCTTCTTTAAGTGAATTATCTATAACAAATGCTCTTTCTATACTTTTTATAGCTTCTTTGTAAAGTTGTTTTAGAAAATATGCCTGCCCGAGCTTCAAATAAGCAATTGCTGATTTTGAATTTAATTCAACTGAGGTTTTTAGGGTATTGATTGCTTCGTCAATTAATTGTTTTTTTAAATAGATTGTTCCTAACTTCAGCAGGATATCAGCATTTTGATTATCTAATTTTGCAGCTTTTTTTAGAATTTCTTCGGCTACATTATAATTAGATTCATTGAAATATATAACCGCTAAATTAGTGTAAGCCTTTATATTGTTATTATCAATATTCAATGCTTTATGATAATATTCTCGTGCTTGAGATAAATCCCCCAAAAAGTAATATGAAGCGGCTATATTCAATATTATCTCAACATTATTCTTCTCATATTTCAGACATTGTTCATATGAGTTTATACATTCTCGGTATCTTTTTAATTCGAATAATAATTCTGCTTTATTATTTAGTGCATCATAGTAATTTGGTCTTAATACCAATGCATTGTTAAAGCGAATGAGAGCCACTTCGTAGCTATTTAAAGAAGAAAAGAGTATGCCCAACAAATTCTCCGCTTCAGGATAATGTGGCTTAAGAATAAGCGAATATTTACAATCATTTATAGCAGTCTGATAATTATTCAAATTGTAATTAGCTAATGCTTTGTTATAATATGCTTCTGAAACGTCAGGAAAATACTTTATCATCTTATCAAAAAAAGCTAACGCATCATCATATCTTTGCTCTTCAATTAATTTCACTCCGTCGGAAATCTTGACACGAATTCTTGAATCAGATTTACTCTCCCGACCTTGAATTGAATAACTGATAAATTTATCTATATTTTTGAGTAATTGTTTCATTCGTAATATATATTTTATGAAATCAATTTTTTGTAATATCTAATTTTTCGCCATTATCATCTTTTTCTTTAATGAATATCAATGCTAAAATGGAACATATTAGAACAAATATGGCTATATACATACCTGAAAAGAATTCCGAAGATTCGTATTTTATCTCTATTGTTTTACCCGCAGGAATTTCAACAGCACGGAAACAGTAATTAGCTCTCAATAAATTACGTGGGCTACCATTGATATAAGCTTTCCAATCAGGATACCATATTTCGCTGAAGCAAAGTATTCCGTCGCTTTCTGTTTGTACTTCATATTTAGCATAATTCAAACCGAAATCGAGACATTTTATAAATGATTGTATTGAATCGTTATCTGAATTATATGTTTTCTCTAATTTCTCCTCTAAAATAACTGTTTTGGAATAATCGAATCCGCCATATCGCATTGTATTTTCAATATTATCAGGGACAGTTATTATTGCATTATGGACTATCCATGCATATCCTAACCTATCACTTCTTTCGTAAAAATATGGTTGATTCTGTTCATTGAATCTAATTTCGTATTTGATATTATATAATTGATGTATTGTGTCCCTTGAGTTCAAGGGTGGTATTACTCTTTGCAGAATCAAAGGGTTATAGCCTTCAATGTTCATAAACCTACTAACGAGTCCCTGATTACGTAGAAATGCTGTGTAGGGTGGCTGATAGGAACGATAATTCACTCGGAATAAGTCATCTGGATTTTGAGGTAGAAAAGCCTTTATTATTGCATTATCAATTTTGTATGTATTTTGCGGATTAACATTACTATTTACAAATGGATTAGCTACAATATACAAATCAATAAAAATAAATACTGCCAGAATTAATCCAGCTATATTTATGGATAATTTGACTTTAAAAAGGAAATAAGCTACTATCAGGAATATGATGGATAAAATCAATGGCAAAATAAATTTCTGATTTATCAAAGTAATGATTTTTTCGGGTGTATCAAAAACTGAACTCCACAGACCAAGAATTCCAAGCAAACAAATAAAAATAATAATACCAATAACTGAGTTTGTCGAACGAAATAATTTCTTATTCCCTGCTAATTTCCATAGACTATCAAACCCGAATGCAGATGCAATTGAAAAAGCAAATGTAAGATAAAACATTAAACGCCCTGGATTTCTAAAATTACCAAAAAATGGCAGGTAAAAGAATAATTTATGCAAAAACCCATTAGAACCCAAAGCATATAAGAAACCTAAAAAAGATATAAATAAAAGAAATGAGAATCTTACATCTTTAAGATTAAACCAAAAGCCGATTAAAGCAAGAATAAATCCAATAATTCCGAGATAGAAAGCGGTTTCCCAATAATAATAATATGGCGCTGCATTATCTTTACCTGTTGATGTATCTGATAGGGTCAAATAAAACGGAATTTCAAAATCGGCATTAGGTCGAGTTTGTCCAAAAAAGTTTGGAGATATAAAAGTCATTACCTGCTTAATTTGCATCGAACTTTCAGAAGCTTTTTCGTAGGTCATTTCTGCTCTTTGAGATAGGTCAGCTAATTTTTGAGAAGGTAAATATTGTATCATAAATATTCCCGCTGAGACAATAACGGGAATTATTGCAGAGAAAACGAATTTGACTAATTTTCTTGAAGTAAATTCTTGTTTTATCAAATAATGAACAAATAACCATAATGCAAAGAAAAACAGAAACATCAAAAGAAATAATGTATATTGTGGATGCCCAGAAAGAAAAGTAAAACCGAGTATTAAACCTGCCCAAATCGCTGATTTTAACTTTAAAGTAGAAATTGCTTTATGATAGATTAAAACTACCAATGGAAACCAAGCTAAATGATAAATAATCATCGGATGAATTGAGCGGAATACCATAACTAATGAGAAAGCAAAAGAAAGAGCTGCAATAATTCCTGCAATCTGACTTGTACCCCATTTTTTGCATAAATAATACATATTCAATTGTGCAAAAAAGAAATGGATAATAACAATGAACTGTAATATCCATATAGGCAGCATACCGTCATTTGTAACAAATAGTGACAATAAACGATTGAAAGGATAGAAATACCCATTTTGCAAATCAGCTAAAAATGGCATCCCAGCAAAAGTAAATGGATTCCAAAAAGGAATATTTCCTCCAGCAGTTTCAACAGCGGCAAATGTTTGAGTTGGATAAATAAATTCAGCAAAATCCTCCCAGAAAAAATATGACCCGCTTAATTGACCCCAAAAGTAAATAATAGTTGTTAAAGCAAATATGACGATAATCAACCACACGGGTAATATTTTGGGAGACAATATGATTGCCTTGCTCGATGATGGTTTAGTTTGAGATTTTCGTTTATGTTTATCAGTCTTGCTCATAGTTCATTAAAATTTGTTTATTATTCTTTTTTTGCTATTAGAATTATTGATAGACCGAAAGGGAATATAATCTTTTTTAATAAATGTTGCTCAAATCCGAATATGATTTTAAAAATACCATTTAAAGCGGGTTCGGGATTTTCAAGTTCGCTATTACTTGTATTGCCTGTAACCTTTTCAATAAATCTTAAAAAAACTGCTGGAAGAAACAAAAGTGTATTAAAATACGAAGTATAATGCACCTTAAAACCACTTCCTTGCATCAATTCAACTAACCTTTTCTTCGTGTAACGTCGGTAATGTCTATGCAAAACATCGTGATTGCTCCAAAGCCATTGATATGCAGGCACCGTAATTACTATATACCCATTATTATCTAATAAATCGTATGATTTTTGCAAGATATCAACATCGTTTTCTATATGCTCGATTACATCGAGCAAAGTAATTATCTGAATATTTTCATTTTTAAAGTTGAAGTCATCCAAAACACCACAATATAGATTGCTCAAACCTCTTTTCCTACAATAATCAAGTGCAATTTGAGATGAATCTATACCGATGACATTATATTGAATATTTAAAAATCTTGCAAATCCACCAGTTCCACAACCAATATCGAGAACAGTTGAATTCTCTGGAATTTTGCAATAATTATTGATTAATTCATATACAATTCGATTACGAACCAAAAACCACCAAAACTTATCCTCAGCTATGTATTGTAAATGATATATTTTTTCTTCCATTACTTAATAAAAATGGATTTAACACAAGAATGCAATTTATACTTTATATTAGATAAAACAAATTTCAATTTTATACATCATAATTTTTGAAGCATTTAATTAATTTTGTAAATATTTATTTTATTATGGTGTAATAATGGATTTAGAAAATCTGATAAATGAAGGTATTAAGACCTCAATAAAAAGCGGAGACAAAATCAGACTCGAAACTTTACGCTCGATACGTGCTTCAATTATTGAATTTAATAAAAGCGGTGTGAACCGTAAATTAGATGAAAGTGATGCTATCAAAATTTTAAATAGTGCAGCGAATAAAAGAAAAGATGCGATTGAATTATATGAGCAGGGCGGGCGTTTGGATTTAGCTGAAAAAGAGAGAAAGGAGCTAGATATAATTTTGGAATTCCTACCAAAAAAATTATCGCAAAATGAGTTAGAAATGGAAATCAAAAGAATTATCAATCAAGTTGGAGCGTCATCAATTAAAGATATAGGCAAAGTGATGGGGCAAGCAATGAAAGAATTAGCAGGTATAGCTGATGGCTCTGAAGTTCAGAAAATTGTTAGAGAATTGCTGAGCAACGTGTAAATATGAGCGATTATTCTCATCAGAAATTATTAAATGATACATTCACTCAATTAGAATT
>JBBISM010000295.1:0-2014 GCA_037441245.1 Ignavibacteria bacterium | reverse complement strand
AAGTCGAAACTATCACCTCCGCTAACGAGCGTGTCGAAAGGGTTGTTTTTGCCATTGGTTGGTGTTTTGCCGGCACAACCTTCGAGTGTGATTGAATCGCAAGGGAAATCAATAAAATTAACACCATCAATGCTGACAGATACAACTGCTGGCTCGGCAAAAACTTTACCCGTGATTGGATTGATGAACGCATTCTCGAAAATGATGAAATCTGCACCAGGTCTGTTATGCAAAAAATAACCACTGAAGCCAACCGCAATTTTACCATCAAGACCCAACGAACATATATGCTCCGGGCTTGATGATGGAATACTTTCAGTTGCGTTTGTATCTGGTAAACCAAATATATTGTTTGGGAAATAAGGTGATTTTTGACCAAGAGATTGCCCCGAACCAGGATGGAAAAATAATACTTCATCGCATCCTTTAGATACCCATTGTGGAAATATAGGATGGTTAATTATAATTATAAGGATGATAATAAGATATCGTCGCTTTTTCTGATTATTCATTTCCTCATTATTCATTATATTTCTGCATAAATTGAAAAATTAAAGGTTCGTCCCGGCATTGGATAATTTTTTATGATTTCGTATTGTGTATCAAAAATATTAGCAATTTCAAATCGTGCTTTTAATTTCATTGAAAGCATTTCAAAATACCGGATAAGAAATAAGTTTCCTATAAAATATGATTTTAATAACGATTCAAATTGATTATCAGGCAATGCAAAGCGGTGGCTCGAATACACAAACCTTGCACCCGCATTGACTATGCTATTCTTATAATAAATGAAACCAGATGCTAATTCCTGAGGTATGTATGTGATTAATTTCCCTTTTGTTGCTGAGTTATCTGTATTATCTCTTGGATTTTGGATTGTATAGGATAAATTAACAGATAAATTCTTAAACAGAATGATTTCGCTATTTAATTCTATGCCAAAATTTCTTGTTTTTGCGATATTTTTGGCTGTCCAACTAATAGGATTCTTGGGGATTGATACAATTTGGTCTTCGATAAATGTATTGAAAAATGTGATATTAGCGGATATAAAATTATTTTGAATATAATCAAGAGCAATACTAAAAGTCTGCGATTTTTCCGAATTCAGATTTTGATTTCCATAATTCAAATAATACATTTCATTGAAAGATGGGATTCTATAATTATTTGATAAGCCCATTCTGAGAGTAATTGGGATTAATTCTTGATGTATTTTTGTTCCTAACGAAGTTGAGTAATGTGGTCGAAATGACGTTATATATTCGCATCGCATTGATGAAAAAGGGCTAATTTTGATATTTCCAATATCGAAATTGTCATAGATAATAGTTAATCCTGTCGAAAATGTGTTTCGCATTACAAAAGAATTTACATCTGGTTGAAGCATATCACCATTTAGACTTGCTATTGAGGATTCAATTAAGAAGAAGGACTTTAGCTTATTATAACTAGTTGTATATTTCATTTGAAATTGCAATTCTCGATTGAAATATTTATTGCTCAATCCTTGTGGATTAATATTCAATGCCTCTGTGTCAGTAAAATGTATATAATTATAGCGTGCATTTGTTGAAATTTCGATTAAATTATTAGTGTTTAATGAATTATATAGATTAGTCATTGCTAAGAAATCGAATTCAGACATTTTTGCTGAATTTGATTCGATTTTGCCCTGAACAACTGCACCCGGAATTCCCTGATGGTTTTGAGATAATAATATACGTGAAGTGCTTTGCCATTTACCGAATGTTAATGCACCAGCAAGGGATCCATAGTAATTGCGATAGTAACCATTTGCTCGTGATGCATTATATTTATTTCCGAATTGATTGGTCTCGAAAAGATAATTACCTTTTGAATAATTAAATCCAGTTAGCAAAGAAGTCGAAATACCCAAAATCGGTTGATGGACTTTTACGTTTAAATCATAACCATTGTAAGATTCCAGGGAAGCCGAAATGTTGATTTTATTGCTTGTTAAGTGTTTGCTTTGCAGATGGACGATACC
>JBBISM010000294.1:0-2043 GCA_037441245.1 Ignavibacteria bacterium | reverse complement strand
TTACCCCTGGGCAAGAGATTGAAGGTTTTGGTGATGTGGTGGTAAAACAAGATGAGTGTGATGAGTACACCTGCAACGAAGTAATTATGAAACCCTCATTTACATATGAATCGTTCCCGAATGGAACATTCAATGAGAATCCTTGCAGTGATGAACAATCTAAAGATACTAGTAAAACAGTTTCGGGAATTTTCTCAGTTTTGTGGGGAAGAACAATTTTAACAGCAATAGATTATTTCGATACAGAAAACTTGTCAGCTTGTTATGAACCAATTGCTGGCAAATGGAAATTTGGAACAGCATTGCCTCTTTATCCATATTTTCAGACGATAATGGATGTGTGTCTTACTAATATAACCAACAAAGGATTTAAATATTTATATGACATTTCTGAAATCCAGTCTGTTTGGAATGATCCGGATATTTGTAAAGCAAAGAAAGACCTGGAAGGTCATAAACAGTATCCTTCAAAAATACGAGCCGGAGGTTATATTTTTCTTGAAGTTGAAATGGCACACGAAATGGCACACGGACTGGATTTTCAGTGGGTAATTGATAGTTTGCAAACCGCATTTCTTTATCCTGAATTAGAATTATTGGAGGTGACTTGTGGCAATTATAGCCAAGAGAATAATAAGGCTAGTAACCAAGACGAAGCAAAGCAAATCTACTTTAAATATTTACAAAAAGTCATTGCGGGAGAGAAATCTGGCGAACAGGTGACTTTTTTAGGTTTCGAAGATCGATTATATGATGGATATGATAACCATATAAATCAAAGTTTTATAGTTGATGGAAAACAAGTTGATCACGAAAACTACATCAATAGTCGTCCTATTGTTACTAATACAATTAATGTATTAATAAGTGAGTTCGAAAACATCTGGGATTGTAATTAAGTAAAAGGGAATTAAAATGAAAGTAAATATAATTTTATTGTTCACTATTGTACTTAGTCTCACATTATATGCTCAGGAATTAACTCAGGAAGAAAAGCAAAGAATTATTGATAGTCTTGATAGTAAAAATATATGGGAAGATAGGAATTCTAGATTACTCATAGAAAAATATAATATAATAGAAGCAATTCCCAAATTAGAGTCTAAGGCTCAAAATGGAGATTGCACTGCTATTTACTTAAGGCTTTTACAGAAACTTGGTTCCCCCAATGTTCAAAACTTGGCGCATTTAGCAATCGATTCCTCAAATAAATGTTATGATCCAATAGAGACGCGCTATGATTGTTCGAAGATATTAATTGAAATGGGTGATTACTCTACAGCACAATATGTTATAGATTTCTATAATGCTAAAGCTTCAAAATTCTTCTTTGATATTACTTTAATTCCCAAAATCATAGATAATAGACCGGATTTAATTCAGCAAGCAAAACCTATTGTATTTGATTATGCGCAAAACTTCCGGGGTTCAGCATTTACTAGGTATTTATCGAATGCAATAATTGCAGAAAAATATCCAAATGAAGCAGCTCAAGTACTTGTTAATTCATTCAGAAATGAACCGGATGATGCTACAAGAATTTTATCACTATGGTTATTATTTGTTATTAATTACCCTGACCTTCCTGAGCTAATGAGAGAAAGACTGATTCAAGAACCTATTCCTTCATATCGGTATATAATTGCTGATTCTTTATTAAAAGAATTTGGGACAATGGAGAATTATCAATTAGTAAACAATTACCTTTCTTCCGAACAGGACTCTGTAACAAGATATTTAGTTAAACATCGGTTGGAAGCATTTGTTCCACAAGAACCTGATTCAAATCAAACGACATTTTCTTTGATAGAAACTTTATATTCGATAGTTGATGATTGTTTCAATGTTAACTGGCTCAGCGACTTGCAGTTTAAAAACGAACTTCAATCAATCATCCAATCAGCTCAATCAAAGTTGCAGGTGGGAGATTCAGTTGCTTGTGCCATTAAGGTAAAAACTTTTCAGGACAGTGTAGATTTCGTTTACAAAGACTCACTCAACACAGACGCACGTTTTATAACAATAGAAGGCTGGAAATTTCTT
>JBBISM010000293.1:0-2065 GCA_037441245.1 Ignavibacteria bacterium | reverse complement strand
TCATAGAAAAATGTTGGTCTATCGCTGATTGGTTTAGTGAACAATTGCAACAGATAGCCTTCTCCTTCGACATCGCATAGAATCCCCAATTCTCTCAAATCGTCAATATTTTCTTCCAATGCGAAATCTTTCTTTTTTAATTCCTCGTAATAAGTATCTGGAACATATAAAAACTCGACACCGTTATTTCGCATAGCACGAATTGTCGAAACAATATCTTTTGTAGCAATAGCAACGTGTTGGATACCAGAGCCTTTATATTCCATCGTAAATTCTTGTATTTGAGATAAGCGAGCACCTTCAAAAGGTTCATTTATAGGATTTTTGATTATGTCATCTTTCGAGCGAACAACTTTTGAAAGCAGTGCTGAATATGTAGTCGAAATATCGCCAGGACCAAAATAAAGAAAAGTTTCAAAATCAAGTGCAGAATTAATGTAATTAGCCCAATAATCCATTTCGTTTATATGCACATTCCCGACAATATGGTCAATGAATTTAAGTCCAGTTTCTTGTCTTTGGATATTAAATTCTTGCACTGGTTCGCCATAACCGGGATAGAAAATTCCTTTATAATTATCTCTATTAACAAAAACAATTTCGGCATCATCGTATATTCTAATGGCAGCTTCCTCGACAAATCCAAAGTCATCTTCAAATTTTTTGGGTTGCTTTATTGGTATTGCACCGTTATTAACCGCTTTGGAAAAAACTTCCTTAACATTGTTAACTTCAACCGACCAACGCTTTACTCCATCGCCATGCTTTGTTACAAAACTATTAACTTCGAAATTTTGAGGAGTTAACGCTGATGTAACTACTATCTTAAGTCCTTGAATGCCTTCAAGATAATATGATGCTCTATCCCGAATGCCAGTTTCAGGTCCAGCATAGCCTTTTATTTCTAAACCCATCGCTTTTGCATGCCAATAGGCAAACATTTTTGCTGAACCTACATAGAACTCAATAAAATCATAACCTCTAATGCCAAGTGAATTATTCGGAATTTTACTCGGCACGCCTCCATAACATATATCCATTAACATAGTAATTCCTTTTTTTGTTCGACAATATATTTCTCAAAATAATGTAATTTAGTATTAACTAATTTAACAATTTTAGCTGAAATATTGGTAAAAGAATAACCAAAATTATGAACATAATTATCACTGGAGCTGGAAAAGGTATTGGATTCGAAACTGCCATTAAGTTTGCAGATAACTCACACACTGTTATTGCAATTAGCAGAAATATTGATAATCTAATGATTAAATCAAATGAATTAAATCAAGCTTCTAATGGTAAAATTATTCCAATTTCACTGGATTTAACACAAACAGATTACTCAATTCTTGACGAGCAACTAAATCAACTCAATGAAATTCATATATTAATCAACAATGCCGGTATTTTGATTAATAAACCATTTCTTGAAACAAGCGACGAAGATTGGAGAAAAGTTTTCGAAACTAATTTGTTTTCCACAGCAAGAATGATAAGATATTTATTGGGATATATGTCCATTTCAGAAAGAACACATATTGTAAATATCAGCAGTATGGGAGGATTTCAAGGTACTGTTAAGTTCCCTGGATTATCTGCTTATTCGGCATCAAAATCAGCTTTGGTAAACTTAACAGAATTACTCGCAGTAGAACTCGATTCGTTCAATATATCAGTTAATTGCCTTGCTTTGGGCGCTGTCCGAACCGAAATGCTGAAAGAAGCCTTTCCCAAATTTAAAGCTAAAATAAGTCCTAACGAAATAGCTGATTATATCTATCATTATGCATTAACAGGGCATAAATTTTTCAATGGCAAAATTCTCCCTGTTAGCATCACTACACCATAATTTATTTATTAAACGTCTATATAATCAAATTTCATATAAGATTATGATAAAACTTCATTTATTCACTAGAACTTTTATATTTTTAACAAATACATTAAATTAGCATATTATTCATTTTCAAATTTCAAATAAGGTGAAAAATTTGAATTGGTCGGATTCACTAAACGCAGACGACAAAATAATTCAAGAAGAATTGAAAAGTAAAGGTAAATT
>JBBISM010000292.1:0-2078 GCA_037441245.1 Ignavibacteria bacterium | reverse complement strand
ATTTTGAGTTATATTCAGCTCTGGTGGGTGAGTATAATCGTCAGAGAGAAAAAATTGAATTGATAGCCAGCGAAAATTTTGTCTCCGATGCAGTGATGCAAGCACAAGGCTCAGTACTAACAAACAAATATGCCGAGGGTTATCCATCAAAAAGATATTACGGCGGATGCGAATGGGTTGATGTTGCTGAGGATTTAGCACGAGAACGTTTGAAGCAACTTTTCGGTGCTGAATACGTGAACGTCCAGCCTCATAGCGGGAGTAGTGCAAATATGGCTGTATATTTTACATTTCTTAATTATGGCGATACCGTTATGGGCTTGTCATTGGCTCACGGCGGTCATCTAACCCACGGTTCTCCTGTTAACTTCTCGGGGCGTTTTTATAAATTTATACCTTATGAATTAGATACCAAAACAGGGCGAATAGATTATAATAAAGTTCAGGATTTAGCCAGTCAGCACCGCCCTAAATTGATTACCGTCGGAGCTTCGGCTTATCCCCGAGATATTGAATACAAAGCTTTTCGGGATATAGCTGATTCGATAGATGCTTTTCTATTTGCCGATATTGCCCACCCAGCTGGCATAATTGCAAAAAGCTATTTGAATAATCCGATTCCTTATTGCGATGTAATTACCAGCACAACTCATAAAACACTTCGAGGACCACGTGGCGGCGTGATTATGATTGGCAAAGATAAAGAAAATCCTTTTGGACTTACTGCCCCAAAAAGCGGTCGCGTCAAAATGATGTGTGAAGTGATTGATTCCTGGGTTATGCCTGGTATTCAGGGTGGACCTCTTATGCATGTGATTGCTGCAAAAGCGGTTGCTTTCGGCGAATGTTTGACCGAGAATTTCGATAGATATATTCAGCAAGTATTGAAAAATGCCAAAGCCCTTGCCGATGCTCTCGTTTCGAAAGGGTATAACTTAGTCAGCGCTGGTACAGACAACCACCTTATGTTAATTGATTTGCAAAATAAAGGTATTACTGGAAAAGACGCCGAAGTTGCTCTCGATAATTCCGGTATAACCTGCAATAAAAATGCAGTGCCGAATGACCCCAAACCTCCACTCATTACTTCAGGTATTCGTATCGGAACTCCTGCTGTAACTACACGGGGAATGAAAGAAAAAGATATGAAGCTAATTTCTGACTTAATTGATAAAGTTTTGACAAATATCGGCAATGAAACTGTTTATAAAGAAGTGGAAAATGAAGTTAAAGAATTTACTTCTGTTTTCCCGCTCTTTGCCGGGCAATGGTAAGATAATATAAAATCCAGATCATCTCTAACCAAAATTATTTCTTTTGGGTGGATATTTACTTTATTTCAGTGCCGAATTACAGCGACAAGCACAGCATTGATTGCAAAGTCGTTTGGAATGAATAGTGCAAAGGGAATTGAATTAAACACCTATAAATAGAATTCTATTGAAATCTATATGATAAACCCAAAGAAATAGGGACAAACCTACCAATTTCAGATTGAATATAGCCAACGCCTATTAAAAAATAAACATTTTTATAACCTATAGCTAATTTACCTTCAGCTTTAATCCCTAAATTAAGATTTTTAGCATCAGTTTTATATAGCACAATTAAACCACACGAAATATCATTATAAGTATGCAATCCAAATATTTTACCTGTATTATTTCTCAATCCAATCAAATTGCTTTGGATTATTAAATTATTTCCTTTATTGATGCCTATTGATAATTCTAATTGGTCGAGCGGTGTAAGAAAACGATTATTATTATCAACTGCAACGCGCCCAAAATTTATAAAATCAAATTTAATGTGGCTTGTATAAAAGCTAGCATAGGAAATGTAGTACTCATAATAGACGGTTTTTCTTATACTATCTCCATAAGATTGCCTTGGTATTGTATCTGATTGAGAAGACAATTTTAATGAGAAAAAAGTTGAATTTAATATAAATGAAACATCTGAAAAATACCAATTTTTTACTTTTTCATCAATCATTATGATTATTTTTGAATTATTTTCTTAAAATCGTTATTTGCTTCTAAATTACTGCTTTTTTCGCAATTCGAACGCCCAAAATC
>JBBISM010000291.1:0-2124 GCA_037441245.1 Ignavibacteria bacterium | reverse complement strand
AAAATTAGAAAAGATGCAGTAAATAAGAGACCAAAAACAAGTATTTTCTTCATATCGTTTCTCCTAAAAATGTTAATAATAAATATGGTAATTAAAGTTTTTTTTTAAACGTTTCATAAAATAATGTATTTTATTTTATATGTCAGCGGATATTGATAATTCTTTTGCAAGATCGGCTGTTAATTTCGACCTATCGAATTGAACGACGAACTCTTCTTTGGGCTTGGGCAATGAATTGTTTTTCCACCAATAATAGAGTTTATTAATCGCTTGCTTGATTTGTTTAATATCATCTGGATCGGTTGCCACAGCAGATTCAGATTCGAGAGCTAATTTTCTTAATGCACCATCTGGTATGGATATTAGTATCGGTTTGCGTGATCCCAAATATTCGAATAATTTACCTGGGGTTCTGAAATTGTCTTTTTGCATTAACCAGAGAACAGAGGACTCGAGTAAATGTTTGATAGTTTGTGAGTGATCGAGATAACCAGTACAAATTGTAATATCATCGAGACCGAGCTTTGAGATAAGCTTCAGATGACTTTTTCTCATTAATCCAACGAATCTTAACTCGAAATCATTTCTTGCAGACGGATTATTTTCTAAATATTCCGCAACTGCTTTTAAGAAATATCTTGGGTTGCGATTATCTTGGAACACACCAGAGTGAGTCAAGATGAACTTTTGCGAATGCTCAAATTCTACATCCTCAAAATCTTGAGGATCATAACCGTGAGGAATAATACTAATATCTTGATGATTGAGAAATCTATATTTTTTTAGAAGAAACTCTTTTGCGAAACGAGTGGTTACAATAATTTTTCTTGTATTTTTTAGTAGTTTACTTTCTAAATTAATAGATTTACTGCGATGTATTGGAGTTGGGTAGTAGTAAAAAGGATTCCCATTCCAAATATCTCGATAATCCATAATGAAAGGTTTTTGGTAGATTTCAGCAATTTCATCAGCGATAAGAAAATCTGTGAATGGTGGGGCTGTTGCGAATATAGCATTAATATTTTTAGATTTTATGATTTCTTTGGCTAATTCGAGAGCGGGTTTTTTCCAATTTGCTTTACTATCGGGGAAATATAACGTGTTGTATAATAATCTTCCAATTTTTTGTGTGAAATAATTGGGAAATGATTTGAGTTGTTTTTTTGAAACCTTCTTATTTTGAGTTCGATATATAGTAGCTTGTTTAAGTTCATTTAGAAGATTATTATCAAAAGCATAATATGATTTGGGTTCAGTGGTCAACACAATTGGGTTCCAGTTGTATTTTGGTAAATATTTGACAAATTTTGATGTCCTTTGGACACCACTTAAACCCATGGGGGGGAAATAATATGCAACAACTAAGACATTTAAATTCATATCAAAAGTAAGATTTAAAGTAGAAAATCATAACAAATTTTTTTCAAAAATATCATTTTTTGGGTTAAATGGAATAATAATTTTTATAAATATATCCCTCAAACTATGTATATCATTGAGTTTTAGGAAGAAGTTATTAAAATAACGGAATATATTTATTTTAAAAAAATTGTATATAAATATTACAACATATTGCAATACAGAAATATTTTTACTATGTTTGTATAGTTAATTATAGGATTGTTATAAAAGATCTTTAAACTAAGAATTTTGAATGTAATTATGTCGAAGATAGTCCACATATTAATAGTAGATGATGAGCAGATAATATTGGATAGCATTGAAAAGCATCTTCAATCTGATCAATTTTTAGTAATACATAAGGCATTGAGTGTAGCAGAATCAATGGAAATAATACAAAGAGAACCGATAAAAATAATATTGACAGATTTGATGATGCCTGAAATAGATGGTTTAGAATTTATCAAACTTGTAGAAGATATTAACCCACAAATATTAATTATTATGATTACTGGTTATGCGACAATAAATACAGCGTTGCAGGCGATGCAATTAGGAGCTTTTGATTATATAGCTAAACCATTTACTCGTGCCGAGCTGCTTAGCGTGATAAAGCGTGCTTATGATTTGACACAAGTGCCGGAAGGCAATGGTAAAGATGCTCCAATCAGGGGTTCGAAAGAAACTATTCCTTTGCAGGGAGTGGCAAAACACTCTTGGATG
>JBBISM010000290.1:0-2126 GCA_037441245.1 Ignavibacteria bacterium | reverse complement strand
AGAAAGGGAGAAGAAATCTATCGGATATGCCTTCGAAGAAGTTTCTGGCAAAATAATCGAAGAATCCCGTTCGGTGAATGTGGTAAACGCACTAACAGGCAAAATTGCTGGTGTACAGGTAAATAGCTCAACAGGTATGCCTGGTGCATCTTCATTCATACGAATTAGAGGTTCATCCTCGATAACGGGCTCAAACCAACCACTATTTGTTGTTGATGGTATCCCGATTGATAATTCACAAATCTATAGCGGCAATCCAGACGATGGAGATAATAACTTACTATTCTCAGTTGCATATTCGAACCGTGCAATTGACCTTAATCCAGAAGATGTCGAATCTATAAGCGTTTTGAAAGGACCCGCTGCTACTGCATTGTATGGATTGCGTGCAGCTGGCGGAGCAATAATAATTACCACAAAGAAAGGTACTGCTGGGGTTGGTGAACCTGTGAATATTAGTTTCCATTATTCGAAAACATTTGAAGAAGTTAATAAATTGCCCGAACTTCAAATGAAATGGTCTCAAGGCATAGATGGGCAATTTGTTCAACCAGGTAGCACGCAAGCCTTATCCTGGGGGGCTTTGATTGATACTTTAAGATATACAGGAGAGACCAATAGATTTGATAAAAATGGTAATATTACAGGTGCCAGTGATCCAAAAGGTATCAAACAAGTTGTTCCTTACGATAATCTTAATAATTTTTTCATTACTGGTATGACTGATAACTTTGGTTTCAATATGGCAGGCGGGACTGATTTCGGAAATTTTTATCTTTCCGCTTCCCACCTTGCTTCAGAAGGAATTGTTCCAAATAGTCAATTCAAGAGAACAACAGCTAGGATTACTGGTGAAGCAAGAATTTCAAGTTATGTAAAGGCTTCAGGAACTATGAATTACATAAATTCTGGTGGAACTAGGATCCAGCAAGGTTCTAACGTATCAGGTGTTATGCTTGGTTTATTACGAACTCCACCAACATTTGATAATTCTAACGGCTATGGTCAAGATGCCTATAAACATGAAGATGCCTATATGTTCTTACCCGCAGGAACTCAAAGAACATATCGAGGAGGCGGTGGTTATGATAATCCATATTGGACAGTTATGAGAAATCCACTATTTGATAATGTAGAACGCTTTATTGGTAATTTTCAACTGAATTTCTATGTTACAGACTGGTTTGATATATTGTGGAGATTAGGTGGCGATATATATTCAGATGTCAGAAAGCAGGAATTCTCCTTATATTCAAGAACTGTTCCTTCTGGAAGAGTTTTTAATCACGATTTAACAAATTCTGATATTACATCTGATTTGATACTCGGTTTCAATCATAAGCTTACTGATGATTTATTTGGAAAATTATTGATTGGTACAAATATATACCAGAGTTCATACCATTCAATATATGTACAAGGCGATGGACTTATAGTTCCGAATTTTTACCATATCTCTAATACAACTGGACAAATTGTCAGAGAAAGCAAAGAAAAGCTTAGAAGAATGGCTATCTATGGAGACTTGACCCTGGATTACCAATCAATGCTATTTTTCAATTTAGCGCTCAGAAATGAATGGTCAACTACTTTACCAGAAGAAAACAATTCATTTTTATTTGGTACTGGTAATGTCAGCTTCATATTTACAGAAGCATTCAAGGATATTTTCAAATATTCAATTTTATCCTATGGACAATTAAAAGCCAATTTAGCCATAGTGGGTAAAGATGCGCCAATGTACGGTACTTTAACACAATGGGCACAAGCATCTTATGGAGATGGTTGGACAGATGGTATATCATTCCCTTATGGGGGATTTGTTGGTTATGCTTATGGTGATGTTTTGGGTAATGATGAATTAAAACCTGAAACAACTACTTCTTGGGAAATCGGTCTAAACCTCAATTTCTACGATAATTTATTTGGCATTGACTTTACCTACTATAATTCTCGAAGCTATGACCAAATTTTCCTGGTTCCAATCGCTACATCATCGGGTTATTTTAGACAAGTCAAAAATGCTGGTGAAATAACTAATAAAGGCATAGAGGCAATATTAACTGTAAATCCAATCAGAGATGATAATTTCAAGTGGGACTTTAGTTTAAATTTCTCAAAGAATG
>JBBISM010000289.1:0-2132 GCA_037441245.1 Ignavibacteria bacterium | reverse complement strand
TGCCCCGGGATTGTATGAAAACGAAAAAAAATGGGTGCGATGGATAACTTTTTTCACTTCGTTATGTTTTTTGAGCGGGGTATTTTTTGCATATTTTGTTTTGATACCTTCAATGTTATCATTTGCTGCTTCATTTGGCTCAGAGCAAATACAAAATATAATTGATATAAATGAGTATTTTGGATTTGTCTCGATGATACTGCTGGCATCTGGAATATTGTTTGAGATGCCGATGGTAAGTTTTATTTTATCGAGAGTTGGTATATTAACTCCAAAATTAATGAGGAAATATCGTCGGCACGCAATTGTAGGTATCCTAATTTTAGCAGCAGTCCTCACCCCAACTCCTGACCCGATAAGTCAGTTGATTTTTGCTTCGCCTCTGTTTATCCTTTACGAATTGAGTATTGTGATTGCTGTTTTTGGAATGAAGAAATATGAAAGCATATAATAGTTAGATTGATTAATTTTGTTATTAAGTTTTATTATTATTCATAATATTTTCTAATCGTAACATTATTTAATGACAATAAGAGATATAAGTAAGCCCGTTGCCGAGCATTTGTCAGAATTCAATGGGTATTTCAAAGATATTCTTAGATCGGATAATTCGCTTCTGAATCTCATTCTCAATTATGTAGCCAATCGCAAAGGCAAGCAAGTACGTCCGATGCTTGTATTTCTATCAGCAGAGATTTGTGGAGGTGTAACTGCACGCTCCTTTCCAGGAGCAGCGATGGCTGAATTATTGCATATTGCTACGCTTATTCATGATGATGTTGTGGATAATGCTATCGAACGCAGAGGAATGCCCTCGATTAATGCGATTTGGAAAAATAAAGTGTCTGTTCTTCTTGGGGACTATCTCTTAGCGAAAGGGCTATTGACTGCCTTGAATAATCAAGAGTTTGGATTTCTCCAAATTACTTCTGGTGCTGTCAAAAGAATGAGCGAAGGCGAATTATTACAAATCCAAAAAAGCAGAACAATTGATATTGATGAACCAACTTATTATTCTATTATTGCTGATAAAACAGCCTCCTTAATTTCCGCTTGTTGCGAAATTGGAGCGATGAGTGCTTGTGATAGTAAAGAGTATCATTTAGCTCTTAGAAATTATGGGGAATTTTTAGGAATTGCCTATCAAATAAGAGATGATATCTTTGATTACCGCAGTAAATCTTCTGTTATTGGCAAACCTGTCGGTAATGACTTAAAAGAAAAAAAATTAACTCTCCCTTTAATATATTCTTTTACTAAAGTTAAAAAGAAAGATGCCAAAGAGATATTATCATTAATAAAATCTGGTCATTTAAAATCAAAAGATATAAAGTATATAGCTAATTTTGTGATTGAAAATGGTGGTATTGATTATGCTGAAAATAAAGCTGAAGAATTTACAAATAAAGCTTTAAAAGAATTAGAAATTTTCGAAGATTCTTCTGCAAAACAATCTTTGTTACATCTTACTCGTTTTGTTATTCAAAGAGAATCCTGAATTTCTAATTTATACTTTTTTAAGTATTTACATTTTGAGTTGAATTTTTTAAGGAAAGACTGTGAAAACAATAATGCATAGCCATATTGAAGTAACAATTGCTCAAGCTCAACAGAAGTATCTAACAAAAGTATATGGTTGGATGTTATTGGGTTTGCTGATAACTGGTTTTACTTCATACTTTGCTAATATTCATCAATGGGATTTATTAATCGCTGGTAGCGGTTTTTTCTGGATATTAATTATATTACAGCTCGGGGTTGTAATAGCTTTGTCTGGTTGGATATATAAAATGTCCACCCCAATTGCTGGTTTGTCCTTTTTTGCTTATTCATTCTTGACGGGTCTTACATTTGCAATTATTTTGCGTGTATATACTGCAGAATCTATATACAATACTTTTTTCATTGCTGGTGGTATGTTCGGTGCATTGAGCTTTTTTGGATATGTTACAAAAAAGAATTTATCAGCAATCGGAAGTTTTATGTTTATGGGGCTTGTTGGATTGATTATTGCTTCGATTATAAATATATTTTTATCAAATTCAGCTCTGAACTTTGTAATTTCGATTATTGGCGTTATAGTTTTTGCAGGATTGACTGCTTACGATACTCAGAAGATTAAAGAAATGTAT
>JBBISM010000288.1:0-2134 GCA_037441245.1 Ignavibacteria bacterium | reverse complement strand
ATTACTGAAATAAGAGAAAAAACTTCAGGTTATCACTCAATTGTATTTCTACTCGACCATTCCCCATCAATGGGACATGAAAGAGCCTTGCAATTGCAACAAGTAGTTAAAAGAGTAGCTGAAGTTCTCGATAGCAATAATTATATCAGTGTCCTTAAGTTTTCCCAAAAAATTAAACACGAAGTTTCTCTCTCCCAAAATACATATTCGGCAAGGAATAATATTATAACAGATGGTTTAGCAGGTAAATATGGTTCTGGAACATCAATTTATGATGCCCTTAATAGTTCTATTTCCGAATTCGATAAAAACCCAGAAAATTATCAAAAAAAAATTATTCTTTTTACAGATGGGATGGACAACACATCAAAAATTAAAATTGATTCTGTTTTGAAATTAATAAAAGCTAATAAAATTACTGTATATACGATAGCTTATGGGATAGCCGAAATAACAGCTATGCAAAAAATTGCCAATCATACCGAAGGACGCTTCTATCAAATCTTTTCGAGCAAAGAATTTCCCTATGTTTTTGCTGATATATTTTTCAAATTGAAAAACTATTATAGAATCGCTTATAAACCTCCAATTTGTCCATCCATACATACAGTAGGATTATCGGTCAAAATTCCAATCCTAAGCGATTCTATCGCCTATTGCGAGGCAATATATGATAAATCAGTGTTTACTGAAAGTGACCCAATTGGAACAATTGCATTTCTTAATATTGAGTTCGAATTCAATAAATCAGAAATTCTACCTGAATCTGTGCCTCAACTCGACCAAATTATTGACGCTATGAATAGAAATCCAAAATTAAAATTACTTATCGCCGGTCATACCGATGATATTGGTGCTGATGAATACAACTTGAGATTATCGAAGCAAAGGGCAAATTCTGTATTTAATTATTTAGTCAGCAAAGGAGTTAACCCGAGAAGATTAAAAACAGAGGGAATCGGTAAATCAAAACCGCTCGTACCAAATGATTCTGATGAAAATAGAAAACTCAACCGCCGGACCGAATTTATAATTATCGAAAATTAATCGCTATCAATAATTCTAAAAGACTGTTCAACCAGCTGTTCATAAGGTTGCCAAGCAATAGCACAACTTTTTACATTTATTTCATTATTTGGGTAATAGCAATTTGGTGGGTTTGGTATCAATGCTTTGCAACCAGTTGGTCTATTGTTATAATTTAGTTTACAGCCCGTTTCATTTAGTAATATGCAAACACCCAATCCATTTGGATGAAAAGCTCTTTGAACTCCGACAACTCGTGTTCTTAAATAATATCCAGAGCTCATTTCATTTGTTCTATCATCAAAATAATCTACAGCATAATAACCGCTTTTCAATGATTCAATTAATCTGGGAAGATTAATTTCCCCAAAATCATTAGGATAAACAAGACCACCACTTGACTTACAACATACTCCACCGCAAGCAGAGCAGACTTCTTTGTTCTCATCATTTTGCATAAGTATTAATAATCAAATCCAAGAGAGAAAAGATAATGTGGCTCGGACCAGGTATGATATAAATTTTTCCAGGCAATATCGAATTTCAAAGGCAGTCCAAGTATATACGTTCTTGCTCCAACACCTGCACTCATTAACAAATGCCTGGGAACAGTCTCATTGAACTGATTCTTCCTTGTCGCATAAAAATCATCATCCCAAGCACCTCCAATATCAAGAAAGAAAGCCCCCATAATATTTTGGAACAATAGAGGTATCGGACCTGCAATTAACGCACCAAAAATTGGAAATCTTAACTCTATATTAGATAAAAAGAACTTGGAGCCGTTCAATTCATTTATAGTAAAACCTCTCATTGGCATAATAAACTCCATAAATGCGAAGTCTTCAGGTTGGTCGAATGGTAATAAATTATCACGGAAAGTAGCATTAAACCAATTCTCTGTTCCACCCAGGAAAAATCGTCGAGGATTAGGACCAAAGCTACCACCTAATGTTCCACGCAATGCTATATTTAAATAATCCCAAATTCGTATATAATGACGAAAATCGCCCGTTAATGAAACAAAGCCAACTCCTTCTGATGATAATTTTGGTGTACCCCGAAAACCGACAAAGAATCTGGAACCAATGACTGGTGCGAACATACC
>JBBISM010000287.1:0-2141 GCA_037441245.1 Ignavibacteria bacterium | reverse complement strand
TGATGATATTGCGTTTAGGAATAATTCAATAGTTGGACTTCACTATGGTCCTAACGATAATATGTATATGACAGCCCATGGGCGTTTTGTATTTTCTGAAAATTCATCAAAAATTACGTCAGGTTTTTCAGTTTCAACTAATCAAGGTGGAACCTGGTCTGAATTTAACATTTTCCCTATTTCAATACTAAATCAATATCTGGCAACGATTAATGTACATCCAGATAGTTGCTTTCTGAACTGGGATAGCAAGTCTTCTGTCGTTTTTGAAGATGGAAGCGTAAGTATCATAGTGCAGTTGGACGAATTTGATAGGTCAAAATTTACTGATGAAAGAGCAAGATTGATACTGGAGCTATATTATGAAAACGGCGTTTGGGGAGTAAGGAAAGTAGGTAATAAAAATTTATATATGGTTTATCGCGATGTAACTAATACTCAAGGCGATCTAGTAAATCAGTTAGATATAGAATTGCAAGCAGCTCGAACGGTTGATGGTAATGGAATAATTGCCAAATGGATAGTTTTAAATGATATTAATTGGGACCAAGGCACTTTTTCTTCCAGTGATATTATTGTATCATCAAGACTGAAAAATTCTCAAAGCTGGCAGGAAACACGCATAACCAATAGCGACCAAATCATACGTTGTACCTGGATACCCGATTTTATCCCAAGCAATTTCACAAACATACCATTAATAAGGTTAGTTTCAAGGCCAGATGAAGATGATAATACTGATAGTCTCAGAGCCAAGATTGCTTTAGCTACAGTGCCACAATACGTTCTATATACGCATTTTACAATTCCTTATTTGAATATTGAGGAAAAAGAAATTACTATCAATGAATTTTATGGAATCTATCCCAATCCCGCTTCTGAAGAATCATCGGCGAATTTCTATCTCGGTGAAGATTCTAACATTAGAATTGAAATATATGATTTATTAGGCAATAAAATAATGAATTTATATAGCGGGTTTATGGGGGCTGGTTTCAAAGCAGTACCATTCTCTCCAAATCATTTATCGCAAGGTATGTATATTTGTGCTTTACATATCAATGGGAATGTTATTACTAAAAAGTTCAATATTATAAAGTAAAAAATTTATGTTTAATAAATATTCTTAACCGATGAGGTTAAAAGGAGTTTTGATTATGCAAAAAACAATATTTACAATTTTATTTCTCATCATAATAAATGCCTTTTCGCTTGAAGCAAGTATTTACGGCGTATTAAAAGGAAAGGTAGTTGATAATGAGGGGAAACCTGTCATAGGTGCTTCAGTACTTGTAGAAGGCACAAATCGAGGCACTTATGTGAAAGAAAGAGATGGCAGTTTTACTGTTGTAAACATAGTTGCTGGTAGATACACCGTCTTAATTAGAGGAGTTGGTTTTGGTGATTACCGTGCAGAAGTGTTTATATCAGCTGATCAAACAACAACTATCAATGTTAAACTATTGCCGAAAGATATCGCACTGCAAGAAATTGTTGTAAGGGACACTAGATTAGTTGACAAAACAGCCATTGGACCAGTGAAATCAGTTAAATCAGAGGATATAACGAATATACCTGTAACGAACGTACAAGCGGTGGTTGGATATGAGGCTGGCGTTTTCAACGCTACTGGTGGATATAATATTCGTGGTAGTAGAGTAACTGAAACACAAATCAAGGTTGATGGTGTTGACGTTGGTAATCAGTTTACTGGTGGGTTTGGTATAGGCGGTTTGGCTTATACCCCAACTATTTCTCGATTAGCAGTAGAAGAAATGCAGGTTATCGTTGGTAATTTCTCGGCTGAATACGGGAATGCTCTTGGCGGGATTGTCAATACAGTTGCAAAAACCGGAAGAACTGATAGGTACGAAGGATTTATGTCTTGGCAAACTGATGTTGAAGCACTCTATGGTTCACAATCTCAAGGAATTAATGTTATTCGAGAAGGTGATAGAGGCAAAGTATTAGAAGGTGGACCAGGTAAAAAAGCTCTATCAACACAGAATAATCTTTTTGAATTCGGTGGCGGCGGTCCATTGCCATTATTAGAAAAAAGCACATTCTATATCTCAACGAAATATCAATTCGAAAAATATCGTGGAGCCAGCTATGAGATTTTTGACCCAATGGGGAATAAT
>JBBISM010000286.1:0-2162 GCA_037441245.1 Ignavibacteria bacterium | reverse complement strand
AACAAGGTCTTTAACAAATTGATTCTTTCTGTCCCATACAACAATTCGATTATCTGCGGCAATAATAATTGTATCAATACTACCATATAACTTAGCATCCCAAACATTTCTTGAAGGAGAAATCATCTGAGAGTCAACGAGTTTTTGTGATGCAATATCCCAAAGCTTAACAGTACCATCTCTACTTGCAGATAATATGAATTTACTATCATCTGAGATATAGGCAGAGCGAACTTCATTAGAATGAGCTTTCTTAATTTCCCAAATCACGTATGGTTTGGTTATGATGGAACTCGATATTCTTATCAATATTGAACTTTTGAGTAAATCTGGAACTTTCCATAAATATTCAGTACCATAAACATTAGTTGCAATATTTTGCCATCTTGAACCATAGTCAACCGAAAAGTCAATATTTACTGGCTTATTATCATTGCCAGTCCATTTTATCTCGATTAATTCATTATAGAAAATTGTATCTGATGGGGTAGGTTTTATAATTGAAATTTGAGAATGTATATCATTAAGTAGCACCCAGGAAAATAGTGCCCAAATAATTACAAATTTTTCATATTTTCTTATATAAAAAAATTTTGACATAGATTACCTAATCAATTGAACTTTAACAACAGCTTTGGAAATATCTACAGCTGGGTCGTCAATAGGGTGAGCAATAAAGATTATTTCGTACATACCTTGCGAAGCAAAATGTTCTCGTGGTGCATCGAAAATAACTTGATGTTTACCTAATTTTATTTCTTGTAATTCAATTAGCGTTTTTACTTTTTTGCCCAAAAGGTCATAGACATTACATTCCAACAAAACATCGTCATCGAGTTGATATTCGACAGTTGTTGTTGATGTCATTGGGTTTGGATTGGCTTGCGAATAGACTATAACAGAATTTGGTATTTTTACACAAGAAGTGGCAAGATAATGTTCACGTCCATAAAAGTCTTTATAATACAAAGCATAGCAGTATGTTTCGCCTCTAAATGGAATAGTATCATGTTGATATTTGTAAGGTTTTCCTAAACGAGTCGAACCCATACCAATCATTCCAGGAACTGGGGGTTTGCCTTCGCCACCTTCGTAACTTGCAACAAAATCTTTAAACTCAACTCCAGCAGTATCTCTCGAACCGAAAGGTAGATAGCCTCGACGAAGAATAAAACCTCTATTTAAAAATTCAGTCTCAGTTTCCCAATAAAGTCCAACTTTTCTTTGTCCTTCGTAACGAGCGTAAAAATATTTGAGCTTGACATAAGGTTCGGGAGCCGGTTCAGCTTCATATCTTACGGTTGTTGTTTTATGAACATCCTCCATCTCAATATTGTCATTAGCGCTAAACCAAGTAATAAAGGGAGGAACAATCGAATCATTTTCTAATTTATATGCACACGCTTGATAATAAAATTGTGGATATAACCAACCTATGTTTAAAGGTAGTAAATTCCCATTTTTTTCGATAATTTGGAAAGTACCAATCAATAACCCTGTATCAAGCGGAACGAAATCGGCATCTATAAATTGCTCAGGTCCTAAAACGCTTATACTAATTCTATCTTTAATAATTCTCGGCGAGATAAAATAACTATCCTTTGTCAATTGTCCAGTAACAGGAAATACTCTTAATTGCGAGGACCCCGAAATATATTCAATAATTGAATTATTCTCATCAACTTTTAATGTTGCATCGCCTAAATTTAATTGAAACGTACCATTTGCCCATTTTGACCATTTATCAGAATTGCGGTATAAACGTAAATCAAATTGCAATGTGTCTGGTTGTATTAATAAAATGTTCTCAACACGCACTATTGCAAGTGTATCAACGCTTTGAGAATGGCCAACAGCTGTTATAATCAAGCATAGAGATATAATTGTTATATATTTTTTAAAATGCATTTATGACTTTAAAATTAAATTTTCAATATATTTTATTAATGATGGATAATATTCGCCAATTGTATAATATTTTGCATTTTTTTCTTGACTTGTATTTGTTTTTTTATTATATTGCATTTTAACATGGTGTAATCTGCAAATTATGGTACTAATGTCTGCTTTCCACGATTATTCCAACCAAAGTTAAAGTCTCTAGTATTTATTAATCCGCTCATATTCAAATCTGGGTTGAAGTACCCTTCTAAATCTCTATT
>JBBISM010000285.1:0-2175 GCA_037441245.1 Ignavibacteria bacterium | reverse complement strand
ACTATATAGAATGAACAAGCAGGGATGCTTGTTCTACTTTTTGTGCTCACATCTTTACAAACATCTTTCCCACTCGTCCAAATCGCAAATAATATATACCAGCAGGCAGATGCGATACATCAATCCTTGCATTTTTATCGTAATTCGTAATTCGTAATTCGTAATTGATTACGCATTCGCCGAGTGCATTGTAAATTCGGATTACAGATGTCCGACACTTTGAAAGTGTCGGACATCTCTCGATATTAATTTCTATATATTCCGATGCAGGATTGGGGTGGAGGGCGAGGGGAATGCTTGCCATCTCATCGTCTTCGACATCAGTAATTTCAGAAAGCTTTGCCCTGTATATACCTGAATCAGTACCCGCGAACACATATTCTCCTCTTATGATTAATGCTAATACCAAAACAAGTTCCGGCGACAACCCGATGTTTTTATTCACCCAATTATTACCATAATCAGTAGAGACATATACGCTTGCTGGGCTTGAACCCCTGACCCCCGTTCCTATAAAGACGATATTGCTATTGACTATTAACGATAATATTATCGTATTTTCCAGTTCATAATTTTTATCTATCCAACTTTCTCCGTAATTAGTTGAGAGATAAACACCTTTTAAAGAACCAACCCAAAGATTAGTATCATCAGTAGCAAATGCTCTGACAGCCATATATTTAAGACCAGTAGGTATCCAATTATATCCATAATTTGTTGAAATGTAGGTATCTTCATTTGTACCAGCAAAAAATTTATCTTTGATAGATGTAATAAGTAAATCCTGTTTGCTCTGTATCCCATTATTTCTTTGGATCCAAGTATCTCCATTATCTGTTGAAAAATAAACACCACGTTCATAAATACCTACAATGAAAACACTGTCCGTTATAACAATTGAGGTATAACCGAAACTATTATTTGGCAATCCATTAAATTTTCGAATGAAATTTACACCAGCATCCGTAGAAACAAACAATCCGCCATTAGTACCAACAATCATTTTGGTATCATCTATAGCGATGCATCTAACCCATAAATTTGATAGAGTCTCATTGAGTAATTCCCAGTTATCTCCTTTATCGGTAGAATAAAATATACCTGATTTAGTGCCAGCATAAATAACATTTCCTTTAGTTGCAAGACAGTCGGTATAAAGATTCAATAGTCCATTATTACACTCTTCCCAATGTGAGTACAATGATGATAAAAAGAGTTGGAACATTACAAATATTAAATTAAATCGTTTCATTTTCTGCCTCATTAATTATAGTAATTATTTAGTTACAATGAAAGGTAAACATTTAATCTCCACTTTACCACTATCGGAAACGACAATCAACTTCAAAAAATATTGTCCTGAGATTAAATCTTCAATATTTCCAAGTTAAACACAATGATTTATGCCACTAGTCAAATCTATTCTCATTTGGCCAAACTCATTACCGTTTATATCATAAGTTCGAATCTCAAGTCGAGCATTTTCGTAGAGCCGGATTTGTAATTCCCGATTCCCGAAATTTGGATTGGGAAATATTTCTACTGAATGGATCATACTTTCTGTGTTATAAATTCTATCATTGTCTTGACCCTGCTTTTCCATTGATGGATAGGCATATACAAGTCCTTTATAAGAATTGCCAGCAACGCTTTGATAAGCTATAACCATCCAGACACCTTCAGGAATGGGATATTGACAACCACAATCTGTTGACAATTGATAAGTATGTATTGCATTGCTGACTGTTGCGATTAAATTGCCATTCCAATAAATCCTGTATCTATCCTCCAAATTTCTAAAAGGATACGAAAAATTCTCAAAATTATAATCAACATCAGGATATGTCTGAGGTTTCCAAAATATTGAAAATTCATCACAGATACATTTAACAGACAAATTTTTTATTTGTGCGGAACGCATATCCGGAGGATTTGACTGGTCTTGAGCAAAGATAAAATCATATATTTTATCAATTGATTCTCTTAAATGAGTGTTTGTTTCTTGCGGGTCAATAAAGTTTTTAAAACTATTTTGGCCCGAATGCATATTCTCAACAGTGATTTTGATTGCCTCCGAAATTGTTGAACATAATATAAAATTGATGGAATAATATTGCATACACCTCCTTATGATGATGTTGAACAAACAACTTAGAATTGGTATATGATTTAGTG
>JBBISM010000284.1:0-2196 GCA_037441245.1 Ignavibacteria bacterium | reverse complement strand
CAATTCTATCGAATTTGATAGAATCAGCTGCAAAATTATAATTTGTAGCAAATGTTAATTCGAGTAATTCTATATTTTTGTCAGGTAATGTGTCCTTTCCTGGTTTTTTTATTTCAAATCTGTGCAAATCTCGATAAGAAATACTTTGCGATAGTCCTCTCGATGCTAAACCGCCGCCATCATATTCAAATCTTGAATATATTACTTCTTGATTTCGCTTTAAATCGAAGTATTTGCCATAAAAACCAAATTTAGGGTCAGATTGATCGGGTCTATATGAGTACGTAATGCGAGGTTGCCACATATGGCGGATTGCTTTGAAGCCCAACTGCGATGGTTTGAGCAAATATAATAATGGATTTCTATCATCAGCAATGCCATATAGAGTTGTTTGAAATGATAATCCGAGTGAATAGTTATATTCAGTGAAGAATCCATCTTTCAGCTCATCTCTCGTAGTGGAATCCTCAATATTATATGCTCTCGTTAGTTGCCTGAAATAATTGTTAGCTGAAAAAGATATAAATGGTTGAATAGTGAAATATCCGAGTTTAGGCGAAATTGAGATTGCAGGGGAGTGGCTGATAAATGCTCTAAACGATTTTTCAAAGCTTGTGTCGGCATTCTGTTCAATTATTTCAATTTTTCTTCTGTATTGTTCAAATCTTTGCAATGATGTATTATAGCTAAAGGTTATATCCCGCATCCAATTCTTTGGGGATACAAGGCTACGCAAAGGATAGAGATTTGAGATGATGTAAGACATTCGAGGTAGGGTTTGTGTATATTCATCTGTAATTATGTTTTGATCTCGTTCAAACGATACAGAGAAGCTCGAGCCATCCTCGAACCTTGTTGAGTATGAGGCATTTGATGTTATATTTTGTTGGGTTGTTTCGAATATATTGAAGCTGGTATTTCTATTGTAATCTTGCGAACGGAAATCAAGTCTTGCATCAAATTTTGAGAATGGGGTCAATTGATGATTATGGTAAAGACCAATACTATATCTTTGCTCGAACTCCTGGTCAGGAGATAGTCTTGTGCGTCCCCATTCAAATCGTAAATTTCCAGAAAAATGATTTATCAAATGCCATTGCGAAAAGTTTTTTAATATATAACCGCCCTTCGAAAAAAAGTCAACAGAAAACTTAGTATCATAATAATCGCTTAAAGCTAAATATACTCCTAATTCATTTAATACGACGCCTCTATTTTGTGAAAAGAAAAACGATGGTATGATAATACCAGATTGACGACCGCTCTTACTCGGGAAAAACAATCCGAAAGGTACAGCAAAAATAGGCATATCTTCAACATAAAAAATTATTGGGTCAATGAATATCCGGTCGTGAAGTGCTACTTTCATTTCTGGTGAGCCAAAATAAAAATGTGGGTGAGGAGCATCGCAAGTTGTGTAGTATCCATCCTTTACAAATAGCTCATTTTCTGAAATTCGTTTAATTTTTGTACCAAAATAGAAGCCTTCACCCAATTCAGTCTCGCCATAAGTAATTGTTCCTCTGTTTGTTCTGAAATTATAAATAATATTTGTACCGAAATATTCTTCGCTTGCCTCAATAAAATGGGGTATTCCTATTAATTTGTTATTTGAATCTCTTACTCCTTCAGCTTTCAGCATTGAATTCTCAAAATCCAATTCAAGAATCTCAGCATTAAGCTTTTGATTTTTCATTTCAATAGATGATTTACCACGTAAAGTCATAATTTTTCTTTGGACATCAAAAATGATTACATCATCAGCCCGATAGATGACGACTGTATCTATGCCTGTTTTAGTTTGAGTTTTGGGATTAAGTGTATCTTTTAATTCTTGCTCTGTTGTTTCGTTGTACGTAATGATTTGCTCATCAGCGAGCAAATTATTAAGAAAAAGAATTGAACAGATTATGTACAAAATTGTACTCGATATGGTTAACTTAATATTCAATTTTTTAATCAATATATAGTCTTTCAATACCCAATGGAATAGTAAAGCTAAAAGGTGAATCGAATTTATCTACTTTTTTAATAGAGTTTACTTTGAATTCTATATTTCCATTCATTAGTTTCAAATCAATTTTAGTTGGATAGTAGATATTATCAAATTGTTTGTATTTACCATAACTGACGTTAATTGAAATGGTATTATCAACAATTTTTTTTTGGAATTGGGTGATACCACCTTCATCTGTA
>JBBISM010000283.1:0-2198 GCA_037441245.1 Ignavibacteria bacterium | reverse complement strand
TGTAAACATCTCATCTATCTCATATATTATGATTTTATCAACAAAATATTTTTTTATAAAATCGATTTTTGCTTTTGATATTAATTTATAAAATTTATGCGTCCCACCAAGATTGTCATTAAACATAACAATCGGTGTTACACTTGACACAATCTTTTCTAACATTTTATTTAATATTTTTTTATTATCTTTACATATGAATGTATATAATTTTGTAAAGCGGGATTATCTTATGAAATATAAATATAGCCTACAAATTATAGCAAATTTCGAGCATACCGGGCAAATTCCCTGCAAAATGCTTTTTTATCGTGTAATAGCCCAACGCAACGAACAAATAAGCGAGCCAAGCAATATGGCAGTGGTTAATCAGGCATAGAATAAAATGGATAAGAAGATTGTATTTACTAATCATGCTCTGAAAAGAATTGAAAAACGTGGCACCAATAAAGATGAGGTTATTGAAGCAATTGAATTTGGTAAGCGCGAACAAGCCAAGGGAAATAAAATTATGTGCAGACCTAACTTTTCTTAAAATAATACTTGGATTGACACTTCCTATCCAATTAAGCAAGTTGCTCCTGTGATAGTTGAGGAAGTTGATGAAATAATTGTTATCACAGTTTATACTTTTTATTTTTAGGTGAAAAAATGAAAATAAGCTATGACCCACAAGCTGATACGATTTATATAGAATTGATTGAAAACGTTGCCCAAGTGAGAACTGTTCAATTGTCCGAGGATATCGCACTCGATTTTGGGAAGGGAGAAGTTCTTGTTAAGATTGAAATTCTTGATGCGAAGGAAAATATTGGAAAAGGAAAAGTGCCGCCCGTTTTTCTTGAGAACTTAAAGTATGAATTGGTATAATAATATAAATATTACAAGGCACAACGCAACGAACAAATAAGCGAGCCAAGCAAGGTGGAAGTGGTTTATTCGGGTGGAGTACCGGTGCCGCCGGTAGTGTATATCAATTTTAATATTTATGCTTCAAATAATTTGAAATAATTATGAATAATCAGGATCTTATAAATACAATTAATGATGGCTATGTTCATGTTGTAATACTAGGTACAGGAGCAAGCATTGCATCCTGTTCTTTAAATCCTGAGGTTAATAATAAGAAAATACCATTATTAAGAAATATTCATGAAACAATTGACTTAAAAGAAGAATTAATGGATTTACCATTGAATCTCAAATGTTGTAAAGACTTTGAAAAATTATTTAGTAATTTATATGATAAGAATCCTCATGATAAAACATTGAAAAATATGGAAGAAAAGATTTATAGGTATTTTTCTGCTTTGCAATTACCGGAATCCCCTACTATATATGATTATTTAATTCTCTCATTAAGAAATAAAGATATAATTGCTACATTTAATTGGGATCCATTTCTTTGGCAAGCATATCTAAGAAATAAAAAAATTACATCAAATCTACCTCGTTTAGCTTTTCTTCATGGGAGTGTTGCCATTGGTATTTGTAAAAATAGTAAAACTGTTGGACCCAAAAATGTATTATGCAATCATTGTAATAAACCATTTGAGCCCTTAAAATTACTTTACCCAATACATAAAAAAGGATACAATGATGATTCATACATCAAAGATCAATGGGAAATAATATCAGGATATTTAAATCATAGTGCAATAATGACCGTTTTTGGATATTCAGCTCCGAAAACAGATGTTGAGGCAGTTTCAATTATTCGGAAAGGATTCATCAATGATAGGAATTATGTTATTTCCGATCTTGAAATAATAGATATAGCAGAAAAAAATGAAATTCGTAAACATTGGAGTAAGCTAATAAATTCTAAAAGAAATTCAAACAGTACTTATTTTGATCATATAAATGTAGATAGTTCTTTTTTCAATTCATCATTAGCTAAATTCTCAAGACGTACAGGAGAAGCATTTAAATTAATGTCTCTTGATGGTTGTTGGGATGATATTGAAAATCGTATTCCCAAAAACTTCACGTCAATGAATGAATTGCATAATTGGTTTTCTGATTTATTGAATATTGAGAATAATCATAAGTAATTTTTTATTAAAATTTGGAGGTTTTATGTTCGAAAAATTTTACAAATCAGCAGTTATAATTATTGCAGTATTTTTGATAGGAATATCATTTTGAAACCTCTGAAAAATGGGAATTGATTTAATCCGTTATAGAAGTGAACCGTT
>JBBISM010000282.1:1589-2249 GCA_037441245.1 Ignavibacteria bacterium | reverse complement strand
GCATGCAAACGGTCAACAGGCAATTCCCATACTTCGGTTAATAATTCCCAAGCCCAATGAATTGCCTCTTCTTTGTAGTAATCTCCAAAACTCCAATTCCCGAGCATTTCGAAAAAAGTGTGATGATATGTATCTATACCGACTTCTTCTAAATCATTATGTTTTCCGCTCACTCTGATACATTTTTGTGTATTTGCAACCCTCGAAAAACCTCTTGACCCCTTACCAAGAAATATATCTTTGAATTGATTCATCCCCGCATTTGTGAATAATAATGTTGGATCTCCATAAGGTATTACTGAAGCACTTGGCACTATTTTATGCTCTTTACTTCGGAAAAAATTCATAAAAGTTTGCCGAATTTCATTCGATTTCATAATAAACCTATCATCCTCCCAGATTAATAAATTAACTATAATTAAATAAAGGGGTTTGATACCCCTTATGTTAGACAATTTAATAAATAATTTATTTGAATGTTAGTAATTATCTATTTGAGCTCTTTGTAATTTGTTTGAATAGTCAATATAAACAGTTTTCCATTCAGTGAAAATATCGAAAACAGTCCAACCACCTTCTCTATGTCCATTACCAGTACCTTTGACTCCACCGAAAGGCATATGGGCTTCAGCACCAATAGTCGGCGAATTGATATAAGAT
>JBBISM010000282.1:0-1574 GCA_037441245.1 Ignavibacteria bacterium | reverse complement strand
AGCATCTCTTATAAACAAGAAAGATTCATTTATATCATTTGTATAGATTGATGATGATAATCCATAAAGACAGTCATTGTGCAGTTCAATAGCGTGTTCAAATGAATCAGCTTTGGTTACTTCAAGAACAGGTCCAAAAATCTCCTCCTTAAAGATTGTCATATCGGGTGTTACATCCGCAATAATAGTCGGGTAATAAAAATAACCATTAGCTAATTCACCTTCTATTGCTCTTTTCCCTCCACAAATCAAACGCCCACCTTCGTCCAAGGCAATCTGTACATATTTCTCAATATTTTTCAACGAATTTTCGTGGATAACCGGACCGACCTCAGTTCCTTCAACCAAGCCATCTCCAAGTTTTAGCTTTAGCGCTCGATTTTTCAATAACTCTAAAAAGTTTTCATAAATATCTCGATGGACAATTAGTCTTGAAGTAGCGGTGCAACGCTGTCCAGTAGTGCCAAAAGCACCCCATAAAACACCATCAACTGCAAGTTCGGGATTTGCTGATGGCATAACGACTTGAGCATTTTTGCCTCCCATTTCAAGTGAACATATTTTATTCATACGCCCGCAAACTTCACCGATTTTACATCCGATATCAGTTGAACCCGTAAAACCAATCAATCTAACATCAGGATGCTCAACAATGTGATTGCCCATTGAACCCTTTCCTAATAATAGATTAAAAACACCTGGCGGCAATCCTGCTTCCTCGAAAATTTCAGCGAAAATTACCCCCGAATGCGGTGTATCTTTCGATGGCTTGAATATAACCGTATTACCAGCTGCAATAGCTGGCAAAATTTTCCATGACGGCACTGCTATCGGAAAATTAAAAGCAGTTATCACTCCACATACACCTACTGGTACTCGGAATGATAAATTCGCCTTGTTGAACATTTCACTGGGAGCAGTTTTACCGAAAAGCCGTCTTGTTTCAGAAGCAGCATAATAAGCTGTGTCAATAGCTTCTTGGACGTCTCCTTCTGTTTCAAATACTGGTTTGCCCATCTCTCGTGTCATAATTTTTGCAATTTCAGATTTTCGTCTTGTGAAAATATCACCCACTTTACGCAATAAATCTCCCCTTTTTGGAGCTGGAATAAGTCTCCAACTCTTAAAAGCTCTTTTGGATGAAGCTACTGCATTATCTACATCTTCTTTATCGGAAAATGCAAATTCACCAATGATATCTTGTGTATTTGCAGGATTAATATTTTGAAAAGTCTTGCCTGATATTGCATCTACCCATTGACCATCAATGTAATTTTTAAATTTTTCCATATTGTTAACCCTTTGTGTTATGAACTAATAAAAAAATTGTATCTTTTAATTTTGTAAAAATCGTAATTCGAAAATATGGCATAATGATTGTTTATAATTGCAAATATACTAATAATTATATAGAAGCTATACAATGAATAGATTTATAATTTTGATACCAATAATTAATTTAATGATTTTCTATCAATCAATTTCCCAAATCAAATTGGATACGGTTAGTAGGACTGAAGTTAATCATTTTTGCATCAATAGCGGTACCAATTATTACGGCACTTCCAATGATT
>JBBISM010000281.1:940-2273 GCA_037441245.1 Ignavibacteria bacterium | reverse complement strand
ATGGAGAGCCAGCAGGTACGGCTGGTAAACCAATACTATTTGCAATTCAAAAGGCGGGTTTGAGTGATATTATCGTAACTATTACGAGATATTTCGGAAGCGTTAAGCTCGGGATTGGGGGGTTAGCTAAGGCATACTCACAATCTGCATCGGAATTGCTAAAGAATGCTGTTCGTAAAGAAATATATCGCACTCAAACTGTTAGAGTTTTATGTACTTACGATGATTTTCACTCTGTAAAAAAAGTTATTGATGACCTTGCTGTTAAATATGATTTGTTTTACTCTGATGCTATCGAGATTAGGGCGGAAATATTTATATCAAAAATTGATATATTTACGAGTCTAATTAACTCAGTAACAAGCGGAAGGGCGGGCACTTTATTAAACTAATTAATTAACCTTTGATAACAGCCAGCGGTTTGAGTTGAGCAATTTTTTTTGCAATATTTGCTTTATCAACAATATCAACGACACTGCTTATGTTTTTATAAGCTTCGGGCGCTTCTTCGGTCAATCCTTTTATTGAACCTGTAATAACTTCGATACCCCTACTTTTCAAATCTTTAAGAAGTTTATTCCCATCAAATAATTTTCTTGCTTTGGTTCTTGACATCATTCTACCAGCCCCGTGACAGGTTGAGCCAAAAGATTTGAGCATAGCATCTTCCAAGCCAATTAGAACATAAGAAGATGTACCCATACTACCTGGTATAAGTACTGGTTGACCTACTGAACGATATTTAATAGGAATTTCTGGATGGTGAGCAGGGAATGCTCTCGTTGCACCTTTGCGATGAACAATAAGTTTTTTAACCTGCCCATTGATAGTATGTTTTTCGATTTTCGCAATGTTATGAGCTACATCATAGAGAATATCTATTTTACTACTGCTTTTGCCGAGCACATTTTTCCAAGCTTCTCGAATTTCCCAGGTTATGAGTTGTCGGTTTGTCCAGGCAAAATTAGCCGATGCACACATAGCGGAAAAATAACTTTTGCCAATCTCTGAATTTAAAGGTGCATAAGACAATTCTCTATCAGGCAAATTCAAGTAATTTTGAGAAGCATATTGAAGCATTTGTTTGATATAATCAGTTGCTACTTGATGCCCCAAACCCCTTGAGCCAGTGTGTATTTGTATTACTGTCTGTCCTTCGAACAAACCGAGCACTTCTGCAACAGTTTGGTCGTATATTTTTTCAATTTTATCAATCTCAACAAAATGATTTCCCGCACCCATTGTGCCTAATTGATCATAGCCCCTATCTTTGGCTTGCTTGGAGATTTTATAAGAATCAGCGGTGTTTAAACTTCCGTTGGATTCTATGTAT
>JBBISM010000281.1:0-923 GCA_037441245.1 Ignavibacteria bacterium | reverse complement strand
TGCCCATTTCACACCAGTATCTAAAACTTTGTTTAAATCTTTATCATTTAATTTGAATTTACCGCTTTTACCCACTCCAGAGGGTATCATATTATAAAATTCTTTGGTGATTTTTTCTAAATGTTTAGTAATATCCTTGTGATGAATCTGTGTTTTCAGTAATCTTACTCCACAGTTAATATCGTATCCAATACCTCCGGGGGAAATAATCCCTTCATCGTAATCAATAGCAGCAACAGCACCAATTGGGAATCCATATCCTTCGTGAACGTCTGGCATAACTACAGCGAAGGAATGTATTCCAGGCAATGTCGAGACATTGACAAGCTGTTGAAGAGATTTATCAGCTTTAATGTGTTCGAGCATATCACTGCTTGCGAAAATTCTTGCTGGCACCCGCATATCTTTGCGAGATGTAACGGGTATTTCCCAAAGATAATCATCTATTTTATTTAACTGGAAGTCCATATTAAATTCATTGATAAATTATGCAAACTTAATTGACTAACGATGAATTATTTTTTATATTTGGAGATAAATTCCTCGACTTCTGGAATTCCTCCTTGAAAGACTAAGTAACCATTGCTTGGTTCTCGTTCGGTTATTTCTCCAGCGATTGGAGTAAGCATAATTTTTTTGATTTCTTCGAGGTCACCTGTTTGACCTAAAGCCCATCCCAACTTAACATAAGCAACTTCGGGAAGCATATTAGCTGCGGGAACAACGCCCAGTTCCATCATATCTCTACCGGTGTCATAAACATACATTTGTACATATCCCCATAAAGTTTGGACTGTCATATAAACCGCGATGTTATTTTCCTGGCATTTTTTTAGGGCTGGATATAATGGTTTATTGACGTGTCCCAAACCAGTTCCAGCAATTACAATACCTTTATAGCCATTATCAATCATAGAATAAAT
>JBBISM010000280.1:0-2313 GCA_037441245.1 Ignavibacteria bacterium | reverse complement strand
ACTGGAGTTAAAATTTTTGCTGTTTCGATTGACGATTCTCGCAATAGTCGAAAAGTAGCCCCATTTATAAAAGGACGAGGATGGAAATATGAAGTTTTACTTGATGAAAATAGTGATTTAAGAAGGTCAATGAATGTAAATAATCCACCCCACACTTTTTTGCTTAACGGCAAAGGCGAGATAGTATGGGAGCATAATGGATATGCTCCTGGAGATGAAAAAGAGCTTATGCGTCAGATTAAGCTATTAGTTGCCGAGAGCAATAAATAATTTAATGCGTTGAAAAATATGGTTGACTCACCTGAAGATGAAAAACTGAATTTTGCTGGTCTATTCATTTTAATCTTCTCATTTATCAAGCCTTTCAAATGGCTCTTGGTTCTAACAATTCTATTAAATGGTATATTTTCTCTTCTGAATGCTTTGGCAATTGGTTTAGTTAAGCCTGTCTTCTCTGTTATTTTCAAAGTCGAAGGAACTACTCAATCTGAATCTGCAAATTTTTTAGAAGATATCCAATCCCAATTTTATTCTTTAATCGAGTTATTGATTAAGTCAGATAAGGGCGTAGAATATACGCTATTAAATTTAAGCATTCTGATAATTTTTGTATTTATTTTGAAGAATATATTCAAATATCTTGGTTCGATTTGCAATGTCAAGTTAGAAGAAGGTATAATCAAGCATATCAGGGATAAGGTATTTAGCAATTTAACGTCATTATCTGTTGATTTCTTTTCGAAAAATAAGGAGGGTTCTCTTATATCAATTATTTCCAATGATGTGCAGGTTCTGAATAGTACAACTGTATCATCAATGACAATTATTTGGCGGGAATTCCTTCAAATAATTCTCTTTCTTATTTTGCTGATGGGCATTTCGATTAAATTGACTTTGATTGCTTTCAGTACCAGCTTTATCAGTTTTATTTTAATACGATATTCGATAAAATTTTTACGTCGTTATGCTTCACGAATGCAAACAGCAATGGCAGATTATACAACAACAATGCAGGAAACAATTTCGGGCATAAGAGTTGTCAAAGCATATAACGCAGAAAAGAGTTCAAATATTAGGTTTTTCGATGATACTGGCAAATACGTAAAATCAGCAGTAAAACACCAGAAAATTATCTCATTAATACCATCAATGAGCGAAATATTAGCAATATCAGCTTTGTCAATAGTTCTGATTATTGGCGGTAAAGAAGTATTGAATGGGGAGATGACCCCAGATAATTTGATGGCATTTTTATTCTTTCTATTTGCAATTATGAGTCCTATCGCAACAGTTGTCAACTCGATTGCTCAATGGCAGCGTGGTTTGATATCTTCGTCTCGTGTAAATAAAATATTGAGTAAGAAATCTTCCGTTACTTCTGGCAAGACTGATAGAATTCAATTTAAGGATGCGATTGACTTTTGTAATGTCAGCTTTGCTTATGATGATTTCAAAGTTTTGGATAATATTTCATTTACAATTCCTAAATCAAAAAAGATTGCACTCGTCGGACCGAGTGGGAGCGGTAAGTCAACTATTTTAGATTTGTTAATACGATTCTATGATCCATCGGATGGTGCTATTTTGCTTGATGGAGTGGATATACACCACTTTAATATCGAAAGCTATAGGTCAAGATTTGGTATCGTTGGGCAAGAAAGTATGCTATTTAATGATAGCATTGCTAATAATATTGCTTTTGGATATGATAATGTTAGTTTTGAGGAGATTGAACGGGCAGCGAAATATGCAAATGCTTATGACTTCATAATGAAATTTCCAAAGGGTTTTGATACGAATATTGGTGATAGAGGAGTATTACTTTCGGGGGGCGAAAAACAGCGTATTTCTATTGCAAGAGCATTAGTAAGAAATCCAGAGATAATAATTTTCGATGAAGCGACTTCAGCATTAGATGCTGAATCTGAGAAGGTTGTTCAAGAAGCTATTAATGATGCATTAAAAGATAGAACAGCTGTTATTGTCGCTCATAGACTATCAACAATAATAGATTGCGACGAAATCATCGTTTTTGATGCTGGAAGAATTCTCGAACGAGGAAAGCACTCAGATTTAATAGCTAATAAAGGATTATACCGCAAACTTTATGATATTCAATTCACTAATAAGGAGTGAGTATTTTGAGACTAATTATCAGTCTTATTTTTTGAAATTCTTTTGTTTTGATTTTGCAAGTCTTTGAAGGTAGAGAAATCATGAGCTAAATCAATAATATTTTTAATAGCACCATCGGTTTCTGCAAAATAAATTCTATCGAAACGTTCCTTTGTCTGTTTGTCTGAAAAGATTATG
>JBBISM010000279.1:0-2348 GCA_037441245.1 Ignavibacteria bacterium | reverse complement strand
GAGTTTTCTATAGACTATAGCTCTATTATTCATCCAGGAACCAAAAACTGCTCCGATTGCTCCCCATAACTGTTCTTTAGGGTCTTCGGGAAAATCAATGTTCAACTTCTCTTTTATTGCGGCTTTAAATTCATATACTAATTCTTTGAGGTCACCAGCACTAAGTTCTATATCGAGGGTTACTCCACGTTCTTTTTTCTTTCTTTCGAGAATCACTTCGAATGGATCTTCATCATCTTTTGTCTCTGGTTTTAAACCCAATACAACATCCCCATACATCGCAACAAAGCGACGATAAGCATCATAAGCAAAACGAGGATTATTTGATTTCTTTATCAACCCTTGAATCGTAATATCATTCAACCCAAGATTTAATACAGTATCCATCATACCTGGCATTGAAGCTCTTGCACCAGAACGCACTGAAATTAATAGTGGATTATCGGGATCGCCAAATTTAGCTCCCATTTCTTTTTCCAATCTTTTTTGGGCTGAATCAACCTCTTTGTACAATGTCTTAGGGTAAGTCTCATTGTTTGCATAATAATAAGTACATACTTCTGTTGTAATTGTATATCCTGGTGGCACGGGCAGACCCAAATTGACCATTTCTGCTAAATTAGCTCCTTTACCGCCAAGAAGGCTTTTCATACTTGCATCGCCATCAGACTTACCAGAACCAAAGTAATATACATATTTAGGACTTTTCGAATCTTTTGCTTTGTCCTTTTTCGCTTTTTTGTCTTTTGAACCCATAAATTGCTCCTCAAGAATAATTCTTAAAATTTCATTTCAGATTTATATAACTAAAAGATTACATAAGAAAGTACAAAGATAAATAGTCTGTTTATAAGTAACAAATTTATTATCATAATTGGAACCATAATATATCTCATTTAATTACAACTAATTAGCGAAAACCTTAATCCAATCTTAACAATTCGGGCATAAATATTGCTCGAAAATACAACATATAATCGCTTCAAACGTATGTTTCATGAAAGATTAAGCTCAATCACTGATGACAATAAAAAGAAAATATCGCAGATTTTTACAGAATTTATTTTTAGTTTTAATTACAATAATTATTCTTTCATTCAAAACCGACGAAACATTTTCTCTTTTCAATACAAACGAAAACGTAGATAAAGAAACAATTTTCAAGCCAGTAATTGATTTGCTTTTAGAAAACAATGCAGACCCCGATTTTGTTCAAATGCTCATTAATCACTCCAGTACACAATTCGATGAGAAATATATCCGTGTCAATGTTATTAAAAGTATGCAAAAAGTTGATTATTCCTCACACTATTCAGACAAATCAGCACGAACTGTATCAGAAATATTGCGGCAAAACATTGATATATTTCAGAAATGCGAAGATATATTCAATATTCCTAAAGAAATCATCGCATCAATTATCTGGATAGAAACAAAATTTGGCTCTTATCTCGGCACATCTCACGTACCAAGCGTTTATTTAAATACTGCATTAGCCAATCAAATTGAATACATAAATAAAAACGTTAAGGATAATTTAGCCAAGCATAAAGGTCCAAAATCAGGAGAGAAATCAATTCGAGAAAAAATCATCAATCGCTCAATAAAAAAATCTAACTGGGCTATTAAAGAATTGCTCGCACTTGAAAGGATATATAAAGAAAATCTTATTGATATTTTCTCTCTGTATGGCTCATGGGCTGGTGCATTCGGCATTTCACAATTTTTACCTTCGAGCTACTTAAATTGGGCTATTGACGGCAATGCAGACGGCATCATAGATTTATTCCATATGGGCGATGCAGTTTTCAGCGTTGCTAATTATCTCAAAAGCAATGGATGGGGCAATTCAGATGACTCAAAACGTAAAGCCCTATACCATTATAACAATAGCAATGCTTATGTTGACGCAATATTAACATTATCAGAAAAAGTAAAAAATAGCCTTCTAACAGGCCAAAATACTGAGATACCTACTATTGATTAGCCCTAATCTCACCAATTAATACCCCCAGCGGTTCTAAACCAATCACCATTTTGCGATTAATTATATTGTATCGCTGGGAATTGATTAAATCATAGAATTGATTATATTCCTGATTAAATTTCAGTTTGCTATAAATAGTTGCCTCTGGATTGAGGTTTATAATAATTGCATTTTTAATTTTTTTAAATTTTGTTTGATGAGTAAACCCAACTAAATCTTCACTAGAACAAACAATTTCTTCTATTTCATTGTATTCTTCATTTTCCATTCCCCGCAAGTATTTGTCTCTGAGTCTAACAAACTCACGAATAACGCTCAAAATGTTTTCTTCATTGTTCCAGTTAAGCGATGCTTCCGAAAA
>JBBISM010000278.1:0-2354 GCA_037441245.1 Ignavibacteria bacterium | reverse complement strand
AAAAAGGTATCTTGGAACGAAGCAATTCAATTCACAACCAAAAATCTAAAACGTTTCAAGCCAGAAGAAATTATGTTTATTGCCTCTGCTAAGGCAACCAATGAAGATAATTATATGCTTAAAAAATTCTGCAACGAAGTGATGAATTGCAAGAATATTGATTATCTAAAGCATATTGATGAATCATTTGAAGATAATTTCTTACGGGTTAAAAATAAAACGCCAAATGAAAATGGTTGTGAAATTATATTCAATGAAAAAGATGGATTGAAAGCAATAGAATTAACTGAAAATATACAAAATGGCAGAATTAAAGCAGTTTATGTAATGGAAGAAGATTTCTCAGATTATCCTATGATACTTGAATCGTTAAACAATCTCGAATTCTTAGCAATTCATACTTATAACAATAATCAGAGTAGCCAATTGGCTGATGTTGTCTTGCCTGCATCAACTTATGCGGAAAACGAAGGGACCTATACAAACATTAACAATCGAGTCCAGCATTTTACTCCAGCACTCGTTACCCGTGAAAATCTTAGATTTATGGGTATGAAAATGAGCAGATTGGATAAGTTTGGTGCAGATAATGATCGCTGGACTCATCACGAGCAAAGAAATTGCAAGCAAAGTTGGAAAATTCTTCAGTTATTAGCAAAGGCGTTTTCAGTTGAGTGGAATTGGTCAAAATCATCAGATATCTTTAACTTAATCACCGAAAATTATAAAGAATTTGCTGGAATGAGCTATAGTTTACTCGATGAATACGATGGTTTTGTTATTGGTGAAACTGATAAACCCACAAAGCAAATTCATAAATATGAATCTCATTATTTGAAACCGAATTAATTGAAGTTGATTATTCTTTAAGGATTTTTATGACGGAAATAGCTTGGATATTGATTGAAGCAGGAGTAAAAGGATTAATAATTATTTCGCTATTATTGTTGGCTGCCGCTGCATCTGTTTATGTCGAAAGAAAAGTTTCAGCATTTATTCAACTACGAATTGGTCCAAATAGAGTTGGTCCATTTGGATTATTGCAACCATTTGCTGATGTTTTCAAATTATTTTTAAAAGAAGATATTATACCAACAGCGGCAGATAAATGGTTTCATAGATTAGCACCAATTATATCTCTTGGGGTTGCATTTGCGGTCTATGCGGTCATTCCATTTGCAGATTATATTATAATTGATGAAAAAATCATACATTTTGGAGTTGCTCCCGATGTTAATATTGGAGTACTATTTATATTGGCTATGACTTCTGTCGGTGTCTATGGTATTACGTTGGCTGGTTGGTCATCGAATAATAAATATTCATTATTGGGAGGTTTGCGTTCATCGGCACAAATGATATCATACGAACTTTCGATGGGTTTAGCATTGGTATCGGTAATATTAATAACTGGCTCTTTATCATTAACTGATTTAGTGAGAGATCAGGCAGGCTGGCGATGGAATATATTTATCCAACCGCTCGGATTTATTATATTTTTAGTATCTTCTTTTGCAGAGACAAATCGTGCCCCTTTCGATTTGCCAGAAGCAGAACCAGAACTTGTCGGTGGCTTTAATACCGAATACAGTGGAATGAAATTTGGAATGTTTTTCTTAGCTGAATATGCAAATATGGCAACAGCATCGGCATTGATAGCTATGTTATTTTTGGGAGGATGGCATATACCATTCCCACCAGAATGGCTTGGTCTCGAACCACACACTTTGCCGATGGCATTAACGCAATTTGCTTTTCTGGTGATTAAGGTGGCAGTTCTAATATTCTTTTTTATCTGGGTGAGATGGTCAGTTCCAAGATTCAGATACGACCAATTAATGAATCTTGGTTGGAAAGTATTGTTGCCCTTAGCTATAATTAATATAGTTGTTACAGCGGTTGTGGTATATTTTGTAAAATGATTTATTATTAATAGCGTCAGTTTTATCGTTTAAAAATGTTGAATAATCAAAGTAAGATAAATGAATAAACGCCAAAATTCAGAAGCAGAAAGATTAAATTTTTGGGAGAAACTTTATATCCCAGAAATAGCCAAAGGATTGGGTTTGACATTTAGTTATATGTTCAAGCCCAAATTTACACGCCAATACCCTGAGGAAAGATTTGAACCAACAGGTTCATATCGAGGACGTCCCGTATTAGTGCTCGAGGAGGATGGCGAGCGATGCGTTGCTTGTGGGCTTTGCTCGAGAGTTTGTCCTGCTTTGGCAATTGAAGTGCAAGCTGCCGAAACTGAAAAAGAAAAAGAAAGATATCCCGAAAAATTCGAAATCAATATGCTAAGATGCATCTTTTGTGGTTTTTGTGAAGAAGTATGCCCTGAAGAAGCAATT
>JBBISM010000277.1:0-2361 GCA_037441245.1 Ignavibacteria bacterium | reverse complement strand
TGAGAGAGTAAAGAATAAATCTATCATACTAACAACAACAAATGGAACAAAAACTTTTCTTAAGGCCAAACAAGCCAAATTGAAACTAATCGGGGGCTTTATTAATGTTACTGCAATACTGAATTATATAAAAACAGCTATTAGTAATGATAATCCAGTGCTGTATTTCTTATGTGCAGGCAATCAAGGTAAAATGGCTTATGAAGATGTTCTTTGTGCTGGTGCCTTTATCAGTATTTTAAAAAATTCGATTGTGAACTATCAGATTCTTCTTTAGCTGCTGATGACCTCTATCAATTACACAATATTAATTTGAATACATTCATCAGGAATTGTGAACACCCAAAAAGATTAATTGAAGCTGGTTACGATAGTGATATTGAGTATTGCCTATCTCAAGATTTATTTGAAATTGTTCCAATTATTGAATCGGGTATAATAAAGAAAATTAGTATTTAATCTATTTTTTTCATATATTGCTTTTTTAGTTTTGCAGGAATTTGGGGGGACAAAGCATGCAAAACCGTAATAATGTAGTCATTAAATATAGTAATGATTCCAAAAATATCGGTAAACAATTTAAAACTCGAGACGATAGAACATCTTCAAAAGATTTAAAAAAAATACGGGAGCTAAGAGCAATATCTCTTGTGATATTCACACTCTCTATATTAATTTTTCTTTCCCTCGTATCTTATTCACGATTAGATGAAGCATTCACTAATATTTCAATTCGAGAACTTTTCTCAACAATTTTAGGAAATGAGGGTATTAAATACAATCCTTCTGAAGTGCAAAATTGGCTTGGTATTGCAGGTGCTAATATTGCGAACTTCTTGATTAATGCTTCATTCGGGTATTCCACTATATTTATACCTCTTTTTTTAATAATCGCTTCAAAAAATCTCTTCTTCAGATTTTTCATCAAGGACAGTCTTATCCGAGCATTTATAGCTTATTTAATTTTAGCTCTTTGCTTTGCAAGTCTAATGGCAAGCCTCGTTATCGCAGAAATAATAAATGATTTGCCAAAAGAGTGGTATGGCATTACCGGATATTTCATCGCTAAAACACTAATAAAATTCGCGGGTAATATTGGTTCCATCATCATTTTCTTAGCTGTTTCTTTTCTCACAATTATTTTGGGGACTAACATAAATTTGGACAAATTTCTCAATTTAATCAATAAATCATTTAATACAATTTATCGCATAACTTCATCTTTCTTTATAATCATCTTTCAGAAAATCTCACAATTATTAAAACACAATCACACAAAGAAATATGAAGCAAATAAGGACAAAACAAATGAAAACATTGAAAATAATACCCCAGCCAATCACTTTGAATTAACCGAAGACGAACCAGCAAAAGTTATCCGTAGAAACCTTACTATATCAATTAATGAATTAAACCCAAATAACGATTTCGATAATTTCAATAACAAGCTCCACACTGAAAAAATCATTATCAGTAAGGCTTCTCCCACAACCAAAATCAATTCTGAACAAGAATTGGATTCTGATAACCACAAAGCCTCAAAATCTTCTGCAATTATTAATTTCCGTCATAAGCATATTCACAAAATTCAAGAGTCAAAGCAAGAATTTGATAAAGTTGATAATTCTATCAATTCGATAAATCGGAATGATGTTATCAGCAACGATTTCGAAACAGGCTCAGTAATTGACATTCTACCAAAAGAAAATTTTTTCGAAAATGATAATGGTTCAAATCTAAAATATTCTGAAGATAATACTATTCATTCAAATAGTTACGAACAGAATGAACCCCCCGAAAATACATTTCCCAAAGACTTAAACAATTTGGAAAATTCGGCGGATGATACTGAAGAAGAACAAAAGAATAATCTCATTATTACCGTAAATTCGCAGAAGAAAGAAGATAGCTTTCCAAAATTTTCCCAGAATCAATCAAGTAATTATTCCCATTTCGACGAAGAAATTGATTATCAACCACCATCAATTTCACTATTAATCCAAAAAGACGATGAAGTGTATATTGACGAAAGTGAACTACAACAAAATGCTTTAATACTACAACAAAAACTTGAAACTTTTAAGATTTACATTGAAAACCTTTCTGTAACACCAGGACCAGTAGTTACCCAGTATGAATTTACGCCCGCGGCTGGAATCAAAATAAGTAAAATAGAAGGTTTAGCCGATGATTTAGCTATGGCACTAAAAGCTCCCGGTATAAGAATTATAGCCCCTATACCTGGAAAAGGAACAATCGGAATCGAAATACCAAATCAAAAACCTTCTATCGTCAGATTTTCAAGTATAGTTAATTCCACAAAATTTAGAGATTCCAATTACAAACTAAGATCGGAAGAGC
>JBBISM010000276.1:0-2365 GCA_037441245.1 Ignavibacteria bacterium | reverse complement strand
GAGACTTGAATCGCCGAATTGTCTGAATCTTGCTCTCGGTGTGGGCTCTTTTGTAATGTTCTCATTTTCCATTGCTAATTCGATTAAAGTTTTTTCAACAAGCTCAATATCGCTGCCATAAGCTACTCCAACAGGAATTCTAACTCTAAACTGAGGTATTGGAGCGCTTTCATTGACAATTTGTGAATTAGCTATGATTGAATTTGGAATGGAAATTAGAATATCGTCTCTTGTCTTGATTCTTGTTGAACGCATACCAATATCAACAACTTCGCCTCTTTGCCCTTTATCGAGTTCAATATAATCGCCGATTTTAAATGGTTTGTCTAAAAAAACGCTTATTCCACCGAGAAAATTTGCTATTGTGTCTTTTGCTGCTAATGCCAATATAATACTTGCAATTCCAGCAGAGGCAATGATTGGGCTAATGTCTATTTTCCAGATTGATAATATAACCAAAATCGAAACTGCAACAATTGTAACTTTTGTTATCATCTCGATTAAGGGAAGTATATCTTTTTTCAACCCTGCAATATCGAAAAATCGTAAAATTGTTTTTGCGATAAATAAGTTTGTAAGCTTTATAATAGATACAGTCCAGACCAAACAAATGATTGAATAAAATATATTTGAGATAATAATCTCTGTTTCTGCGTCTGTTATTAGGTTGGAGATGGAATAAAGTATTCCAGAGACTATTATAGTAAAGAATATGGGTTTATGAACAATTTTTATGATTTTATCATCAAAATCTGTTTTAGTTAGTGTGGTTATTTTTATCACAACTTTGCGTATGAATAAATCTATAATTACAGCTATAATCAAAAATACAGCAACGACAATAAGTGCATTTAAAATAGGTGATGTAGTTATTTCCAAAGATGCTATTAATTCATTCATAATGTTGCTCCAGGATTCTTTTTTGAGCTAAACTTACGATAAGATCAGTTTGATGCTGAATTGTGAGATTTGTGGTATCAATTTCGATTGCATCATCGGCTTTTTTCAATGGGCTGATCTCCCGAGTGCTATCATAAATATCTCTTTCGATGATTTGTTGTTTTACCTCTTCAAACGTCAGGTTTATCCTTTTTTGTTTTAATTCTAATTGTCTCCTTGTTGCTCTTGCATCAATTGAGGCAAGCAAAAAGATTTTTAATTGAGCATCAGGGAATACAACTGTTCCAATATCCCTGCCGTCCATAACTACTCCACCGTTTTTCCCCATTTCCTGTTGTTGACTAACTAATTTTTTTCTAACGCATTCGAAAGCACTTATTGGGCTAACTAATTGAGTTACAGAATCTGTTCTAATCTCCTCCGATACATCTTCGCCGTTTAAGAAAGTAATTTGTCCATTTGTTGAATATTTAAGTGAAATGGTGATTTTCTGCACAATCTTACAAATATTGTCTTCGTTAAATTCTGCTTTGCTTCTTATGAATGCAAGTGTAACTGCTCTATACATTGCACCGGTATCAATATATAAATACCCTAATTTTTGAGCAGTTAGTCTTGCAGATGTGCTTTTGCCTGAGCCAGCTGGACCATCAATTGCAATTATTATTTCCTTCATTATTTGCCTCTAATTTGCGACAATATTCATTTATTCGATTAATTACTGTATTGTAATCTTCAAAATTATAAAAAATCAAATCTGGATTCAATTGATATAATTCTTTATATGAAAAATAGCCTGTTGCAACTGCGATTGAATGGCTATTATTAACTTTAGCACATTGTATATCTTTCGGAGAATCACCAATTATATAAGTATTAAAACTATTGAAAAATAACCCAGGCCAATATTCATTTGCCCGTTCAATTGCAATATCAAATAATTTATCGCGTTCTGGATTATCGCAACCAAATGAACCAATTGGAAAATAATACTCGAAATCGAAAATGCTGAGCTTGAGATATGCATTCTTTTTGAAGTTTCCTGTTAATAAACCCAATCTGAAATTTTGATTGCTATTCAATTTAAATATTAATTGCTCAATTCCAGGCAAAAGATTATAATTATCTATTACTGCGTATTTCTCGAATTTTTTTAGTATTCTATCCCAAATTGAATTTATATCTTGATAAATAATATCCTGGTTTAGATTATATTCTGCAATGATTTCTTTTAATATCTGTAAATCTGTTTTGCCTGAGAAATCTGGTAGTTTTGCATGATTCACCGATATGTTGAAAATATCAGTCAATATTTCAGAAAAAATTTGCTTCGAAATCCCTTCTTTAAATTTAAGTATAGTACCATCAATATCGAACAGTAGTAAATATGGCATATTCAATTAAAATGTTAGAAAGGTAAATCATCATCTGGATCTATTTCTGTACTATATTTAACTTCATCTTC
>JBBISM010000275.1:0-2433 GCA_037441245.1 Ignavibacteria bacterium | reverse complement strand
GCTTGATTGCTGCAATGTCAACTTTAGATATTTCGATTGTATCATATCTGAATCAATTACAAAAAGCATTGAATTATGCCCATATATTCACTGGAGTTGGCAAAAGCATCATATTTGGGTTTATTATTGCATCGGTTGGGTGCTTTAGGGGATTACAGGTTTCTGGCGGAGCTGAAAGTGTCGGTAAATATACGACTGCATCTGTTGTTATGTCAATTTTATTGATTATAATAGCTGATGTATTATTTACATTTCTTTTTCAATCTCTGGGTATTTAATGATGAAGGATAAAATCATTGAAGTAAGAGACCTTTCGATTGTTTATGGAAACTCAGTTATACTTCAAGATGTCAACTTTGATATTCTGAAAGGGGAAATATTCATTATAGTTGGTGGGAGTGGTTGCGGTAAATCGAGTTTGATGCGTCAATTAATTGGTTTAGAAATTCCGTATTCGGGCGATATTTTTATTAACGGAGTAAATTTTACCAATTTGAATTCTATAAGGCGTATTGAGGTTATGCGAAGTTTTGGAGTATTATTCCAATCGGGTGGTCTGATTGCATCTATGACCGTTGAGGAAAATATTGAATTGCTTCTCAGGGAATTCACTGATTTGGATGATGATGATATATCAAAAATTGTAGATATAAAGTTGAGCTTAGTTGGGCTTAGCGGCTTTGAAACTTATCTCCCTTCAGAATTGAGTGGGGGGATGCGGAAAAGGGCTGTTATAGCTAGAGCTATGGCTCTTGACCCTGATATACTTTTTTTAGATGAGCCATCTTCTGGACTTGACCCAGTTACCGCTGCATCTTTAGATAAGCTAATAATTAGTTTGAATGCTGCTCTCGGGACTACTATTGTAGTTGTAACTCACGACCTTGCAAGTATATTTAATATTGCTCATAGGGTTATATTGCTGGATAAACATCAAAAGAGTATTGTTTCTCAAGGAACGCCCGATGAATTAAAACAATATAAAGATGATTTAATTGTTTATAATTTTTTTAACCGAATAGGTTGATTCAACTTAAATTATGTAAGATGGCAAGAAAAAAATCAAAACTTACAAGCACATTTTTAATAGGATTATTTATAATTACTGCAACAGTTACAGCAATATTTTTTATAATATGGCTTGGTGCTTCGAGATTTTTTATTGAGCGGAATTATTATGTTACTTATTTCGAGGTCTCTGTCGAGGGGCTTGAAAGGGGTTCGCCTGTCAAATATCTTGGTGTTGAGGTAGGAACGGTTTCGAGCATCGGGGTAGCTCCAGATGGCAGATTAATCGAAGTTGTCTTCCAAATTGACAAGAAAATTGAGGTAACAGATGATTTAAGAGTAAAACCCGAAATAATGGGGCTTTCTGGCAGAAAATTTTTACAACTTCATTTCCCGAGCGATAGGAATATAGCAAGAATGTATCCTGATTTATCATTTGCACCTGAGTTTAAATATATTAAATCGTCTCCTTCGGGATTGGAAGAAATCGAAATCGCTATGCGTGAAATGATATTTAATTTCAATCAAATTAATATGAGCAACATTTCCGATGAAATTATCGAATTTCTTAGTTCAACTTCAACATTTTTCAGAAATCCAGATATTTACAAAACAATAGAGAATTTTCGAAATAGTTCATTGCATATTCAGAATTTGATTGAAAAAGCTGATACTACCAATATACTTGATTATTTATCAAAATCGAGCCAAAATATATTGAAAATAACTAATGAATTGAGTGATTTTACAAAAGAATTAAATAGGCAAATCGTGGGAATGAAACTTGATGAGCAAACCGAAAGGATTATTGTTGGCTACGATTCGACAATGTGGCAAGTGCGAAATACAATAAATAATTTAAATTACCGAACTGAAATTGCAATAATTAATTTTAATGATGCTCTTCAAAAATTGAATGAGACTAATATACAATTAAAACGCACTTTGAATACTTTGAAGGAATCACCAAATATGATTTTGAGCGAGCCTCCGCCTCCTGAAAGGTAGTTTTTCACAAATAGATGAAGAAAATGGAAATTCCTGAATCATTATTAGAAGCATTGCAAAAAGCCCAAAAAGTAACAGTTCTAACTGGTGCTGGAGTTTCTGCTGAAAGCGGAATTAAAACGTTTAGAGATCCCGATGGACTATGGGCTCAGTTTAATCCTGCCGAGCTTGCAAGCGCAAATGGATTTATGTCTAATCCCGAATTAGTTTGGCAATGGTACCAATATCGGCGTGAAATTGTAAATAATGCAGAACCTAATGCAGGGCATTATGCAATTGCCGAAATGGAGAACCTATTTTCTGATTTCGTTTTAATCACCCAAAATGTGGATAGATTGCACCAACGGGCTGGTTCTACAAAAGTATGGGAATTGCACGGTAATATCATTGATAATCATTGCTTCAATTGCAAGAAAC
>JBBISM010000274.1:983-2451 GCA_037441245.1 Ignavibacteria bacterium | reverse complement strand
GCTTAGCTGTTAACTATGAAAAGCGACTAATCGCTATCGGCACAAGCACTAGTGATAAAAAAAATTTCGTCTATCGTTGGGATACCAAGCTCCTGGAATTTGTGAATCCAGATAATTGGGAGAGTTATTCGCTGGATATTTCTCTTGATGGCGAATATTTGATAAATGCTACTTATGGCGGAATGATAATATTTACTAATATCAATACCGGAATTAATGAGTTCATTATTTCTGGTCATGGCATTAGCGGTGCAGAATTAGCTATTTGGTCTGTAAAATTATCTCCAGATAGAACAAGGGCGATTTCCTGCGGAGTTGATAAAACAGTTAGAGTGTGGAATGTAGAAACTCAGGAGGAGTTAAAACGATTTGCAAGCCATAGCGGTCACGTAAGAACTGTTGATATATCTAAAGACGGTAAATTAGCCCTTTCAGGTTCGCTCGATGATACTCTACGGCAATATTTTTTGCCTACTTTAGCAGAAATTGATGTTGCAGTTAGCCATAATGGTGATATTTTATCAGCTTCATATTCTTATACTGCGGATTCCATTGTAACAACGGGTAGAGATAGTAGCATAAAACTCTGGAAAAATTTTAGAATGATTGAATCTGTTTCAGAAGTCAATTGTAAAGCCCGTTATAGAGAATATATCTATATACCCCATTTATTTGCCTATGCTGGTGAAAATATTCAAATCCCCATAATTTTCTCTGGCACAGTTGAAAATGCATCACTTTTGCAATATTCATTTAATGCAACTGCAAAAATCGAGGTTCCCAATAGATTGATTAATGTAATTATTCCAAATGATTATAAAAAAACATCCAATCGTAAAGATACAATCTTGCTCAAAATGAATGATATTGGCTTTAGATTTGATACTTTGGGCAAATTCATTGGTGAAGCAATTATAGGTGATAGAAAGATTGAAGAGATTCGAATTCTATCGTTCGAAATCGAAGATGATAGCTTATTTGCAATCGAAACTGGAGATGGCTCAATTTCAATACTGGAATATTGCGTTGGAAATACTCAACGAACTTTGAAATTTGCTAAACATTCATTTGGTTTTACTTTGAAAAGCGAAATAATAGACGATAGGTTAACTTTGAATATTTCTACTATCGAAGATGGAAACTATATTATTGAGTTATTTAATATAAGTGCGAAAGTGCAAAACTTAAATATCAATCAAAATAATCAATAATTTCATATTATTGAAATAGATGTTTCTATTTTACCTTCTGGTCTTTATTATGCATTAGTTAAAAGTCCGAATAGCACCATTTCTAAAAAATTTCTTTTAATCCGTTGATAAATAAATTAAAAAATTTTAGAAAAATACAGAAATTATTTTATAAATTTATTCTATCTTATTAACTTTGATAATAATCAAATGATGAAATGATTTAATGATTAAAACAATCTATATTTTCATCACAGTACTATTTATTTTAATGGCTG
>JBBISM010000274.1:0-959 GCA_037441245.1 Ignavibacteria bacterium | reverse complement strand
CTGGAAGGTTTGTGGATAGAGTTTTGTTGCCAAATCAGGATACACTCAAATTAAATAGAAGTTTCAGCGAATGGTGGTATGGTATTACGGGTGGTGTAAATTTTAATTCATACTATAGCCAATTGTCTATACCGTATAACCCTGGAAGAGAAGTTGATGATTCGAATATACTATTCGATTACCCGAAAGGATTAGGAGCAGGTTTATTTGCTGGTTTAAGGGGTGAATGGTTACCAATAGGAAGCAACTGGGGTGCCATAATAGATTTGTTCCTTTGGGATTATCGCCACGCAATCGCTCAAACTGATGTTATCACTGATACAATGTACATACATGACCCTGAACGAAGGAACTTCAGATACCAAGCTAAAAGTAATTTCACTTATGTTACGTTGTCTCCATCAGTAAGATTTAGCTTGCCTTTGGATCATTTATATTTATTTGCAGGTTTTAATTTTGAACTAATGATCGCTCAAAATGCGAAAAAGGTAACAAAGTATGAAAATACTGGTAGAATTGATCAGGATTTCAATTTGAAATATAGTAATGTAAAATCTCGTTTAGGGTTTCATATCGGGAGCGGGTACGATATATTTTTGGCTGATTTCCAACATCAATGGAGAATATTTTTCTGTCCTTTCTTATCAATAAACGCTGGGACACCAGTCTTGAGTGATTTCGGCTCGAGTTGGAATACTTTTATGGTAAGAATTGGTTTTACTATTAAGATGGAGCGAGATTATATCGAAGAAGAACTTCTTTATTATAATCCAGAATATGTTCCAGGTCCAGTATTTGCTGAAGTTTTTCCTATTGAGGATAGAGTGCAATATCCTGGAATTGACTATAATCCTTTGCCAGCCAATCAACTCGCCTATGTAGAAAAACCACAAGTTGTTGTTGAAATTAGCGAAAAACTACTTGTTGTTCCCCAAAAAGTAGATGAAGCCAAGATAACG
>JBBISM010000273.1:0-2495 GCA_037441245.1 Ignavibacteria bacterium | reverse complement strand
ATGTTAAAGGGCGTCAAAGAAGCGGAGATGAACATTGAGAAAAAAGAATTAAAAGTAAAGTATGACCCAAATCAAATCAACTCTGATATGATTGAATATGCCGTTAAGAGCTTGGGTTTTGATGCTACTGTTTTAGAGGATAAAGAAATTAAGGATGATGCTAAAAAGATGTCAGATAGCAATAGAAATTGATTATCTGAATTTTATGATTTAATAGGGCGGTTTTTAGACCGCCTTTTTTATTGATTTTCGATATCAAATCAATTTTATTTTTACTAACTGGATAAATGTTAATATTTTAGAATATTATTATTCATAAATATAAGAATAATTGATGGTAGAGCAAAAAAAAGGTAAAGTTTTCATTGTTGGAGCTGGTCCTGGCGATGAGGGTTTGTTGACTATTAAAGCAAAGGAGATTATGCAGGTAGCGGATATTATACTATATGATATTTTATCGAATAAGGATTTACTCAGCTATTGCAAAGATAACGCAGAAAAGATATTTGTAGGCAAACAAGCTGGAATGCACACTTACCCACAAGAAGAAATAAATCAAATGCTTATCGAATATAGTATGCAAGGCAAGATTGTCGTAAGATTAAAAGGTGGAGACCCTTTGATTTTTGGAAGGGGCTCTGAAGAAGCATTGCAATTAGTCAATTCTGAGGTTGATTTTGAAATTATTCCTGGAGTAACGGCTGGTTCGGGTGCTTCTACTTATGCTGGCATACCGCTTACGCACAGGGATTTAGTAACTCAATGTGTTTTTGTTACTGCTCATGAATCGCCTGATAAGGAAAATTCGCAAGTTCCTTGGGATTTGCTTGCCAAGATGCCAAATACTACTCTTGTTATTTATATGGGGGCAAAAAATATTGGTCAAATAGCCGATATTTTGATTAACAATGGGATGCTTGCAAATACTCCAGTAGCAATAATACGCAATGGTACTTTGCCACAGCAAAAAACATATATAACAGTCGTTTCTGAAATGCAAAATAAAGCGAGTGAACATAACATTCAATCACCTGTGATTATACTAATTGGACCAACTGTTGGATTGAGAGAATATATAAATTGGTTCGAGAAAAAAAAGCTCTTTGGGAAAAGGATAGCTATTACGAGAGCTGTAGAGCAATCGAGTAAATTAAGAAAAATGTTAAGCGATGAAGGTGCGATTGTTTTGCAATTATCCACGATAAAGACTGAATTAACCGAACCAGCGAAAAAGTTATCAGAATTATTAGAAAATAAATTTGATTGGATAATTTTCTCAAGTGAAAATGGAGTTAGATATTTCTTCCGACAGCTATTTAGAGAAGGCTTGGATGGGAGAGCATTAGCTGGAAGTCGAATAGCAGTTATTGGGCAGGCAACTGCTGATAAGCTAAAAAGCTATTCAATAATGGCTGATTACATACCCGAAAAATATACAAGCGAGAATTTAATATATGGACTGAAAACGATTGTTGATTTATCGGGTAAGAAAATATTAAGGGTAAAAGGAGATTTTGAAAAAGATTTTATTTATGAGTCGCTGATTGAAAATGGTGCAAAGTTAGAAATTTGCGAAGTATATAAAACATTGCAGGGAAATCCAGAATCAGATGTAATCAAAGATATTTCAAACAATGGTGCTGATGCTGTAATCTTTACCAGTTCATCAACTGTTATTAACTTTTTCAATATGATAGGGAAAGAAGCTATTAAGATTCTAAATAGTTCAAAAGTAATATCTATTGGACCGATAACAACAAAAACATTGGAGAAATATAGTGTTCAAAAAATATATACCGCTAAAGTGCAAACCGTTGAAGGAATCATTGATTTGCTATTAAGTGCGATATAAAAAAGGCAATCTTTCTGAAAAGACTGCCTTGAAATTATAAAAAGCCAATATTTATTCTTCTTCTAATTGCTGTTGCTTATAAGCTTCAATAAGTTCTTGCTGAACAGTAGGAGGTACAGTTTGGTATTCTAAAAATTCGGCATTGTAAGTGGCTTTTGCTTGAGTCATTGAGCGTAATCCGGTAGCATATTTATCTAATTCAGCAAGAGGCATTCTTGCTTTGATAATTTGGTATCTACCTTCGGACTCGATGCCGAGAATAACGCCTCTTCTCGATGGTAAATCGCTCATTACATCACCGACAAATTCTTCAGGAACTTTTACTTCAACTGTATAAATAGGTTCAAGTATCTTGGGCGAAGCTTGAGTAAAGCATTCCTTAAAGACCATCATACCAGCTGTTTTGAATGCTGCTTCGTTGGAATCAACTGGGTGCATTTTACCATCGAAGACAACGACTCGAATGTCTCGCACATAAGAGCCAGTAAGAGGACCGTATGTCATTTTTTCCATAACGCCCTTGAGTATAGCCGGCATAAATCTTTGGTCAATGACACCGCCAACAATACAATTGACATATTCGAGTTTCCCACTCCAATCAAGATCAATTAACTCTTTTCCTCTTATTGATAAGCCAGCAGGG
>JBBISM010000272.1:0-2520 GCA_037441245.1 Ignavibacteria bacterium | reverse complement strand
ACTACACCAGGTTTGGTTCAAAGCAATGGCGGATGGGTATTGGCTAATAGTGTCTTGATTGAACCAGAGAATATGCCAATAACTGCTGATGATAGAGCTTTGCTCATTGGTAACCAAGATAACGTTGGTGGAACTGTCTTGGTCTTAGGTACACAATCAGGAATTGGCAATGGCTTGAACAACGCTAATACCGAAGCATTTGTCGGTTGGGCACCTAACTGGACATCAACTACTGGCTTGCAAGGTTTATATGTGTTACCACCAAATACTTATACGCCAGTAATCAGAATATCGCAAATTAATAATGCCGGTTCATTAACCAATAGTACTGGAAGTACAATTGAAATTGGTGATTAAAGAAATATTGCTATATTTACTAATACCAAAAGGCGGAGTAACTCCGCCTTTTGGCAGTTTTAGGAAATTAATAGAAAATATGAAATAAACATAATTTATGAATAATTGATAATTTGATTACTTGACAATCTTTTATTATTTTGAGTAGTTGATTTATTATCTGTGGCATAGCAATTGTAATCTTAAGAATTGCATAAGAAACAATTGAATATTTGACAATATTAGCCAATTTTGACTTTGAAATATATATCGAACATATTATTATTCCTTTTAATATTTACGCAATGTCTATTTTCCCAGACGCTTTTAAATAATGACAAAACGACTGGGAAAATAGTCAATGAAGGGACTATTCGCATCCGCAGCTCGGGTAGTTTAATTGGGATGCCTGATACAATAGGAGGTAGAGTAGAATTCATTGCTAATCGTCCAGAACATCAGCAGATAATTCCAAATATTGTTTACAATCAATTATTCGTAACAGGACAAACACCCAAATATGTGGATTCATTATGGAATGCTCATGGGATTAATCCCTTAGCAACACTTGATTCACTCATTGTTAATAGAACTATTTTGAAAGTTGATACTGTCGAAGTAAATGCAAAATCTACTGTGCAAAATTCCCAAGCTCAAGTTGTTGGGAAACGTGATGTCAGATTGAATGGTATTTTGAATCCCCAGACAATCTTCGGCGATGGAGATTTTACTAATCTTAATATTGATAATTCGCAGGGTGTTGATGTTGTAAATGGTGGTGGATTTAAAATAACGAAAAAACTTGAATTAACTAAAGGAGATTTCCGAAATGATGCACAAAATAACTTTGATATTGGCGATTCAGTATTAATTATAAGACACGTTGGTAGTTCATTATCTACGGAACCAAATTTCGGCAAAGAAATAACGGTTAGATATGTCGGTTCAGGTTCGATGATGTCAACTGGTGAATTGCCTTCAGATTCGACAAAATTAGCTATTTTACGAAATGAAACATCTGATGGCATCACACTTACTAAATCTGTAACTGTTAATAGAGAACTCTATCTAAAATCTCCCATAATGACAGAACCGGACACAAATAATTTACATATACTTACATTTACAGCAAATGAAGACCCGCAATTCGATTCGCCCGATGCAGAAATTGTAGGAAGTTTCAGGCGAACGTTTATTAATATTGATGGAAGTCGAACAATTTTTAATAACCCCTATACTTGGGTATCCTTTGATTCTCCTGATTTGGCAGGCAAAATCAACGAACTAACATTTAGAATCAAACCTAGAACCTATCCACCATTCACAAAAGGTGAAATCAAAGTTCATCGTTCAATTTCTGTTAAAGCACTTGATATTAATTACGAACCAGTTACAAACGGTTTTGTAATGCAAATGGGTTATGGTTGGAGATATTCAACAGACTCCGATAAAGACGAAACAAATAATTTACCCGTTGCTGATTTGATTTTACAGAGGTGGACTGGAAGCGATTGGTTCGATATACGTTCATCTCAAACACCTCAGGTAGATCTTGATAGCGAGTGGGGTTATGGTTTTGCAACAGAAGTGAATATGTCGGGGGATTTTGCTATTGGTATGCCTGGAGGCTTGCTATTGACCTTAAGCTCAAGAGTACTACTGGAAGGACCATATAGATTTGGCAGTATGGCTATGGACTTAAAAATCAAGAATCTTATCCCAAATACTCCGCCTGATATATATCCCTATAATCTCGATCCAAATCGCCAATATATTAATGTTAAAGCAATACCCGATTCAATTGTTGACTGGATTTTGCTTGAGTTTAGACCTAACTTCACTTCAAGCGATAGATATTATCGAACAGTATTTTTGCACGTTGACGGAAGAATAGTTGATTTAGACGGTGAATCAGCTGTCTTGCTTGCTAAGGGTGGTATTGATTCAGGAGAATATTTCATAGCTGTCAGGCATAGAAATCATCTTGCAGTAATTACTGAAAACAGAATTAGTATTTATCCTGAAACAATGCACGAAATAGTTGATTTCACTAATCCAAGCACAATAATGGGGCGTACAAGTGCTTTAAGGTCTATCGGTTTCGATGTCGAAGGAAAGCTTCTTTGGGCTATGTTTACTGGCGATACAAACGGAGATGGGAAAGTAAATGAAGCTGATTTGATT
>JBBISM010000271.1:0-2536 GCA_037441245.1 Ignavibacteria bacterium | reverse complement strand
GGGTAATTTCCAATCTTCATCATAAGGTTGCCATTTACGTGCATTGGGTTGATTGACGTATTTTACGCTATCTGGAACAGCTGCATTGTTATAAGTTCCCTTTCTGAATGCAACGGGGGTATCCATCCAATTTGTTTTTGGGAATTTGTAATTTATTGACGAAGCAAGTTCATCGGGTGTGATTTTAATTGACATTGCTTTCCTCCTTTTCTAGTGGCAAACCTACATCTTTCATCACTTTGCGGAATTCATCTTCGTATTCTTCGTAAGTATGGTGATGCATCTTGAAATCTTTATTCCATTGATTTATATGTCTATTAGCGCGATTATTATTGGCAAGATTGCGGGTCGGGCTTAAAAATATTCCAGGCATATGCACAAGTTTACTCATCGGAAAATAAATTAATAATACGCAAACAAAGAATAAGTGGATGTAAAATAATGGGTTAATATCTGCTGGTAATATCGGCTGAAAACTTAATATTCCGAGTGTGAGTTGTTTGATATAAGTTAAATCAACTTTTATGAAATGCCTCATTAATATTCCCGTAACAGCAATTGCTATCAGTATGAATAGAGGGAAATAATCTGATGCTAATGAGATATATCTCACTTGACCATTGAAAAGGCGTCTATATAATAGATAGAGCAAACCAACTGTAATTCCGATTGTTGTTAGATAAATTATTGGCAGACCGATTTGGAAAAAGCCATCAATTTCTTGGATAAATGGCACAATCGAAGGAACTGGCTCGGTAAAAAATCGAAAATGCCTGATGACAACAACCAGAAATGAATAATGAAATATGATGCTGAACAACCACAGCCATTTATTAGCCCCATAAACCAGGTTATTTTCTTTAATATCAGATTTTGTATTTCTGAAAAGCGACCTAAATGTTACAATTTCTAAAAACATACGCAAAAAAGTTTGGAAACCCGTGAATGGATTGTCTAATTTATTTTGTTTGAGAAAGCCAAGAGATTTTTGCTGTCCGCAAGTGGTGGTTATTCGAAAGGGAACCGGAGACAAAGCCCATTGGATGATTCGAACAATTATACCCACTATGAAAACAGCCAAAGCAATATAAGGCAAGACTATGCCTACGAAATAGTGGAGTCCTTCGGTATAGGCACCGAGAAAGGCAAAAGCCAGCACTATCAAAAAAGCAATAATTGAAAATGTTAGTCCCATAGATTGTTCCTTAAAATTTAATTCTCACTACTATCACCTTTTGTATCATTTATTTTATCATACTTTCTGTTCAAACGCTCAATCATTCTGGATGTGCGGTTTTTCACTTCATTTGCTTTGAGTTCATAAATCTTTTCTCTAATTTGCATAAAGATATTGAATGCTTTGAGCAAAACCTGGTCAATTCTATCTTCGATGAGCGATAACGTTTTATAGTATTCATCGGTGTTGCTGATGCTTGTCAATTCCATTCTGAATACTTGCTTCAAATTTAGAATAAATCCAACTGCTTCCGATGATGTGAAATCCTGCACTGCACGGATTTTGAGAATATTGTTGAGCGGTTCTTCAATTAGCTCGAGGTATCTATCCTCCAAAATTGCCTCGAATAGCGATTTGGCTTCGGTATAAATATTATAGGCAAGTGGATTGGTGAATTGTTTGCTTGTTTCTTTCAATAATGCATAAGATTCCGCGGAGTAAGTCCTTGCGATTATTTCATACCATTGCTCGAAGATGGCTTGTTCTTGATTTTTATTTAATACTATTTTGTCCATCTTTGGCAATTATTAGTTAAATCTAAATATTAATATTGACTAACTTTATAATTTATAAATATTTATAAAAAATAACTTATTAAAATTTACAAATGTAAATTTAAGCGAATATTGCAATATTAACAATATAAACGGGTTCGATATTAACTTTTTGTAAAATAAATGTGGAGGGAATTTTTCGCTTGGGGGGATGATTGCAAGCGATTATTGACAGCAAATTGATAAATCTATTGTGAATACTTGCTTTGAGTTCGAAATAAAAACCGATAGATATGGATTATTAAATTTTGCTTATATATCGTTCAATATATCCTCAATTTTCCGTTCCATTATTTCAATGAGGGTTTTGTTCGCCTCAAAAATTTTCTCCTGTTCTTCTATTTCCGCAACGAGCTGTTTTACGGGTCATCGTAATTCTAAATTTTCGAACTCACCATCAATCCATTTTTCAGCTTCTTCCTCGTCTTTTTCTATCGCTATTTCCACGCCTCGCTTGGCGACTTCAAGTAGGGATTTGGATAGTTTTTTCGTTTCGTACATTTCAGCGATTTTCTTTTTTATTTCTTCTTGTGTTTTTTGATCAATTTTTGGTAAAGGAAAATTTAAAATATCTTCATCTGTAATTGTCGGATAAGACGTGCCTGTATTAAATTTGAGTGAAAAATCAAGCAGGGGTTTCAATCTCAAAAAAATAAACAGAGTTTCTTTGTTTACTACTCCATTTTCTTGCAAAACTGTAAAAGCTCCGCTACCGACATAATCATCATTATTTACTATCCCGATC
>JBBISM010000270.1:726-2544 GCA_037441245.1 Ignavibacteria bacterium | reverse complement strand
AAACCGCATAACCTTATTCTGAAAGTTTAGCATCTATTAATGATAATTCTACCTGGAAATCATTAAAGTCATAAAATAAATATACAAATCCGTTAAGAACTTAAATCCATATCCCTTTTTATAACACGCAAATAATCCTCTACTCTTACGATATCGGTTATGATGATTATCATGTGGAGATGGTTAGAATACTTATAAGAGACACTTGTACAGAAGGAGGGACTCGAACCCTCACGGCTTTTAGGGCCACTGGATTTTGAGTCCAGCGCGTCTACCAGTTCCGCCACTTCTGCGGGCGTGGGCGGAGAGAGATTTGAACTCACGACCTCCTGCTTGTAAGGCAGGCGCTCTTGACCAACTGAGCTATCCGCCCATTAGGGATTACAAAATTAACATTTATATTTCAAAATTAAAAATCTATTTCAAGATTATCTTTAATTTTATTTGTAATTTTGTATTGGGGGATTGACATTTTTTGTGTTTTATGCAGAGAATAATAAAAATATTTTGGGTTTTTGTCATTATTGATTTTATATTTTTAGCGCCCATATTTTGCTATTCGCAAGGTTCAGCTGGGGAGAACGCAATCATCGAAACAACAAAAATAGTGGATATGCCGACCGGTGGATTGATTCTTTCGGGGCATTATTATATGTCATTTAGCATATATAATTCAGGGGGGGTTCTTGGTGAATTCAATATTTCTCCTGCTGCAAATTTAATGTTTGGTATAAGCTATAATGTCAACGGGTTAATCGGCTCCAATAAAATCAGTTTCCAGAATTTGCCGGGCTTTGTATTTTGCTGGCGTTTTCTTGATGAAACATTAAGTTACCCAGCTTTTATCATTGGAATCAATACGCAAGGAACGGGTGGTTATCTGAGCGATAAAAAGAGATTTCTCGTATATTCTCCAGGGATTTATCTTTCTTCGAGCAAAAATTTTCGATGGTTTTTGGGGTCAATCGCTCTTCATACAGGTATTAATTATTCATTCGAACCTACTATTAATGATAGAATGATAAATTTTTATGCTGGATTGGAGCAATCCTTAGGGAAATTCGCTTCAATCAATATGGAATATAATTCTACTTTGAATGATAGAAATAGAGATGTTATGTCAAAAATGGGTTTGCTTAATTCATCATTGAGAGTATCAATTAGCAAAGGCGTAACCCTGCAATTGCAAATAAGGGATATATTGAATCATCAAGTTCCAACAGATGCATTTTCCAGATATATGGTCATAGAGATTGTAAAGATGTATTAAATTCAATTTCCAAAAACCGATGCTTGCGAAACCTGTTTAATGTGATATATCCATGGAGGGCTAATTGATATAAGATTTACATTTTGAGGTAGCGTTATTTCTGGTTTAAGCAAACCTGTCGAATCAGATAGGATTTGGTCATAGTTCAAAGAAACAGAAATATTGTCTCGGTTGATTTTTGAGATTTCCTCAATTCCCCCACGTATTAATAAACTTACAAAAGGTGGAATGAATTTATTCGTTTCTGGAGGTGAACCCCCTTTTAAACTAATTGGAATATCGGGTATATACAAATCAGCTTCTTGTTGGATATTGATATATATATTTACCCTATTTACCGATAAGTTAATTATACTCGATAATGAATCAGATAACTCAACGGATGTATTCAATGAAGTATATAAATCATTAAAAACTAATGAGGTAGTACTCCATTCCTTGAATTTTGATAAAACTTTTTTGTTTCCATATATTTCGATGCTATCGGGGAAAATCTTAATTGAACCAACTTGCGTAAAACCTTGACGGGATTTAATCCTAATTCGAGT
>JBBISM010000270.1:0-707 GCA_037441245.1 Ignavibacteria bacterium | reverse complement strand
GATTATACCAGTATGAAGTGTAACGAATTCGGGATAGACATTAACTGCTTCGAGATTTTTAAGATATTGGATATTGCGTACAATTTCGGTTCTTCTTATTTCGTAAGTGGGGTCATTAAATTCGACATTTGATAAATCAATCAATACACGAGCGGAGCGGTTTAAAAAAATTAATTCAAAAATATTCCATCCTTTCCCTTTTACTTCGATAGATATTGTTGGACGAATCGGATTCTCAATTGCGCGCGTTACGGGTAGCTTGACAGAAAAAGGGATTTCTACAATTGTTATATATTCATTATTCAAGCTAATATATATCCACAATCCGAAGGCAAATACAAATGCTCCCCAAAATGACTTGGATTTAAAAAATTTTTTCCTTGTTTTTGTATCTTTTTTCATTGAGTACTTTTAAGTGAACGTTTTTCAACATAATCTAAATTACGAATTAAGAATTCTTTCCGTTGTTGGAGACGTTGAATTTCCTGTAATAATTGATTTATTTCATTTCTTTCTTCAGAGTTAATCGTATTTATTTTCAAATCGCTGATTAATTGCTCTATTTTTGTAATTTCCAATTTAACTTTTATATCTTCAATGATTCGATTGTAATCGGGTTTGGTTTCGATATTGGTAAATTTACTCCAATTTTCACTTTGGGTATCTTGGAAAGCGATAAATGACAGAGCGTCTTTGCTGCTGATTTC
>JBBISM010000269.1:0-2547 GCA_037441245.1 Ignavibacteria bacterium | reverse complement strand
TGGTCAGACAAGAATGTCTGACCTACCAATGGTCAGACAAGAATGTCTGACCTACTAATTTTATCTTCAAATACTTTTTAATCAATTCTTTTTTAGATTCTCCTATAAAGATTTTCAAAAAAATTTCGATAAAATTGCTATATTTATTATGTTACAAAATCAATTTAAGAATGTTATTTGTAAAGTTGGTTCAATATAAAAAAGGGAAAAAAGAATGAGAAAAAATTTAATTTTATGTGCAGCACTCATATTAATAGCATTGCTCACATATTCGGCTTATTCGCAAAATCCCCGTCATATCACATCGAGAGATTTGTCGGTATTGGTGAATGCTTCTGTATATTTAACGCCTACGAATGAAATTGGCATAAAATTGGAGTGGGAAAGAAATGAGTTAGCTTTGAGTTACGCCATTCGCAAAAAGAAAATCGAAGAAAGTACTTTCCCTTCTTCATTTTTAGCTGAATTAGATTCAAATGTGTTCGATTATATTGATTATTTTGATTTCGGCACTGATCCATTCGAAAAATATGAATATGAGGTATCGGCATATTCTTATGGCTCTGTAATTGTAAGTCTTTATGATAATCAAGGGAATCGTTTTGATTCCACTATGTCCTTTTACTTTCGAGCGTTTGGCTATGCTTCTGCATCAATAGCGGGGAAAGAATATGATTCCCCGGGCAAAGTTTTATTGCTTGTAGATGAAGTGATGCAACCTTCGATAGAAAAAGAAGTGCAACGATTAATGAATGATTTAGTGCTTGAAGGTTGGACGGTAGCAAGAAAAAATGTCCCTCGCACCGAGACGTTCGATGGGATTGCAGTTCGAGCTATTAAAGATAGTATAAATCAAGAATTCGCCAATAGCGATGATAGGCTTACTACTGTGATATTATTAGGCAGAATAGCAGTTCCATATTCAGGAAGGTTTAATCCCGATGCTCATCCCGACCATCTAGGAGCCTGGCCAGCGGATTTATACTATGGAGTAATGGATGAATGGATTTGGACCGATTTCTCGGTCAATGATGAAAATGCAAGTAGGCAAGAAAATAGAAATACACCTGGCGATGGGAAATACGACCAAGTCACAATTTCATCGAGCAGTGTTGATATAGCCATTGGTCGAATAGATTTTTATAATATGCCTGTTTTCGTAAATGATTCCATGTTCACTGAAGCTCAGCTGTATAAACGATACTTAGATAAAAACCATAAATACCGCATAGGAGAAATACAAGTTGAAATGGCCGGTTTGGTAGATGACAATTTCTCTGCTGCAAGGATTTGGGAAGGTTTTGCATCATCTGGCTGGAGAAATCTTGCCTCGCTCTTAGGTAGGAAAAATGTCAAATCTCTCGATTGGTTCTCAATTTTGAAAAACGATAGCAAACTTTGGGCTTATGGTTGCGGTGGCGGTACATATAAAAGTGCTGGGGGAATTGGCGAAACAAAAGATTTTGCCATCAATCCAGTGAAGACCGTCTTTACAATGCTATTTGGTTCGTATTTTGGCGATTGGGATTCACAAAATAACTTTTTACGTGCACCATTATGTTCCGACCCTTCTGCATTGACTTGTGCCTGGGCTGGCAGACCTCATTGGTACTTCCACCATATGGGACTCGGATATCCGATAGGTTATTCTACTTTAATTTCTCAAAATAATACTACTACTTATTTACCCAATTTTTACTGGATGCCACAATTATTTCCTCAATATCCAAATGGATTTACATACACTTATGCTAACCTTGGAGTGCATATTGCTTTGATGGGCGATCCGACGCTTAAAATGTTTAGCGGTAAAGTGCCTCCTCCAAACAATTTAACGGCAATACAAAGAGATTTAAATACCGTTGAATTAATTTGGGAAGGACCTGCAATTGATATCTATACACATTTCAATGTTTATCGTTCTTTTAGCAAATATGGTCCTTTCAAAAGGGTCAATAAGGAATATATTCACGGCAATAGCTATGTTGATACCATCTCTGGCGATAAAGAAGTTTATTATATGGTGAGGACGAGCATTCGTGAATTTACAAATTCCGGTATGTTCTATAATCAAAGCAGAGGTTTAACCAAGTCAGTAGTAATTACCGATGTTGAGCAGTCTTTCGCAGAAGTATTTAATGTTCAGCTTTCACCCAATCCAGCTAATGCATATCTCGATATACAATTAACTAATCCCTATCTTAAAAACGTATGTCTCGAAATTTTTGATTTGCACGGGAGAAAAATCAGGTCATTATACAATGGACAGTTGACTGCTGGTATTAATCAATTTGCCTGGAATCTTAGAAATGATGAATATCAATCTGTACCTTCTGGTGTATATATCCTAAAAGTTACAGGCGGAGATAATTACGATATTCAAAAGATTGTTATAATGCGATAAATGTCAATTTTATTGTTTTCTTGGGATGATAGACGCTAAGCAAAGACGCTATGCATTGCGTCTCTACAACGAATTGTTATTTCGCATCTGCCTGCTGGCGTATATTATTTGCGGATTGGCGAAATCGGGCGAATGTTTGTGAA
>JBBISM010000268.1:0-2551 GCA_037441245.1 Ignavibacteria bacterium | reverse complement strand
TTATGTCGAAATCGAAGGTCATACTGATAGCCGGGCCTATTCTGGTAGAACATTCTACTCAAATTGGGAATTATCAAGCGATAGAGCTAATTCAGCTCGCAGAGTGTTGGAAAAAAACGGTCTTTGGGAAGGTCAAATCACAAAAGTTACTGGCTTCAGTGATAGAAAATTGCGCTCGCAAGACAATCCCTTTGATGTAGCAAATCGCCGAGTTAGTATTTTAATTCGTCAAATGACCGTAAGCGAGTTTATACCAAAGGGCGAACAATAATATGAAATCAAATGCTGATATAATGCTTGTTGATGATGAAAAATCTGTGCTAATAACACTTCAAAAATTCATAAAAAGAGCATTCCCAACCTTAAAACTTGTTACAGCTGATGACGGATTAGAAGCTTGGAATTTCTTGAAAGAAAGTAAAGTACCCATAGTAATTTCTGACTTACGTATGCCAAAGCTCGATGGTATTCAACTATGCAGTAGAATTAGAGCTAATGAGGAGTTGAAAAATATATATTTTATTCTCGTTACTGCTATCTCCGATCCAGAAAAAAAAATTCACGCATTAGAACTTGGTGCAGATGATTATATAAATAAGCCTATCCAAATCGAGGAAATAATTGCAAGAATCAAATCTGCATTAAGAATTATTAAATTACAAAATGAAATAGCAGGCAGAAATAATCTTGTCATTGATATTTCCAACAATCTAAAATCAGAAATTAGCTCCAACAAACTGCTTGCTTTAAAATTTCAACAAATAAGGTACCCTGCTTTTGGGGAAATGATAAAACGCATAGCTAAGGCAACAAAATGGATTGCAATCCAATTGGGTATTAATTCTGATGAAGATTTAGAAAACTTAGAAATCGCTTCTTACTATTCGCAATGCGGTAAGATGTTTCTCCCAGATGATATGATTAGAATGCCTGTAATTAAAGATGGTCAAGCTACACATAACTTAGTTTACCAGATACCAGTCGTAGCTAAAGAGATTTTATCTCATTCGGAAAGATTTAGCGAAGCTGATACGATTTTATATCATCTTTATGAAAATTTCGATGGTAGTGGCTTTCCAGATAGATTAAAAACTTGGCAAATACCGATGCTGACGAGAATATTGCGAGTTGCATATGACTATGAAGAAATAAAAGAATTAGCCAATAAAAGCCCAAAAGAAACCCTTCATATAATTTTCAATTCATCAAAAAGATTATATGACCATAGGGTAGTAATTTTACTGAGTCAGTATATTAAATCCATTGCAATGGAAGATTATGATCCGAATGAAAGAGCTGTCAAATTGCAAGAATTGAGAGAAGGAATGATTTTAGCACAAGATATATTAACTGTTAATGGTCTTTTGCTTCTACCTGCTGGTGCAATCTTGAAGGTAGATGCCATACAAAAAATCTATTCACATAGTATTTCTGACCCAATTTTAGGCTCGATTTACGTCAGAAAGCATAGCAAACCCCCGAATCAAATTGAAACAAATTAATTCAATTTTCGTTAAATTGATTATACAAACCATAATCACCATCAATGAAGATTATTTTTTTAATAATAATTATTTGCATATATAATTCATTTGCTGAATTCGATAGAAAAACTGTACAAATCGGCGATAAATTTGTAATAGATACCGCAATAGTCATCAACCATTCCAATCCACCTTATAAAATTAGTGGGGAAATTCATATTAGCAATCCTTTTGTTTTATACATAGAGGAAATATATATCAATAACAAATCAGCAAATATTGAAGTAAATTATAATACTGTCAATTTCGATTTAACAATTGATTTAATGCCCGATCAAATATTAACTTTTAAGATAAATATGATTGCATTGGCTGGCAATGATTCAATTTGTTATTTAACGATAAGAAGCTTTTTAGTAAATGGTTCCGCTATAGATACACTCAATTCAGTCATTTTTATCAAAAACCCTTTTTTCAATGATATTTACATAAGATTAGCTTGGATTGAAGATATTTATCCAAATCCAGCCTTTGCAAGTAATGAATTTTTTATTTTATTTAACATTGATTCTGACTCTGAAAGTAACTTGGAATTCTATGATATTAACGGTAGATTGTCCTATGAATATTCATTAGGGCTATGCAAATCTGGTCTTAATCTCAAGAAAATTCCTTTTCAAAATAATATTTCCGTAGGGTTATATTATATTCAATTAAAAACTAATTCTGGTGTTGACTTTAGAAAAATAATTATATATAGATGATTTTAAAAATATCAAAAATACTGTTACTATTGAAATTAATAGCATATATTAATTTTGCTCAAGATGACGATTTTTCAAGATTAATGGATTTAGATATTGATGATTTGGATTTACAAACTGAGCATTTCTATATATATAAAAGCACTGGTTTTTTCCCCTCACCCCCACTCGGTAGCTATAACTATTCTTTTTTTACAGATTTTGCTTATAGTTTCAGTTTGGCAAGTAAGCTCAGGTCAAAGTATTTAAATGAGACAAAAAATTCATTTACTGGCAGACCAGAGCTTAACAATGATGAAAGAA
>JBBISM010000267.1:0-2568 GCA_037441245.1 Ignavibacteria bacterium | reverse complement strand
ATATGCACTCATTTCACTTCATCAGAAGAAGACGAATTATTCACATTAGAACAAATTAAAAGATTTGATGACGTTATAAATATGTTTAAATCCAATGGAATTGAGTTTAAATATATACACTCAGCAAACAGTTCAGCATTGATGAATTTTCCCCAATCCATATATAATATGATTAGACCGGGTATAGCACTTTACGGCTATAATCTCAGTACATTTAATAGTTTGCAGTTGAAGCCTGTACTATCTATTAAAACTCGGGTTCTCCGTATATTATCTCTCAAAGAAGGTGATTCGGTAGGATATAATCGCAGATTCATTGCACAGCAAAATACAAGGATTTGTACAATACCAATAGGTTACGGAGATGGTTTCCCTTATTCAGTCAATGGAAGCAGTCATTGCATAATAAGAGGTAAAAAATATCCAATTATTGGTTCAGTTTGTATGGATCAGTCAATGATACACATTGACAGCGATGAAGTAAAAATTGATGATGAAGTAATCGTTATTGGTAGCGACGGTATCAATACAATTACAGCTAATGATTTAGCAAAACAAAACTCGACAATTCCTTATGATATTCTAACGTCTATACAAGAAAGAGTTCCAAGATTATATGTTGAAAACTTGTAGATTTTATTATTTTGAGTTATGAATAACGAGGAAAAATCACAATTAGAGAATTTAGTTGTAGCACCATACATACAAAAAGCAACCGAATTGATTGGGTATTCAAGAAAAGTTGGTGGTAATCAATTCAGGCATGCAATGGCAACTTTTGCAATTTTAATTGACTATCATTATTTAGATCCTATTTTGCTGAAAGCATCAATTATTCATGATTTAATCGAGGATGTCAAAGATGTTAATTATAATGAAATAGTATCAATTGATAGTGATGGATACGAAGTATTGCAATTGGTATTAGAAGTTACAAGAAACAGCGAACCAAAGTCTGAGTATTTAAATAGGATTGCAACTTCTGGTTCATTAAGAGCAAAAATTTTGAAAGTTGCCGATAGAATTAGCAATTTAATAGATCTTCATCGAGACATTTTCAGGGAAGAATATATTGAAAATTATCTCGAAGAGACATTAGCAAATGTTTATCCCATTGCTCTCGAAGTTAATGAAAATATGGCTTATGAATTAAAAGATCTAATAGACAGACGACGCCGTTTAATTGAACACTTTTCTTCATAGTATTTTGATTGATCAGAATGTATAAAATTCTACTCCCTAATTTCGAAGGACCTTTCGATTTACTTCTGTATTTTATTAAGAAGGAGGAAATCAATATCTATGATATACCTATAGCCCGAATTTTAGAAGAATTTTTAAATTATATAAAATTGATGCAATCACTCGATTTAGAAATCACTGGCGAATTCATCTTAATGGCTGCTCAATTAATGAATATTAAAAGCCAAATGCTATTACCCACAAAAATTACAAACGGTTCGGGCGAAATTGAAGACCCAAGGAATGAACTCATTCATCAATTGCTCGAATATAAAAAATTCAAAGCTGTTGGCAAACAGATGGACTCATTATATCAAAATCATCATTTCATTCTATATCGGTCTTTATTTGATGTTGATGCACAGCTCGTAGAATCACTAAATCTACAAAACTTATCTGTTATGTCATTAATAAATGCATTACAAAAAGCCCTCAATAAAGCAAAAATGAATCCCATAACACACGATATTGCTATGGAACAATTTAACATCGAAACAACTGAAAAAGAATTAATAGAATTACTAGAAATGAAAAAAAGAATCAAGTTTTCAAAATTGATTAAGAACAAGTCTAAAAAAAAGATAATTATGTTCTTTTTAACTATATTAGAACTCGTCAAAAATAGAAAACTTTACATCAGACAAATTGACAATTTTGAGGATATTACAATAGGATTAATACCCACTTTGAATTAATTTAAAAATATGGATACCAAATATACAACAAATTTCTTAAAATTATCAAGAGAGGATCAAAAAGCCACGTTGGAGGTGCTTTTTTTCGCAACAGAAGAACCTTTGACATCAAAAAAGCTCAATAGAATGTTGCTATTCAACAATATGAATTGTAAAATGAATGATAATGGTAATGAAATAGATGATGAAATCAATGAATCTGGGCTATTTCAAAAGTTAAATATCTCCTCAAATTACATACAAGAATTAGTTGATGAGATTAATCAAGAACTAATTGCAACCAATCGCCCATTTCACATAATAAGATACGCTAATGGGTGGCAATATGCTACAAGACCGGAATATGGGGAGCTTGTCCATAGCATTATTAAATCTAATAACAAAAGAAAACTTTCGCAACCAGCATTAGAAACGCTTGCTATAATAGCCTACAAACAGCCAATAACCAAGCCAGAAATTGACTCCATAAGGGGGGTTAATTCAACAGAAATATTAAATTCCTTAATTGAAAAAAAATTGATAAAAATCGCTGGCCGTAAAGAAGTTATTGGCAGACCTTTGCTTTACACCACAACGGATAATTTCCTGAAGCTTTTCGGATTAAATTCATTAAATGAATTGCCAAATATTT
>JBBISM010000266.1:0-2582 GCA_037441245.1 Ignavibacteria bacterium | reverse complement strand
ATCAACATTTAGAAAAAGAAGAGTTGGTTTATTTATCGTTATTTTTGGCAATGGACCATCGCAAATTCCAACAAGATTAACAATAATTTCTTCGCTCAGATAAGAATTACTCTTTATGACAAGCTGTACATCATACCTACCAATTTCAATGGGTGTAAAACCTAACTTGATATATTCAAATTCTCCTTGCAAAATCTCGCCATTAGGAAGCGAAAGTAATGAAAACTGTTTATTATTATCGTTAATAATTAGAACTTCTGTTATTTGCAAAGGTAATTCACCAATATTTTCTACCTTAATCGAATCTATAGAAATCTTGTTCTTCCATACAGGCGAGAATTCGACGATTTGAGTATTAAGTTTTGCTATTGGTTTGGGTTCGAATCCATCTGCCCGAATAAATATATTGCTTATTTTTTCATTCATTGCATTCGATGATACCACAATTTTTGCTTTCGATAGTTTTCTTGCTTTAGGTTTGAATCTTATTTTAATTTGACGGTAATCATTCGGCTCTAAATTGAAAGGTTTATCAACGAGCAGTTCAAATACCTTATCAAAATCTTCGGTCAATTGAATTGAACTAACCGTTAGTGTGCTATCACCCGTATTTTTTATAATAAAATACGCAGTATCGGTAGCATTTACATTAGTACGTGGAAATAATATGAATGGATTTTCAAAAGCAATTAATGGAGCTTTGTCAGTATAGGTTTTTATTGTTCTTTTCTTCCATTTCTCCCCTATTTCGATAATTGTATTAATTTCGGGATTATAAACAGTTGTTGTTTGCAATTGCTTATTTGGCCATCTTACAACTAATGAATCAACTTGTTGCATTAAAACTCCGAATGTTTGAATGAAATGTTGTTGACCTGAAAAATGTCCTAAACCTGCTTGAATTTCTCGAATTTGAGCAATTGTATCGGAGTAAACAGTAATTCTTGCTCCGATGGCACTTCTGTTGCAATTTGCTGTTGGGTCTAATTTAACCGAAATCCAATTATTTCTGTTGCCGATTTGATTTTGGAGTAATTTAATCTGCATTCTGCTTTGTATAGATTCTTTAACGTCAACAATAAGAGTATCATAAACCAACTGGCTAACCAATAAATCCATATCGCCATCGAGGTCGTAATCACAGGGTTCCATTGAATGACATTCCTTCATCGTTTCATAAAGTCCAATCACTTTAGTAATGTCATCGAAATAAGCCGAATCATTTTGTTTTAATATATATAATCGCACCTGCCCCTGAGTATTAATATTTTGTTCTTTATTGATATATCCAATAGTTCCGATTGCAACATCCAATCTTGTATTGTTATCTATATCGAACCAGGTACCGCCCATATCGCCATAATGAGTTGTTGATTTTGGTGCATCTCTACGTAATCTATCGAGCTCCCATTTAAAAGTATAGCCGCTATCAGGTCCCTGATTTACGCTTATTACAGTTCTACCCTCGTTTGGGTCATTTCCGCCGTGAACGAGTATTTGAAGCAAATCCATATCACCATCATTATCAAAATCAGCGGGTTGAGCTTCCCATTGGCAAAGAGCCTGCCCATTATCTCCTTTAATCTTTTGTGCTGAATAGCCAGCTTCCCAGGAGTAATCAATAAATTTACCATTCCGCATATTTTTGAATAAACTACCTCCAGAACGGCAATAAGGCGAAGTAATAATATCCTGCCAACCGTCGTTATCCCAATCAGTAACATTTACTCCATACATCGGTTCGAAAACCTTTTCAATTCCACTATTAGGCACAAATGTAAAAGTTCCATCACCATTGCCTTTCAGCAAGGCATCAGGCATTTTATGACCTATCCCTTGATTTGCAAGATTTGCTGCATAATCAGAGAACCAGGTAGAAATATACATATCAATATTGCTATCATAATCAAAATCAAGAAAAGCTATGCCGGTAGCATTTATTAACCCTTCTGGAAGAGTATCAATCAGCTTTAATTTGTTCAATCCACTATTTTCTACTAACTTGAAACGACCAGAGCCATCATTTAGCAAAACTTCAGACCTATCGCCTGGGTCGTTTTCACCCTGATACATTTGCAAGCGGTGGTAATATATGCTTGTTACTAAATCAATATAACCATCATTATTGACATCAGCCATTGCGGTAACATCAACAACTCTACCTGTTTTTTCAGGATTTCTGTTTTGATTGATACCTGATTCCTCCGTAAAATCAATAAAAACTCTTTTGAAAGGTGAATTTTTGTTAGGATTTGGCACGTTCAAATATATAGAATACCTGTTCTTTATTAAATTACCCTCGCCCCAAAGCAAATCAGGATAATTATCATTATTGACATCAACAAATAATATCTTTGTCCCGTGAGCATCCGCAAGACCGACTTCTTTTGTAACATCTATGAACCAGCCCGGGTTTTGTGCTTTAATGAATATAGATAAAAGGATAAATGTGAAAATTGTTGAAAAATATCTCATAAATTCAATTCCATTTTTATTGTTAAGAATAATTTAAGTTACAAAAACATTTATAATTGTTCAATATATAATGCTCAAATAATGATAAATTTTTAAATATCACAGTT
>JBBISM010000265.1:0-2616 GCA_037441245.1 Ignavibacteria bacterium | reverse complement strand
TTGTTCAATCCTGCAGGTAATTGCACTTGGACTGTAGCGGCGTCAATGGCAGTTGCACTATTTGTTAGCCCAGCAAGCCTATTTATTGCCTGTGCAACTGAATTGGCGGTAGTGAAGTCTGGATCTTTCAAGTTGATTCTCAGAATTTGATTTTGTATAAATTCACCGGCAATTTCCTGCTCGATTATCAACCCATTTGGTATTCGACCGCTTGTAACGAAATTTCTTCCAAGCCGAGTACCAAGGGAACGAAAATCATAACCTCCAACTGATAGAGGTCCTTGAGCTGTTCCGATTATTGTGCCATCAGCCGTTGATAGTGGAGTCATCAATAAAACTCCGCCCTGGAGCGACGTTGCATCACCTATCGAGGATACAACTACATCGAATTTCATACCCCGCTTAGAGAATGTAGGTACTGCCCCTGTAACCATAACAGCTGCTACATTCTTCATTCGTGGGTTGATATTGGGAATAGTTAACCCAAATCTTTTCAACATATTAGAAACTGATTGCACAGTGAATGATGTTAATTGATTATCTCCGGTTTGATTTAATCCTGTTACCAAGCCATAACCAATTATTTGAACGCCGCTAACACCTTCTATAGTAGCAATATCTTTTATTCGTGCTGCTTTGCTTATCTGTAAATTCAATAAAACGAATACAGCTAAGAGACAGAATGTAACTACTTTAATATTTTTTCTTTTAATAATCATAATCAAAATAAAAATCTTAAAAATTTAGTAATTAAGCCAGGCTCTTGGATTTGACTTATAATACCATCTCCTTCGATGCGAAGAACCAAATCCATTATATTGTAGGAAAAGATAGTATTTGCTGAAGTTATATCTACAGGACGGACAACACCTTTTATTACAATCGTTTGCTCTTCTCCGTTTATTTTTGTAATACGAGTTCCTTCAATTTTCAAATTGCCATTTTGCTCTACTTCGACCACACGGACGCTAATTTTGGAACGAATCCTTTCTTGCCGAGTTGTTTTCCCGTTTCCTTTAAAATTTGTGCCAGTTTCAATACCTGCCCCGGCATCAATGCCCGAATTATTTGCCGAGGCATTAATAGAACCGCCTATGCTTGAATTTCTTCCTTGTGTTGTTCCTGCATTATTGTCTGCCTGGGTTTCTTCTGTTATCAGAATCAGAAGTGCATCACCAACTTTATATGCTTTGACATCAGAAAATAATGACCTTGAACTATTCTGCTGAAATTGTGCTTGCAAGTTATATATTGATATTAATATCAGAAGCGAGAAAAAAATTAAATGTTTCATAATCTCACCTTTGTGTAATGTTTGGATTATTTGTTAAAATTATTGAGCCATCCGATGCTGCCAGGCCATTTAATATGCTATTTTCGTACTTGAACTTAACTATATCGCCTGCTTTCGCATCTTGGAGGGAATATCCGAATGTTCTTATTTTCACACTTCCCACGCTCACTTCGACCTGCACTTTTTCGCCTTTTCTAATGACAATACCGCTGTTAAGCATAGATTTTTTAATTACACTTCCTTTAGAAATAGTGCGTCCGAGTTCAGCATCTAATATTTCATCTTCATTAGCAATATCTTTCAAATCAATATTTGTAACATCAACTCTGGTAAAGATAAAATCATCTGATTTGATTTTTCGCCCAGATTGTATAGTTTTATTTGTTACGGGAACAATTTTGAAAATTTTGATTTTTAGAGGAACATCAACCGTTCTTATTACTTCTCCAGAATAATAAAATTCTATCGAAACTTTCGTAATACTTTGGCATTGAAAATTCTGAGAAATTTTTGCTGAAACGCCTTCATACTGGAATGATACAGGATTGATTTTATTTAGGAAAGAAACTTCAACATCATCAGCACAATAATTTTTGATAAAATTATGGCAGGCTTGCTTTAATCTCTCTTCTGAGAAATTAGAATTAGAGAAAAGCAAATTCGGTATTGATGCGAATACTACTATTAGCAGCATTATGTTTAATATATTTTTATTCGATATTATCATAATCTTTACCGTTTCAGATTAACTGCCATCATTAAAACCTCATCAGCAGTTCTGACTGATTTTGAGTTAAGTTCATAAGAGCGCTGAGCAGTAATCATACCTATCATCTCCTCGACAATTTCTACATTTGAATTCTCAATGTGTGCCTGGATAAGTTCTCCCGTATTATTCGAACCAGGTTGTTCAAATATAGCCTGACCAGAAGCAGGAGTTTCTAAGAACAAATTATCCCCGATAGCTCGTAAACCAGCAGGATTGATAAATCTTGCAAGTTCAATTTGTCCGATAGTTTGTTCTTCCAATGTTCCATCAATAATAATGCTCAACACACCGTTTCGTGATATTTTTATATCATTTGTTTCTTGCGGTATTGTTAACCCTGGTTCAAGCACATATCCTTGTGAGGTAACAATTGAACCGTTTCTATCGAGATTGAATGAACCGTCTCTTGTATATGCGAAAGTATTATCTGGTCTTCGAACAACAAAAAAACCCTCTCCATTTATAGCAATATCTAACTTATTATTTGTTTGTACAATGTTGCCTTGCGAATACATCCGTGTAGTTGCTATCAACTCAGTACCTGAACCAATTT
>JBBISM010000264.1:0-2727 GCA_037441245.1 Ignavibacteria bacterium | reverse complement strand
ATCAATATCTGATTTGCTTATCTGAGGCCTACCTAAAATAACAAATTGATGTTTGTTCTTATATAGTGAAATGAAATTTTGTCCGATAAATCCTAAGCCACCTGTTATTAATACTTTCATAGTTCTTCAATTTTATACCCAATTTTTTGTAATGACTCAGTATTAACAATGTTAATGGCTTTATCTTCATAATATTCGAAAAATACTTTATCTTGAGATTGTCTTGAAACCATACTATTATTGTATATAAATTTTAACTGATGTGGTTTGATTTTGATATTATTTGAAAAATTTGGTCTTTGTTGAAAAAAAAGATGTAAAATAGTAGAATTGAGCAAATTGTAACCACAAGCCAAATCAATTAATCGCCAGAGATGACATCCATCAAGGCGTGGGGTTATCTCAATTAGCTTGATTTCTCCATCTTTCAGCTTTATTTGTGCATATATAGGACCATCTTTAAACTGCAAATCAAAACAGATATTTTGAAGACTACTCTTAATTTTTGACACTAATTCTTTTTCATTTTTAATTATGTGTAATAGTGGTTTAAAATTGCTATCTTTCCCAGTTGAAATTCTTTGAGTAACAGCAATAAATTCGATATTTAAGTTGATTAAATATAGATTTGCTGAATATTCAATACCATCAATATATTCTTCAATAATCAACTCTTTAGTATTGGAAAAATTAAGGCAATCAAAGTAACGCTTGTCCAAATCTTCATAATTTTCAATAAAGAAAACCCCTCTTTGCCCTTGTGAATCGCAAGGTTTGATTATGCAAGGATAAATATGCAAATCATAAGTCTGTTTCTTGTCGCTAATGATAGAATATCTCAAATTTTCATTTAAATTCGCTAATCTGCTTCTAATATTTGTTTTATTTGTAAAATTGTAATCTAAATGATTGTTGAAAATCGGTAGCTTAAGAACTTGAGCAGCTAATAGTGATGAGTATATGCCAAAATCAGAACCGACTGAATAAATGTAATCAACATTAATAGATTTAGCAAATTTAATGATACTTTCAACATCCCTAATGTCAATATGACTGAATCCATCGAGATATTTTTCAGCAATGTCATCTTTCTTCGAACTACAAGCATAAACTGTCATACCAAGTTCTTTAGCAGTAATTATCAAATCTTTTTGAGCAGGTCCAGTACCCAAACTTAACAATTTCATTTTTGTCAATTTGTTTTTTTGGAAATAATTCTATCAATTATGTATCTTGGTCTTTGTTTTGTTTCAAGAAAAATTCGGCCAAGATATTCTCCAATAATGCCAAGAAAAATAAATTGTAGCCCAAAAAGGAATAGTAATAAAACAACTATTGATGTCCATCCTGGTAGTTTATAAGTTCCAGAAAATTTATCATAAACTAAATATAAACCAGCGATGAAAGAAATAATACTAATTAAAGCACCAAAAACACTTGCCAACCGAATAGGAAAAAGCGAATATGATAGAATGATATCAGATGCTAATCTAATCATTTTTGATATGCTATATCCTGATTGACCAGTATATCTTTTATCTCTCGTTAATTCAACGGGTATGTATTTTATTCCCGACCAATAAAATATGCTGGTGATATAGCTTGTGCTTTCAGAAATCTTAAGAATTTCATTTACAGCAGTTCTTTTCATCGCTCTAAACATTCCCATACCTTTGATACGCTTTATTCCAGTGATTTTATTGATAATTGAATTAAAAAGTTTAGAAAATACAGAGCGTATAAAAGGTTCTTTTCTTGATTTCCAACAGGCAATAGCAACAGAGATATCGGAATTATTGAGAGCTTCAATCAATAATGGAATATCCTCGGGTTGGTCCTGCAAATCTGAGTCCATAATGATTATAATATCTCCACTGGAATTCTCAAGTCCAGAATAAATTGCATTTGATTGGCCGAAATTTCTCGTAAGATTAATCACAATAACGTTTTCATTGGTTTCAGCTATTGATGTTAGTAACGCTATGGAGTCATCATTGCTCCCGTCATTGACAAATATAATCTCATATTTAGTAAAATTTCTTTCGGTAACTTTAATCAATCTTTGATATAAAGTGGGGATAACTTTGCTATCATTGAATATCGGAATGATAATTGAAATATGTTCGTCAATCATTATAATTCGAAATGAATTAAACATTCAAAAATACAGAAAATTTCTTTATGGCAACTAATGTAATGATTGTTCGTAACCTTATAAGGAAATAACCGTTTTGAAATGTTAAAAATAAATCAAAATTTTTGGGGAATTCAAATGTTTTTTATCGTATTAATATTGTTCATTTTTCCGATTTTATCTGTAGTAGCTCAAACCCCTGAGGAAATAATAAGTAAAGCTGAAAATACAATCAAAGGGGAATCGAGCTATGCTTTAATTACAATGAGAATTGTAACACCAGAATACACACGTGAATTGAAAATGAAAAGTTGGTGGTTGGGCAATGATAAAGCTCTTATTGAAATATTATCCCCTCCAAAAGATAGAGGTAATAAAACATTAAAAATTGGGAATGAAATGTGGAGTTACTTAAAAAACACAGAGACAACTATTAAAATCCCACCTTCGATGATGCTTCAATCTTGGAATGGCTCGGATTTCACAAATGATGACTTGGTGCGGGAAACCAATTTAAATCGAGACTATAATATAAGACTTTTACTGGAAGAAAGGATCGCTGGCGAGGATTGCTGGAAAATCGAATTAAAGCC
>JBBISM010000263.1:0-2729 GCA_037441245.1 Ignavibacteria bacterium | reverse complement strand
TCTAAGCACGACCCAAGATTTTTTAGTGATATTAACACCTTGAAGAATTGTCATTTTTTAGCTTCTTCCACAAAAAACCCGAATTCACTGATGGATAAACTATATTCAAGTTTCTTGCCATCATTAGATTCCTTTATTAAATACATCCAGGAACTGAAAAACGAATATGGCTGTGTTGGTAGCAAAACCGGAATATATTATGCTGACGAAAAGTATATCATTGAAGCAATTAAAATCGCTGAAAGCCAAAATATATCATTCGAACCATCTGGATTAGCCGGATTAGCGCTGTTATTACAAATGAGTTCACAAATTAATAAAAACTCTAAAATATTAATTGTCAATACAGGCAAAACGAAAGATGTTGATGCATTAATCTGATTTTCATAAAAAAACCATTCATTCCAATGAAATCAGAAATATTTTTAAATAAATATAAATTTTATTTATATTAGAGTGTCTGAAAATTGCATTGACAAATATGGAATTATCATTCGATAAATATTCGGATGAATTCCGCAAATGCATTGATATGGCTTTTAGTGATTATATTGAAAAGGTCAATCAAATGTCGGATTATAAAACAGATAATTACCTTAAAGCTGTTCTAATCGGCAAAGTATCGAATGAATCTCAAATAATTGGAGCATATTACGAATTGCTTGACAAATTGAGAATCTGCTGTGAAACATATAAGGTAGATTTTTGTTCATTTATTAATCCGATTTACTCTGGTGTAAGAAATATCCAAGAGGAAGCAAAATTTAGATATTATTGATGCGTTTGTAAGAATATCATTATTATTGAATACTTCGGGTATTGCGGGGGATTATTTTTATTTATATACTGATTTTTCAATTACTTTATGGGAAATAATAGTTATGAAAAACTTCCCCCGATATCACTAATCAAAAATATATCAAGTTTTTCGATACCTTTACTAATAGTATTATCCCTGCTAACATATATTCCCACTCTGTATTATGATTACGTTTTTTGCGATGATACTGATATAATCATACGGGATTATGAACGAATCAATGACATATCTCGCATTCCTGATGAATTCATCAAAGGGTACATCAATACTGATTATTATAGACCACTACAAAATATTAGTTATATAGTCAATACTCAGATTACTGGAAAAACTCCATTTTCTTATAAAATTTTTAATCTTTCCAACCATATATTGTTTGTAATAGTCTTGTATTTATTTTTGATACACTTCGGATTGAACAAGATTACCGCCTTAGTTTTAAGTTCAATCTTTGCAATCCACCCTTTATTTATTAATGCAGTAGTTTGGATACCTGGTAGGAATGATTTAATGTTTTCACTTTTTGGACTTCTATCATTTTTACTTCTAATCAAATATATTAGTTCTCCAAAAGGAATCTTATTGACACTTCATATTTTATCCTTTTGGTTGGCGATACTTTCCAAAGAAACAGCCCTTATGATACCATTTATTATGCTACTGTATTTAATTCTAATTAAAAGAGAAAAACTCTTATCCAAACTTGTTTTGAAACATATTTTGCTTTGGTTGATACCAATACTATTATGGTTGATTCTTAGAACAATAGCCGATTTAGGAAAACCGGCTTATTTCACAAGTTTAGACATAATGTTGTACAACATTCCATCTATTTTCGAATACATTGGAAAATTCTTCTTTCCAATCAAGTTAAGTACACTTCCAACATATAGCTTATTGAATACTTTTTTAGGTGTAATTGCTTTTTCAATAATTATTTTTTTGATAATTAAATTTAGAAATGGTGATGTTAAATAATATCTTTTCAGTCTTATTTGGTATTTGATATTGATAATACCAGGTTTGTTTATAGCTTTTACCAATTATCAAAATTGGAATGATTATCTTGAATGTCGTTCATATCTCCCTATGGTTGGAATTTTGATTTTATTGGGGCTAATATTGGAAAAATATAAAGTAATGGAGCATAAGAAAATCTCCTATCCAATATCTATAGCAGTATTACTTTTACTAATAATATTTAATTTCAGCCAATCCAACAATTATAAAGATGGAATATCTTTTTATACTTCTGCTATTAATCAAGATAGCGAAAGACCGAATTTTCATTATATTCTTTCCAGACTCTATCAAAATCATGGAATCTTGAATTAGCTGAATATCATCTCAAAGAAAGTGTCCGATTAAGACCAAAAAATGCAAGATATAACCATAACTTAGGGATATTGCTTTTAAATATGCAAAAACCAGATAGCGCCATAATGTATTTAAGCAATGCAAGAACTATTGAGCCGAAAAACAGAATTACAATAGATGCTTTAGCAAATGCCTTTTTTTATTCTAAAAATTTTGATTCAGCAATTTACTATTGGAAATATATCGTTGATAATTGGGACAACAACTACGAAGCGATGCTGAATTTAGTACAAATACCCATTAGTAGTGGCAAATATGATGAAGCAGAATACTATACCGATAAACTAATTTCTTATGGAGAAAAGAAGAAAGAATTAGCTGAAATTTACAATATTTACGGTATAAATATTATCAAAGAAAGTGAATCAATGGCAATTAAAGCCTGGGAAAAATCAATTCAAATAGATTCTAATTTTACTAAGGGATTTGAAAATTTATTTCGTTTTTATTTCGATTACAAAAAAGATTACTCAAAAGCCCGCCATTATGCCATTGAGATGATGAAAAGGAGAGTCTCAGTTCCTTATAACGT
>JBBISM010000262.1:0-2731 GCA_037441245.1 Ignavibacteria bacterium | reverse complement strand
GCCATACGTTTAAATGTTACTCGCATTGCTTGAGCTGTTTTTATAGGGTCTGGATTTCCATCCACACCTTCGGGATTGACGTAAATCAAACCCATTTGAACTGCAGCTAAAGGGTTTTCAAGTGTCTCTTCATTTGATTTATCAGAATAACGATCTTTCCACAACCATTCTTTTTCCGCTCCCCAATAAATATCTTTTTCGGGATGCCAAATATCCTCGCGTCCACCGGCAAAACCAAATGTTTTCAAACCCATAGATTCATAAGCCATATTTCCGGCTAAAATGAATAAGTCAGCCCATGAAATTTTGTTACCGTATTTTTTCTTAATAGGCCATAATAACCTGCGAGCTTTGTCAAGATTAACATTGTCAGGCCAACTATTGAGCGGGGCAAAACGCTGATTGCCGGAATTAGCTCCGCCACGTCCGTCTGCTATTCGGTATGTTCCTGCACTGTGCCAGGCCATTCTAATCATCAAACCACCATAGTGTCCCCAATCAGCAGGCCACCATTCTTGGCTATCGGTCATTAGTTTTTTAAGGTCGTTTTTCAAAGCTTCAAAATCCAACTTTGCAAACTCTTCGCGATAATTGAATGCTTGACCTAGTGGATTTGTTTTCGTATCGTGCTGATGTAAAATGTCCAAATTAAGTGCGTTGGGCCACCAACTCATTACGGAATTTTTTGTGTCTGTGTTTGCCCGGTGCATCACCGGGTCTTTTTCTTTTTTTGAATTGTCCATATGCTTTTTTGTTTATAATTAATACAATACTCTTATTATTTTTAAATTAATTAGTTAAAGACGGGAAGTTAAGTGGATTATTGAAAATATTTTTGTACTCCTCTTATTTAAGTTCCCCTTCAAGGTATTTCGCTGTTTTTCTCATTATTTTATCGCCATAAATGCGTTTTACAACATAAAAACTGCCATCAATTCCGGCAGAAATTCCTGCAGTTGTGATAATCTTGCCATTATCTGTATATCTGCTATCAGATATTTTTATTTCAGAATACCTTTTTTGTAAACTCTGCTTAGCCCCGTACCAAGTTGTAGCTTCTTTTCCATTGAGTAAACCCATTTCAGCTAATATGAATGCACCTGTACAAACCGACATGAGAATATCACAATGTTTTTCAGTCCTAAGGATAAACTCTGCAATTTTGGGATATTCACTGGCTAAATTCAAATTCCCACCAGGTACTATCAAAATGTCGGGTTGAGGACAGTTCTCAATGTCATAATCCGGTTTGATTATAGTTCCCGAATGTGCTCTGATGCTCTTCATTTCGGGGGCAATTAAAAACACTTCGAATCCTATGCCACCATCTTCAAGTTCAGTATCATGGAACACTTCGAGCGGTCCAGCAAAATCAAGTAAATAAACTGCATCGTAGATTAAAATACCTACTTTCGATTTCGCATTTGCTATCATCAATGATAATGATGATATTATGATGGCTGAAAGAATTATTATTTTCATATTTGCTTCGATTTGATGAATATATTAATAAGGGGATTGTTCTTTGATTTTAAATAGTCTAAGATATTTATCGCTAAAAAACCGATTATGCACAGACCAAGCGAAAGCCAGAATAATCCTGTGCTAATGTCAGGCAATATTAGCGTTTCGCGAATAGCAATGATTTCGCCATTCGGTTTGGTGGCGGTTTCCAATACTTCACGAAAGGGCCATATTTTCCAAAGGGAGCCCATCATAAAGCCCACGAGAAGAGTAATGGTAATGTTCTTGTAGTGCTTCAGTAGCCAAGTCAGTAGTCTTGAGAAAAGCATAATCCCGACAATGATACCGGCAGCAACAGGCATAAGCGTAATAATATCAAGTGATTTTACTGCATCAAGTACATATTTGTACTGTCCCAAAATAAAAAGTATAAAAGAACCGGAAATACCTGGTAGAACCATTGCCATTATCGCTATGCTCGAACACCAAAATAGTGTCAGCGGGTCATTCGGCATATCAATCGGTACTAATCGAACCGTGAAATATGCAATCGCTGTTCCTGTAGTGAAGGTGATAAACATCGGGACATTCCAGCGTATATGAGAGCTGACAGATACAATCGAAGCAAGCACTAAGCCGAAAAAGAAAGCGAATAGCGGTACGGGGTGATTCTCGAGGAGCCAGCTGATAAGGTGGGCTAACGAAAGCAAAGCTCCACCAAGCCCTATGAGCAACGACACAAGAAATTTATAGTTTACCTGCTCAAGAGCGTCCTTAAGTTTGACAACTAGCAATAGCTTAAGTAATTTCATATTAAATGATTTAATCGTCGTAAGCAGTTCTTCGTAAATTCCGAGAATAAACGCCATTGTGCCGCCGGAAACACCCGGGACGATGTCGGCTGAACCCATAGCAATTCCCACTCCGAAGATACGAAAATAATCTTTGAAGGTACGTTTTTTCTCTGCTTTTTCTGCTATTTCGCTGCCATCGCTCATAGCCTTCCTTTCAAAAATATAACAATCGGGCAAAACTAATCGGCAAGTTTAGTCGTTGCCCAATAAATTCAATTTCCCAATCGCAATACACGTGCCATAATCAAATTTAATGTAAAAGTGCAACTCGTTTTTATTTGTTGGGTAGAGATTGGATATATTAATTCTTTGTAGGCGTAATTCAAGAATTGCCACTACCGGCATCACACATTCGCCATAGCGAAATATCAATTCTCGGTAGGTCAGACGTCCTCGTCTGAGCATTTTAAACA
>JBBISM010000261.1:607-2740 GCA_037441245.1 Ignavibacteria bacterium | reverse complement strand
AGGACGACGGAAAATAAATCAATATACCCGGTTGTTCACTGTATTAATTGCAGCATTACAATCCTGGGGAGTTAGCATAAAATTATTGAACCAGAGTGCTGCCGGTGTGCCAGTTGTCGCTGCATCGCCAGTACTTTTTACGGTTACAACAGTAATAATCCTAACTTCAGGTACGATATTCTTGATGTGGTTGGGAGAGCAAATCACTGAACGAGGCATCGGCAATGGTATTTCATTGGTAATCTTTATAGGCATTATAGCCCAACTGCCTGCTTCAATCTGGCAGGAGTTTACATTAGTGCAAATTGGTTCAAGAAATATAGTTGTAGAGCTAATCATATTAGTTTTCCTCGTTGGTGTTATAGCTTCTGTTATATTAGTTACACAAGGAGCTCTGAGAATTCCTGTGCAATATGCTAAGCGTCAAGTTTATGGAGGCACAACCCAATATATACCATTGCGTGTAAATACAGCAGGGGTAATGCCCATTATATTCGCACAATCTTTGATGTTCATACCAAATACAATTGCCAGCTTCTTCCCAGACACGGGATTTTTCAATATGGTCGCTCGAGTTTTCAATGAGCAATCATTTATTTATGCAGGTATTTACAGCGTTATAATTATCTTTTTTGCTTATTTTTATACAGCTATAGTTTTCAATCCCAAAGATATTGCTGATAATATGAAGAAACAGGGTGGATTTATTCCTGGAATTCGCCCGGGTAAAACCACTTCAGATTATGTTGATAATATTTTAACCCGAATCACGCTCCCTGGGTCTATGTTCCTTGCCTTGATTGCAATATTACCGACATTTGTCGGAAATTTATTTAATGTAACACCTGCATTCGCATCATTTTTCGGAGGTACAAGCTTATTGATTATTGTTGGAGTTTCATTAGATACTCTGCAACAAATCGAATCCTATTTATTAATGCGTCATTATGATGGATTTATGAAAAGCGGGAAAATACGAGGTCGTGTTGGCGCCGGAGGTTAATATTTTATGAGAGCAGAAAGATTAATATCGCCATATATCAAAACAGAGAATGAAATCTCTCTGATGGAAAAAGCAGGGAGAATCGTCGCTGAAGTGCATATGCTGCTCGCAAAATATATCAAACCTGGAACGAAAACTATCGAACTCGATAAAATTGCTGAAGATTATATACTTTCCTGCAATGCAAAACCTGCTTTCAAAGGATATGAAGTTGATAGACGCAAATTTCCCAATACACTTTGTATATCTATCAATGAACAAGTCGTTCACGGCATCCCCTCAGAAAGAGAATTTAAAGAAGGCGAAATTGTCTCAATAGATTGTGGGGTTGAAAAAGATGGATATTATGGCGATAGCGCTGTTACATTTGCTGTGGGCAATATCTCTGAAGAAAAACGCAAATTAATAGAAGTTACTGAACAAGCATTGTTTGAAGGAATAAATCAAGCAATCAAAGACAATAAAATATACGATATATCACGGGCAATACAATCCTATGTCGAAAAAAATGGTTTCTCTGTAACCAGAGAATTAGTAGGCCATGGAATTGGTAAAAGTCTTCATGAAGAGCCACCAGTTCCCAATTTTGTGCCTTTGCTTTTGCACCGTAGTAAATATCCGAATGTTAGATTGATGAACGGAATGGCGTTAGCAATTGAACCGATGGTTCATATGGGTGGTAAAGAAATCATTACACTTCAAGATCAGTGGACTGTATGCACAGCTGACAGAAAACCTGCAGCACATTTTGAGCATACAATAATCATCAATAATAATAAACCATTGATACTAACAATGAGAGAATGATAGCTGTGGCGAAACAAGACTTAGGATTGATGGTATAATTGAGGAGCCTTTGCCCAATACACAATTTATTGTGAAATTCGAAAATGGTCATAAGGTTCTTGCACATATTTCTGGTAAGATGCGAATGAATTTTATAAAAATACTTCAAGGCGACAAAGTTACAGTTGAGTTATCACCATACGATCTATCAAAGGGTCGAATAGTTTATAGATACAAATAAAAATAAGGGAATAAAAATGAAAGTGCAGGTATCAGTGAAAAAGAGAAATCCCAACGACAAAATTGTCCGCAGGAAAGGTAGGATTTATATAATAAATAAGAAA
>JBBISM010000261.1:0-597 GCA_037441245.1 Ignavibacteria bacterium | reverse complement strand
CCAAGATTTAAGCAACGACAAGGATAATCAAGAAAGGAGATTTAATTTGGCAAGAATAGCTGGAATTGATTTACCAAAAAACAAACACGGTGTAATCGGATTGACCTACATTTTTGGAGTAGGAGACCATACAGCTGATAAGATATTGAGTAAAGCAGGAGTTGAACGCTCCAAAAAAGTTGCCGATTGGACTGATGAGGAAGTTGCCAAAATCCGACAAGTTATCCAGGAATTAAAGGTTGAAGGTCAGCTTCGTTCTGAAGTGCAAATGAATATCAAACGTTTGATGGATATCGGTTGTTATCGAGGATTACGCCATAGAAAAGGCCTACCTGTCAGAGGACAACGCACTCGAACCAATGCTCGAACACGAAAAGGCAGAAAGAAAACTATTGCAGGCAAGAAGAAAGCTGCAAAGAAATAATTGAATGTAACACTAATTGGTATATAATACAAGTGGCAAAGAAAAAAGTAAAAAGGAAAATTGTTGCTGATATTCACGGCAAAGCATTCATTAAAGCCTCTTTCAATAATATAATTGTTACCATAACTGATATGTATGGCAACGTTTTGTGCTGGTCGTCTGCTGGTCGAAAT
>JBBISM010000260.1:0-2741 GCA_037441245.1 Ignavibacteria bacterium | reverse complement strand
TTTTAATCCTCCTCTGTTGCAAAAGACCTTTGTTAGCCGACAGATTATAGGTCAATCCTGGAATTGTATAGATGGAAGTCCTATATTACCGCCACCTGGTAAAAGCTGGGAAGAAGCCTGGCACACTGGCTGCTATTTATACCTTTGTTATTAATAACTGAAACCAAGGACGCCAAAATTTTATTTGGTGTTCTTGGTTATATTTAATAAATTAGTTAATAGAAACATATTATTAAAATTAAAGGAGTAATGAAAAATGAATAAATCTATTTTAATAACGATGTTGCTTATATTTTCATTGGCACATTCTCAAAGTTTATTTGATGAATTCGAATATTACCGAGTTTCGACCAACTATAACGGAGTAGCTTATAATGGTCAATCAATCCTGATTTATGGCGAGGGAGGGGTGATAACCTTATCCCGCGATGGAGGAAATAATTGGACGCAGGAAAGTCTTGACGATAAATTTAATATTATGTCAATAACCAATGTAGGTACTGATTATTATGGTGTAATTAACAAACAATACGTTATAAAATCTTCAGATAATGGTGCTAATTGGCAAAACTTTGATTATGGCAACAATACTGAATTTTATAAAATTATTGCTTATAAAAATCAACTATATGCTTTGACTAATTTGAAAATCCTAAAAATTGATTTAAATTTAAATATTATTAATGAATATAAAATAGAATCGGATACGAATTATTATGATTTTGTCATTGGTCAGGATAAAATAGTATATTCTGCTGGCAAAGGCAAATTGGGTTTGATTAATTTATTAAATGACAGCAAAAATATAATAGATTTTGAAAAATTAGGTGTTTGTTCGAATTGCCCTGTGCCGAAATCTTTGTTTTATGATAATAATATATTTTACTTTACATATTTTACGGAGTTATATCAATACGATGGCAATTCTATTAGTCAAGTTTATAAACCAATTAAAAGCGGACCATACATTTCTAATAATGGTGAGATATTTCAATTGTATAATACATACAATCCTATTGATGGGGTTGATTCATTGTATTTTGTGAAAATTAATAAGCAAAGCAAGAAATCTTCTGATATTAAAAAACCAGGAAATGATAGATATATACGCAACCTCGTTTTCAAAGGAATTTCATTTATTACAAAAGATACTATAATCGCATTTGGTAAAAATAATTTAATTTATTTCTCTTACGACCGAGGAATAAACTGGATATTGAAATCATACTTTCCAGTATATCCCTTTTTGAATAGATTTGATGATAAAAATGCTGCTTTTATCGGAGAATATGGACAATTTGTTAGTACAAAGAATGGTGGGGTAACCTGGTTGCCACAAAAGAACCACAACCCATTATTTAATGCTCAAAGATTCACCAGTTTTCAAAATAGAGCAACATATTTTATTGACTCAAATAATGGATTTGTTTTTGGCCATTCTTCAGTTAATGCAGATACAAATTTCCTTTATACAACAGATGGATTCGAAACTGTTAGGTTAAAAAATGTTTGGGATGTTACTGGTTATCGAAATAGCGATTATCTGCATTTATATTATAACAAGAACAAAATATTATTTTTTCACCCCAGCAATTTCCAGGCAAAATGGCGATTCACTTTATTATTTCGTTTAGATAGAGAATTGAACTTTATTGATAGGTATCTTATAGATTCAGCAGTAGTTGTGTATGTCAATTCCTTAGCCAATGAAGACCTTATTGCAGTTGCGTTGAATTTTAAAGAACCGATATCAATTCCAAAGGGGATTGATTTCTTAAACAAATATACCAGTATTCTAAAATCAACAGATAATGGCGAAAACTGGCAAGTAATTGAGAAATTTAATTTCCCAAACCATAACTATGTTCATTTATATGTATCATTAGTTAGGGATGACATTTTTATGAGCTATCTTTATGATGGACCGGATTCGATAATGTATATGAACACATATAAATACAATTTGACAAATAATAAATTAGATAGCATTTTGACACTTAAAGAAAGAAGTATAAATTTTGAAAATTTCATAGGTGTCGGCGATAAAACATATCTCTATGCTTATATTTATGATGAGGCAAACAAGAAAATCCATTTTGAACTTTGGTATAATGAAGATATTATCAATAATCCGAGAGAATGGAAAATATTGCTCAAAAAGAAAGGTTCGTACCCTTATCTTTTGGAAAAAGTAATGATAGTTTATATTACATAAGGGGCTATGACTCGTTGTATAAAAGTCCTACTAGATGGTTTGCAAAAACTAAGTCGAAGCCCTCATCGGTTGAGAAAGTGGAAACCGATAATCGTATATTCTTATCAATTCCTCATCCCAATCCATCAATAGATAAAGTGAAAGTGCTTATTTGGTGGAATAATAATGAAGATATAAATTCAATTGAAATTAAAATTTACAATATATTAGGTCAGGTCATATCAACTTCACACAATATCGAATTAATCAAATACAATGATTATTCGGGTGAAATTAGATGCAATACTTCAAGTTTTTCGCCTGGTGTATATATACTGAACGTAAGAATCGGTCAAGCAAATAAAAGTATTCCAATAATTATTAATAAGTGATAGTTTTATAATTGTTTAATCGGTCAAAATCAATAAGGAGATATTTTCGATTTAATATTAAATCACAACTATTTGAACTTTTCGCATCTGCCGGCGGGCATGTATTATTTGCGTTCTGGGAGCGTAGGGAAAATGTTTGTGAAGATGTGAGCATA
>JBBISM010000259.1:0-2781 GCA_037441245.1 Ignavibacteria bacterium | reverse complement strand
CAAATTTTTCTTTAACTTTATTTAAATCAATAATCTCAAAATCAGCATTTTTACCTGTTGGTTTAATTAATTTAACCTTTTCCGAAACTAATTGATAAAAATCTTTATCCGATGTAAGGCAATAGGCTTCGAAATTTTGCGAACTAGCAATTTTGGATAAAGTACCGGCGATATCATCAGCTTCGTATGATGGAATCTCAATTCGGGGAATTGCTAGTAAGTCAAGCAATTCTTTAATTTTTTCAAGTTGTGGTGCAAGTTCTTCTGGAAATACATCACGATTAGCTTTGTAATCAGCATATATTTCGTGTCTGAAAGTTGGTTCGCTTCTATCGAATAGAACTGTTATATATTCGGGTCTTTCCTTTTCTATAAAAGAGGTGATCATATTTGTAAATCCAAATATAGCACCGCTTGGCTCACCCGTTGGTGTACGTAAATTGGAGCGTTGCATAGCGTGATATGCCCTGAATACAAGCGACATACCATCAATAAGGTAAATTTTTGACATTAAAGTTAACCTGATTAATTAAATTTGAAAATAAAAATTAAGAATTTTTTTGTTACTATTTGGAATTGTTTTTATGCCGAAATTAATGTTGGGCTTCTTAGCATCGCACACAGGGACAAATATGCAATCAATAATTGATGCAATAAAAGATGGTAGGCTCAATGCTATGGCTTGTGCTGTGATTTCTAATAATTCATCATCGGGTGCTTTAGAAAGGGCTAAAAAAGAAGGGATACCTGCTTATCATATTAGTGCAAAACTTTATCCCGTTCAGGATGAACTTGATGATGCAATTATTGATGCTTTGAAGATAAATGGTGTTAACATAGTAGTTTTGGCTGGTTATATGAAACAATTATCTCCAAAAGTCATTCAAGCTTTCAATGGTAGAGTGTTAAACATACATCCTGCACTATTACCAAAGTTCGGGGGTAAAGGTCTTTATGGTATGTATGTCCACGAGGCAGTTATTAATGCAAAAGAGAAAATATCTGGTGCGACTGTCCATCTTGTTGATGAAATCTATGACCACGGAAAAATCTTAAATCAAAAAACTATTGAAGTTTCTGATAATGAAACACCAGACTCTTTAGCAGAAAAAACTCTCGAAATCGAACATCAATTATATGTAGAAACTTTGCAAAAAATTGCTTCGGGTGAAATTAAAATATAAATATCCCTGTCTCAATTTGATTTAATTATTTTTCCAGTAAAATTCATAAGTTCATTGTAAACTTTGATAAAGTATATACCTGGCGTTAATTCAGGAATAGGTAAAAGAATTTCATAATCATTTTGAAGCGTTGGTACATCAATCTTCTCAAAGTACAATTTTCCTAATACGTCAAATACCTTAATATTCATTTTATCACCAGTTTCATCATTTAGTCGAATTGAAATAAAATTACTCGCTGGAATTGGACGGATTTCTATAGTTTCTTTCGAAAAGTCTAAGTTTTTAACAGATGATTCAATTTCTCCATATCCTACTAAGTTTATATTTAGTGGCAAGCCATCAGCCGAGCCGGTAAATTTAAGAATTGCTTTTCTAAGTCCAGTTTTGGCGGGAGTAAATTTTATACGATACTTTTGAATTTTATCGGCTGGTATATTTTTAAATGGAGCAATAAAGAACTGAAATTCAGATGGTTCAGTATTGCCTTGTGGGATTATTTCTATATTTGTAAATTCAATTTGTACTTCTCCAGTATTTTTTAATTCGACATTATCACTTTTGCTACTATTAACAATCACAGTATCGAAACTTAGAGTGCTATCGCTAACAAGAATGATTTGCCTTTTGGCATCGTCTGGAATGCTTTGAAATTCGAGATATTCGAAATTAGTAGATGATTGCCATACTCGAACGTAGAAACTATTACCGAAAGTACTCGACCCAGCAGTAGCACCTTGCGATTGTTGGGATAGTATTGCTGTCCAATTTCGTCCCAAATCTTTAGTCCTGTAAATTTGCCCGCCTGAACATAGCACAAAGACGGCATTTGAACGTGGCGAAGTGAAAAGATGAACTGCATTTACAGCCAATTTAGAAAATTCATATACAGCAGTTCTCCAAGTTTTTCCACCATCTTGAGTAGATGCAACATATCTAGGACTGGTTTCATCAAATTTTGTTGAATATATTGCTATTCCATCATTTTCATTGATAAATCCAATTCTATGAACGGGATTTCCTTGCGATAGGGTATAAAACTGCCAGGTGTTTCCTTTGTCTGTTGTTTTGAATATTCTTCCGTTTGTTGTTCCGAACCATCCGATATTACCCATCCAAAAAGCAGAACCTGCAATACCATTTTCATTTGCTTGGGGGGAGATAATATTGCTGTTGGGATTCCAATTTTGACCTCCATCGGTTGTCATTGCAATACCCCATTTACCCGACTTTGGATCGCCCAGAATTATTCCATTTTGTGTATCGAAAAAGTTAATATTATTAATAAAACCTGTAATACTTCCAACACTTTTTTGAGTCCAATTCGTACCTGCATTAGTAGTTTTATATATTGTGGCATTCCCAGTACCAGAAGTTGTTCCTGTTCCAATGTAGGCATTGCTAGCATCGAAAGCAAAGATAGCTGTTAATGGATCGCTGCCGAGTAAATCATTTTTACCGCCACCTGGACCGCCGAGCCTTAAAGCTGTGCCACCGAAAATTGTTCTACCAACAGACCAATAAGTATCATAATCGGGATTCGTTCCAGCAAACCATATGGGATTCATCCAGTCAGGAAAAGAATATTTTATTGCAA
>JBBISM010000258.1:0-2834 GCA_037441245.1 Ignavibacteria bacterium | reverse complement strand
TTGCATTATCAACGGGATTATAAGCGGCATCGTAAACTTGAGCTATAAATTCTACATCTTCTGCTGTTGAATAATTATTTTTTGTTGTTTTGATTTTTACTTGCTTGCTGGCATCCGAAATAGATAACCAATTTATAACATTAGTTATAAATATACTCATTACATCAGGAACATCCGAGATTTGTTTGGCAATATCAGCAGAGTATCCAAACAACTTCCATCTATAAAGCCCATAACCCAATAGGGCAACTGATTTTTTATCTTGAAAATGTCTCATAATTATAAGGGGTTCACGCAAAGGCACATTATTTACCTTTATACTTGCAACTATTTCGCTTTCGGGTTTCACTCTAACAAACGTTTCAGTTCGATATATCGGAGGCAAACGATTCCATACGTTTATGTCCTCTTCGGTTCCATATATTCTTATTATTGGATTGGCAAGAACATCATTTTTTACATCAGGAACAGCCAAAAACTCTTGCTGTCTCGAACTTATTGTTGTGAATGGTAAATAATCATCTAATAATTTAAGTTTTGTATAATCAGTCATTGAAGATGCAATGAAGAATAGCGGTTTGCCTTTATCCAATTCCTTCTTGATTGCTAAAAGTAAATTGTTAGGGGTTGAACTCACGGGGAAACCTATGAAAACAAAGATTTCAGCTTTTAATAAATCAGTAGCGGAGGGATAATTCCCATAAAATTCAGCATCTTTTTTTTGGGTGTGTAATTTCACATTTACACCTTCCTCTTTTTGTAATTCATTTTTTACAAATGATACATCTGGATTGAGCGAACCACAAAAGATAGCAATTTCTTTTTTGTGCTTAATCACTTCGATGAATTCAGAGATTTTATTATTCTTTTCAGTAATTTCGCCTTTCAAAGGTTCGATATAAGCGGTAATCTTTTTTATTCCTTCGTTTTTTGGAATATATTCAATGACAGCAGTATAATTTTTTCTGTTTTCGTTTAAATTGATTTGTTCTTCATAAATTTTTACTTCATTTTCGAAAAGATTGAGTTTTATACTTGTGTTCCCAAAACCATAAGCATCAAAATTAATATTTATAGGGACTGATTTATTCAAATAAGCAATTTCATTAGTAATAAGGTTTTGGATTGAAATATCTTTAGGTTCAATAGTATCACCGATACCAATAATATAAATCGGCTTCCCTAACATCTCAGAATCATAGATCGGATTAGTTCCCGTATTAAATGCACCATCAGTAATCAATATTACAGCCTGAATATTGTCATTTTGTGGCTTATTCGATACCCATCTGATAGATTTGGAAATGTCAGTTTGTTGACCTTGAAAATTTATTGAATCGAATTGGAAATCTATTAATGCTCTAGTATTATAGTCGAATAATGCAAAATAAAAATCGGTGGATTTCAGTTTATTGAAATTTATTGCATTTACTGCATTTCTATAAGCTTCTTTTCTGTCAATCCCTGCATCTTTCAAGGAAGTAGATATCGAATTGTCGAGCAGAACAGCTATTTTTGGTGATATTATATTACCCCCGGTTATCGTTAGTACTGGTTCGAAAAGTGCAAATAATAGTAATATTAGACCAGTAGTCCTCAAAAGTATTAAAACTATTCTTTTCTTTTTACTAATAGGTGGTACTGTTCGAATGTAAAAATAAATCGAAAAAGCAATTGCAAATAGAATCAGCAAGACGGCAATGTACCAATAAACTGATATATCGAAAGAATATGATTTCATAAAAAATTTATCATTCACATTTATTTGTTAATTTCAGCTATATCTTACGTTTTAAACAACAAATAATTTTCTCATAGCTCGACTTTTTTGCATCAAAAATTTGATTTTGAGGGGAATTAATCGTAAGTTTGAATATTTCGGGGTGTAGCGCAGCCCGGTAGCGCACTTCGTTCGGGACGAAGGGGCCGGTGGTTCAAATCCACTCACCCCGACTAATCAAGATAATATCGAAATGGACTCACCAGATTCGCTTGAGCTGAGATTTGCAAAAGATTGTTTGATTATATTCGATTGCTCCTCGAGATGAATCTTATATGAACCAGTTGCGGTGCTTGCGCTTTCTTTACGCCCAACATAAAATATTTGTTGATGCTCCATCCTTAAATCGAGTAATTGCGGGAACATATAATTCCAAGCACCCATATTTCTTGGTTCTTCTTGTACCCATACTAATTCCTTTGCATCAACGTATTTGTGAATTATCTCTCTTAGTTGTACAATATTCAAAGGATACAATTGCTCGATACGTATTAAAACAACATTTTTTGTATCTTTTTGTCTGATTTCATTCAATAAATCATAATATATCTTTCCCGAGCATAACAAAACCCTTGAAACATTAGAGACTTCTTCTGCAAAGCATTCCTCAAGGATAAAATGAAAAGTATCATTCGTAAAATCTGAAATCTTGGAAACAGCACTTAGATGGCGCAATATACTTTTAGGCGTCATTATAATTAGAGGTTTTCTGAAAGGCAATAGAACCTGCCTTAATAAAGAGTGAAAATATTGGGCAGGTGTAGTTAAATTGCAAACTATGATATTTTCTTGCCCGCAAAGCTGTAAGTATCTCTCAAGTCTTGCGCTTGAATGCTCTGGTCCTTGACCATCATATCCATGGGGTAGTAATAATACAAGATTCGATACCTGCCCCCATTTTGCTTCAGAGCAAACAATGAATTGGTCTATGATTGCTTGAGCTCCATTTCCAAAATCACCAAATTGTGCTTCCCATAAAGTTAAACTTTTCGAGGCAACAACACTATACCCATATTCAAACCCCAAAACACTCAACTCTGATAAAGGGCTATCA
>JBBISM010000257.1:0-2883 GCA_037441245.1 Ignavibacteria bacterium | reverse complement strand
GAACACTCTATCCGTACCATATTTCGATGATAAGCCCTTCGAAGCAGTAAATACGCCTCCCTTAGGATCTTCAATATCTTCACCGAAAACAAGCATTTTTTGATTAAATTCCATCTCCTCGTGAAGACAATGATTAATAGCATCTACAAGCACCACCTTATTGCCGCTTGTAGGTTCTTCAATTGCATAATTTAAATCCCGTGTCTCTTCAGATGCATAAATATGTTTAGTTGAATCTTCTTGCACTGCATCTCTTTGTGCTAAAGCCCAATCTGCTGATTCATTTATTTCTTCTCTTATTTTCAGCTTAAATTCATCAATAAATGCTTCATCGAAAATTTTTTGGCTAATAAGATAATCGGTAAATATTTTAATACAATCTTTTGCTTTCTTTGCTTTTTCCAATTCGTCCTCAGCCCTGTATTTTCTATGATCATCACTCGAAGAATGTGGCAATAATCTTTCGACATCTGCATGAAGCAAAACAGGTCCTTTTCCAGAGCGTATATGAGCAGTTGCTTCTCTTGCCGCTTTGAGGGATTCGAAATAATCAGTACCATTGAAAGTAATCATCTTCAAATTCGAATAGCAACAGAATGTATGTCCGACATTTCCCCCCATTGACTGCTTTTCACGGGGTACAGAAATAGCATAACCATTGTCCTGTATTAAAAATAGTACAGGAAGTTTTTCTCTCGTTGCCCAATTTACTGCTTCATAGAATTCACCTTGGCTTGTGGCACCTTCTCCAGATGAAACATATACAATTTCATCAGTAGATGACTTCTTTACTGCTAATGCTGTTCCGACAGCATTTAAATATTGCGTACCAGTTGGTGATGATTGAGCCGGTAAATTCAAATCAAAATGCCCATAATGGTTAGGCATTTGTCTACCTCCTGTGGCAGGGTCATCTGGTTTGCCGAAAGCAAGTAGAAAGTATTCCCTTGGTTTGTAACCCAATGCATACATAAAAGCTAAATCACGGTAATATGCCCAACCCCAATCATATTTGGGGATTAATGATAAACCGACCGCTGTTTGCACTGCCTCATGGCCACTACAACCAATATGGAAAAAAGATTTGCCCTGTTTGAGCAATGTTAAATGCTTTTCATCGGAATACCTTGCTAATAACATTAAACGCAAGACTTTTAATAATTCATCTTCATCTAAATTTAATTGAGTATGAACATCTTTTTTAAGTGATAACTTAACGGTTTTAACCGAGCAAGCTGGACCTCGATTATGAACGCAAGTTGAATCAGATTTCGAATTCTCGATTGATTGTAATATAGTCTGCTCATTGTCTAAGATAATCGAGGAATTGTGCTGTCCCTGACTTCTATGATTTGTTTTACTATCCATATCAAATAAATAATTTGTTACAATAATACAAATTTAGTATTTTGATATTAACTGACAAAAATCAACTAATAATTTAGTGTACGATTAATGAACTGGGATAATATATTTGGGCATTCGAGAGTTAAAAAACTCCTGCAAAAATCAATCTTAGCAAATCAAATTGCAAATGCTTATCTATTTTGGGGTATTGATGGTATTGGCAAAGATGCCTTAGCATTGCAATTTGCAAAAGTACTAAATTGCGATTCGCCCATAATTGCGAGCGAAACAATTGATTCTTGCGAAAAATGTAAAAGCTGCAAAAGTGCAAATCATTTGCAACATCCAAACATTAAATATATATTTTCTATACCTGCTGGAAAATCTGACAGCAAAGACTCCTCACCTATTACAAAACTATCTGATGAACAAATAAATCAAATTAGGGAACAACTATCCCAGAAATCCTTGAATCCTTATAATAAAATACAATTGAGTGGTAATTGCCAAATCAGAATATCTGCAATAAGAAATATCAAAAAAGAACTTTCATTATCTCAAACATCGAGCGGGCATAGATGTATAATCATTTCAAAAGCAGATGAAATGACCGAAGAAGCTGCTAATGCTTTCCTAAAGACACTCGAAGAACCAAGCTCAAACACAACAATTATCCTAACGACTTCAAGAAAAGAAAAACTTCTATCTACAATTTTGTCTCGCTGCCAACAGATTTATTTACACCAATTGGAAGAAATTGATATAATAAAATATCTTAAAAGTTATCATCGCTTAAATGAAAATGAAATAAATATTATTTCTGCAGTCGCTCAAGGCTCTATTTCACGTGCAACAGATTTTTTAGATGAAAATATGATTAATCTTAAAGAAGAAATAATCAACATCTTACGATGCACTTTGAAGAAAAGAATATATAAAAGCGAACTTATTGATAGAATCAGCAAATTAATAAAAGACAAAGAGAGAGCAAAAGTTCAAAATGCTTTAACTATTTTATTATTATGGATGCAAGATGCAATTCATTTATATTATAATGATGAGTCTAAGGACCTTATAAATATTGATCAAATCGAAGTTATCAAACGTTTTTTAGACAATTTCCCCGATTGTAGGCTTGATTTAATTTGCTATAGAATCGAAGAAGCCATAAATGATATTTCAAGAAATGTTAATCTTCAATTATTATTAACAACACTTTTTATTTACAGCCGACAAATTTTGTTTTCCAGCAAGAAGTAATTAATTATATTGTAACTTAAGAATTACTAATTATAATCTCATTGAAATATAAATTATGGAAATAAATGAAAAATCATTAGATTCGATAAATGTTATTCAATCACAACAATCAAATGGAACTAATCCCTATCGCCATCTTGTCGAAAAAAATTGTGAGATAATCTTCGCTTGCTATTCTAATCATACACCAATCGGATACAATCAATTAGCCGATGAAACAATAAGACATAAATACGTGCAAGTTGCTTTCAAAGGCGCTAGGAAAGAATTTTTTTT
>JBBISM010000256.1:0-2917 GCA_037441245.1 Ignavibacteria bacterium | reverse complement strand
AAGGAGGGGCAAGTCCAATAATGTAATTGTTATCGCGATCAAAAACTTGTACGTTAAGCTCAATTTCTTGAGGATAGTTACCGCTTTTAATCGAAATTAGTTCTGAGCGGATTTTAGATATTCTTTTTATCGAGTCGGTGAGTTCGAACGATTTACTTCTCTCATGTTGATAATGTGCTATATCCCTAAATTTGTTGAAATTTGTTAAATAAGCAGGTCTATATTTACCGCGTTCAAAAAGACTATCTGGGAAACTTTGATTTAATTGTTTTACTATCTGGTGAGGGCATCCATTCAGTATTATAACAAGTAATATCAGAACAGTAATAAACGAGAGATTTGTAAAACGATTAATGTTAAATTTTTTCATCTCTTAATTTTCTAATCTTATCTCGAACCTCTTGCAGATATATTGATCTGGGATATTTCCCCAAAATTGTTGTAAAGGATTGAATAGCTAATTCTTTCATTCCTTCATTCATATATGAATTACCAATGTGAAGCAATGCTATATCGCCATATATTGAATCGGGATAGTTATCAATAAATTTGGTAAGGATATTTCTTGCTGAAGTAAAATTTTTCGAGGAAATTTCCATTTTCCCAGCTCTAAGTAGGCTTATTTCAGCTAAATCTTCGCCTTTTAATTCATCGGAAATCTTCAAATATAATTCGATGGCTTCTTTGAATCTTGATTGCAATTCACGTAGTTCTGATAGGGCAAACGTTTTCAATCCTGATGTGAACTGCTTGTTTTTCTCAATTATAACGATTTTCTCTATAGCATCGTTTGCAACATCTGAGGCTGTTTTATTTTCAATATTTCTAAATAATATAAGTGCGGAATCAATATCTCCCTTGAAATAGATTGTTTCAGCAATCTTATATTCAGCATATTCGAGTTGAACTGTAGGAGTTAATTTGGGATGGGTGTGAAATACTTTTGAATATGTTGAAATCGCTTCTTCGAGTCTATTTTGACATATATAGATATCTCCGAGTAAATTCATAGCAGAATATTTCAGATTACTATTTGGGTAATCCTTTATTAACTTTTGTAATTCGATGATAGCTTTTTCGGATTCATTGAGATAATTGTGATATAAATAAGCTATCTGGTATAAACTATTTACAGCTTCTGGAAGGTTTTTAAAATCCTTTGCAATTGAATAGTATCTATCAATAATACTTATTACTAATTCAGGAGTGATTTGTGCATCGGTTGTCAGCTTGCGTTCAAGTGTTTTAGCATAGCCATATAGTGCTGCTGTGAAGTATTTATGAATGCGACCCTTATCAATGATATTTGAATAAGCTTTCAATGCTATTGTCAATTGGTCATCTTGTCGGGATCTATCTCCAAAATAGAGAATTTCACGACCTCCAGCGTTTTTTAACTTATCAATTTTGATTATTATGTCGAGAGCTTCGTCCAAATTGCCGACAGCACGGAGAAAATATGCATAAAGCTCTTGAGTAAAAACATCCGATGATTTCGATGCAGCTTCTTTTCTAAGTCTATTTTTTATATATTCGACAGCTTTTGGGTTATTCATAAAAGCAAAAAGCCGACCTTGAGCAAAAGAAATATGCTTATGCTCGTTGAAAAAGTTTAATATTTCCTCAGTGCCATCTTGGTAATTGCCAGTTGCAATATATAATTGGCTAAGTTCATTGGAGAAAGCAGTTGGATTGAGGAGAGCTTTCCGACCAGTTTGAAGGGTTTGAACAGCTTTATCTACAAGTCTTAATTTGCTTTGGGATTGAAATACGGCAATATATAGTTCAAATGATGGTGGAAACTTTTTTAAAGTTTCCTCCCAAATGCGATTAGCTTCTTGATGATTTCCTACTCTCCAAAGAATTTCACCATAAAGTGAATTAATGATAAAATCTGAGGATACTGAAAGTCGTTTCTCGATGATTTCTTTCAATTCAGTGAATCTGTTAAGATGCGAATATGTTCTAAGAATAGATTGGAAGAACTCGTCATTGCGGGGATTGGAATCAAATAATTCCTTATATAAGCGTGCAGCATTTGTGAAATCACCACTTTTCTCGTAAGACTCTGCTAATTTAAATTTTTCTCTTATATTTGATTGTGCATTGATGGAGAAAGGAATGAATACAAGAAGTAAAATTATAATTATTTTATTTTTTAACATATTCGAGTGATATAAATGTTCCTAAATAATTAATCTAATTGACGTTTTCTATATTAAATTGTTATTAGACATAAGTTTTGTGCAATATATTTTTCGTAATTAATTGGAGATGTATATGGTCAAGATATTAGCAAAATTAGGAGACATAACGAAATTTGATACTGATGCTATAGTCAATGCTGCGAATTCGTATTTACGTCCTGGAGCTGGCGTAGATGGTGCGATTAGGGCAACTGCTGGTGATAAACTCAATAAAGAGTGTGAGGAACTTATTGACAAAATTGATTATCTTGAGCCAGGCAATGCTGTTTATACAAGTGGGGGCAATTTAAAAGCGAGGTTTGTAATTCACACCGTAGGTCCTATTTGGCAGGGTGGTATAAATAATGAAAGCGAAATATTGAGATTATGCTATATTAATTGCCTCAAAATAGCAACAGGATTGGAAATCTCCTCTATTGCATTCCCTTCAATCAGCACAGGAATATACGGCTATCCGAAACAACAAGCAGCAGAAATAGCTGTAGAATCTGTTAAGAATTTCGATTTCAAGGGAAGCTCGATAAATACAGTTGTTTTTGTTTGTTTCGATAATGATATATTCCAAATTTACAATGAGCTTTTAACTTCGCTTAAGTTTTAAGCTGATTTAATATTGATTATAAAAAAAACCCCGCTTCGTTCGAAGTCGGGGTTTGTTGTCGTTTTTTTGGCTTGTTATTTGACAATCACCATTTGCTTGGTATCGCTGA
>JBBISM010000255.1:0-2926 GCA_037441245.1 Ignavibacteria bacterium | reverse complement strand
AATCAAAGGAATTCTGACACTCAATTCATTTGAAATATTTTGCAATTTATTTTTTATATCGCCAATTGTTTGATTTATTTTCTCAATCCTTAGTCCAATGAAATCAACATTGTTTACATTTATTTCCCCATTATTAATTAAGGCAATTTTATATATCAATTTATTAGATGTTTCTCTAATTAGTGAACTGATTGATTTCGTAAATATATAAAGTTCCTCAGATTCATCCACAGCATCTGAAATTCCCCAAGCTAATAATGCTACATTATTATCATAGGCAATCAAATATCTTTTTATTATATTATTCATTCTTACTTTTACTTCATCGGTCATAAGCAATGCAGAAGGCATCTCGTAGATTGGTAATTCGATTAACATCATTATGCCATAAATATCACATAGGTATGACATATAGGGATGCGGTGGGGAATATTTGAATCTGATGGTATTCACCCCGAGGGTTTTCATTATTTCTAAATCTGCTTCTATTCTTTGCGGACTTAAAGTTTGACCACTTCCAGCATAATCTTCAATATAAGTTACAGATTTTATAAAAAATTCTTTGCCATTAAGATAAATCCTTCTTTTATTTTCTTTATCTACTATTTGCATAGATTTGAAGCCGATATTAATTATTTTTTCGTCAATTTTATTACCATCAATAAAAATTCTGATAAAAGCTTTGTAAAGCACTGGGTTGTCTGGCGACCAGTGTAAAACATTCAAACCACTAAAATTGAACGAAACTGTCTCTGTTCTTTCCCGTTCTATATTTATTTGTTTTATCTGTGGTTGAGATATTGATAAATTGCCATCAAAACTCTTTAGAACAGCTTCGATTGAAATTGATCTTTTGGGTTTAATATTCAAACCCGCTGTATCTTTTAAATTGGTAAATAATTTTTGTATATCAGAAGATGATATACTTAAATTCAAATTCATATTGTAGCTATTTCCCATAAATTGTGTATTATACCTAGTTTCGCTTATCCAAATATGAGGAACTCCGAGAAGGAATATATCCCTTATTATACCACTATAAATTCTTTTGGGAAATAATGATTGAACTTTTAGTTGATGTGAAATATTTGAAGCTGGGGTAATTACTAATTTAATTATGTTATTCTCGTCAACTATCATTCGATTAGGAATTCTTACTTCAAAAGGACACATACCACTCAAGAATCTTCCAACAAATTGCTCATTGACATATACTTCGAGCTGGTCATCAACTCCAAAAAAATACAAATGCCAAGAAAATCTATTTATAAGCTCCTTTTCGATTCTTACCGTTCGTTTATAGATTATCTTATCAGAAAAACTTTCAGATGCTGGAATATTAGCTCCAACCCATTGATTTCCATCATAAGATTTTTCCCAACTGCCCCCCAAATTAACCATAAATCGAGTTGTCGGTTTTGCATTCGGTTTTGCATAAGGATTACCAGAATCATCTAATTTCTGTGTGTACAACTCAATACAGTTATATGTCAATAAAAATATCAACACATAACAGATTTTCAATAATTTACCCCAATCTACCATCATATAGTACTCATAAATTTTTCCATATTAATCGTTGTTAATTTCGTTAATGAATTATAGATTGCAAATGTAGTCAATGTTACTGCTCTGATTTCATCAAAATTAATTGGCATCGGTTCGCCTTTCTGCACCGCCGATATAAACAATTCTATTTCTTTGTTATGACCTTTATCCCCGTCGGTATTAATAATTTTTTTTCTTTCATTATCAAATAATTCAAGTTTCTGGAAATTGTGCATCTTTACAGATTTTGCACCACTAAATGCTTCGAAATATTCTTTATCAACAGACTTTGCCCCCTGAGATGTATATAAAATACTGCCTATTGAACCTTTAGAGAATTTAATATTGATAATAACATTATCGTCATTGGCAATGTTTGCATTATCACCTGAAATAGAGATTGCCGATATAAATTGCGGCATTTCATTAGCCAGATAAATCATACAATCAATGAAATGACACACTTCACCAATTATTCTGCCTTTATTTCGCTCATCATAAATCCAATGGTCTTTACTTAAACGTCCAGCACTCACTCTATATAACATAACCAATGGCTCAATCCGTTCATATAAGTATTCATTCATTATTTTAAATGACTTCGAAAATCTTCTGTTGAAACCAACCATTACTCTTCCGTTATAACCTTCCATAACTTTTTCGATTTCTATTAATTGCTCATTATCTACACAAAGCGGTTTTTCAACAAATATTGGCTTTCCAGCTTTTATTGCTCCAACAACAAACTTCCAATGGAATTCGTGCGGAGTTGTGCATACAACGGCATTTATATTATCATCGCTTATAACAGCATTTGAATCAGTAGAAACATAATTGAAGCCTAATCTATTCCCTATGGCTACTAACTCGGAAGGATTGTCAGAAGTTACTGCAATTAGCTCTGCATCAGTTTTCTTTAATGCAGGTAATATAACAGATTGAGCAAAATTTCCAGCTCCAATAAATCCAATTTTTACTCTCGATTGTTGCGAATGCTTATCTTTTAATATAATCTTCCTTTTTATTTCAACTATTTCAGTGTTATAGTTGAGTATAATCCCGAGATATTTGTCTTCAGTTTTTCCAGAAATAATGTCGTAAGCCCTAATTGCATCTTTGATATCAAATCGGTGCGTTGTCAATAGCAATGTGTTAATTTTGCCTTGAGATATCAAATCTAAAAAAGCACTCATATTCCTTTTCTCAGTCCATCTAACATAAGCTGGTGGATAATCAATCCCCTCCAACTCATATTTACTATCATATCTTCCGGGACCATAGCTACAGGAAATCTTGATATCCAATTCCTTTTCATAGAATGGCGAGCGAGGCAGATTCATCGAAACATCGCCGACAATAACAATTTTGCCTTTCTTTC
>JBBISM010000254.1:0-2941 GCA_037441245.1 Ignavibacteria bacterium | reverse complement strand
AATAAATGCACCTTGAGCCAAATCTTTTGTTTCAATCCTAATACTATTTAACCCATCAGTAGCTTCAATCTCTGCATTCCAAAGATTCATTCCCAAAACATTATATATAGAAATAAATGTTTTACCTGAAGTACTTTCGAAATTGAGCATAGCATAATTTTCAGCTGGCTGTGGATAAATATAGATTCTATTATTAAAAATGTCAACATCATCTATACTTGATGCCTTTTCTGAATTCATCCTGAAACTCAATATCAATGCTCTATTCTCATTATAATCGGTCTCGATTGTTGTTATATATTGCTCATAACCAACTTTATCGCATAATAAAGTATATGTACCTTGCTCCAAGTCAGTAATTTTGAAAAAGCCCTCATTATCGCTGATTGAATAACCTGAATATTGTCCATTTTCATCAATGAGGTAAACCATTGCCCCTGAGATGCCATTAGCAGATAATGTTTTATCTTTCGTTTGAATAATTTTATTTTCTTCTAAAATCTGTCCAACAATTTCAGTAAATCCTCTAATATTTGACTTCTTCTGATGCTTCAATTCATATACGATGGTAATCATAACTTCTCCCACAGATATAGTGGTTGCTTCTCTCCATTGCTGAGTAACAAAATCATTGACTTTATAATACCCTGGGACATAAGTATAATCCATCGGTACTGAGAGAACGACATATTCGCCTGGTATCAAATTACTAAAATTGAATAACCCTTCCTCATCGCTGACAGTGCTTTGCGAATAATTAATACCGGAAGAGCTATTTGTGGATGGTTTGATTAAATATGCTATTAGCTTTGATTTTATGGGTTCATTCGATTCATTTCTTACGATACCAGTAAATCCATTTTTATAATTTAATCGTTGCTTTAAGGCAAAATCAATGCCTTCAAGATTTTCCTTCAAAACTATAATATCGGCTTCCCAAGGATTATCTACAAATTTATAGTATTGGGGTAAGTAATTTTTATCCATCGGCATTGCATATGCTTGATAGTAATATATATCAGGAAGTTCTATTGAATATTCACCCTTTTCATTTGTTTTTGCCATCAGATTAGTCCTATAATTCTTTTCATTTTGATTGAATGGTATAAATTCAATCACAGCCATCACAGGATTACTAGATTCGAAATCATAAACTATACCTGAAATTTTGTAATATTTTGGCAAAGGTATCTCTTTAAGCACAGCTTTTAATTCATATACTTCATCGCAAGCTACTTTTATTTGTGTAGCTTTTTCCATCGTTGTTGCATTTTCATACCAAATTGGATAATACTCCTTGGCTTCGATACGCAATAAATATGCTCCTTCAGGAACTTGCATTTCGAATTCTCCTTGCTTTATTAAGGCGGTATAAAGTCTCTTATTCGGGGGAATGCCTGAATTTGTCATAGGATAAGCTAATACATTACCTTCACTTATTAATTTCCCATTCTGGTCGTAAACAATTCCTTTAATCGTTGCACAAAACTTATCTTCTCCAACATTGACTACAAATTTTTGGTATGCGAGAACATTATCATCACATTCAAGATATGCAGTTATGTAAATTATATATTCGCCACTATTTTCTGGTATCCATTTGATTGTATTGCCTGAACCTTTAATAATGATATCATTTGAATTATTATTCATTGATTGAATAAACCAATGGAATAGAATTGGGCATCTAATATTCGAATTTGCAATAATTTCATAATAATAAACCTCTCCAAGACTAGCAATTGTTTTTGGCTCTGATATGATTTTAATCCAATCTTGATTGGAAGTACCGATTTTTATTTGAAATTGCTGATAAGTTTTTATTTCTTTATCGCATTCGAGATAAGCTACAATTACTCCACTATAAGTGCCTTCTGCTTTTGGCGTCCAGGTAATAATACCTGATTTCTCATCAATTGACATTCCATCGGGGGCTTTTTCTAAAGAGAATAGTATTGGGCATTTAACATTAGATTGTGCAATTACCTGATGTTTCAATGGTTCTCCAATATTGCCTTTGTAAGGGAAAGTCGAAGTGATTTTGACATAAGGTTTATCATCATTCGCTGAGAGTTCAATAGTAACTATTTGCGAATTACCACTCTCTTCTATAGTTCCATTGGAGTATGTTTTTACGCTCGTAATATAGAAAGAATAAATTCCTTTATCTAAGTCTTTAACAATATAAGAATAATCAAAAGAATTATTGTTAGCTTTGACATAAGCCAGTTCAGTAAATTCAGATAAATCATCGGTTTTATTCTTGGCTATATAGATATTGAAATAATCAGGATAAATTGAGGTTCGGTCAACCGACCATTTGATTGCAACGGAACTTGGATATCCCAATAATATAGCTACTTTGACATTTGTTGGCGGTAGTAATTGATTATTGGCTGGAAGCTCTGAGATTGTAATTGCTAATAATCCAACAATTATCGCTGGCAATAGTAAAGATTGTATAATTTTCATTTAAACCCTCCTTAAAATCATTATGATTTAGTTTGAATATATAAACACTTAAAAAATAGATTTGTTTCAAAAAAAATGGCGGGTTATAATTTACCCGCCATAATTTCTTTGTTTGGGACAAAAGGTGTTAAAAATGAAAAAGTAAATTAGCTGTAAAACTCAATTTATTGTTATAATGTGTTTGCAATTGACTTGTATATCTTAATAATGAGTACTCCAATCCAATAGCTGTTTCAATATTATTAAACACTTGAATTTGAATACCAGTGGATGCTTTAGATAACATACCATACTCTGTTGCTCCTAGTATCACCTGGCAGAATGGATGGGTTGAGTTGAACATTTGAACAGATGAAAACTCATATCTACCAGCAACACCAGCCCAAGTAATTGGAACTGTGGGGTCATTTTCGTATTGCCTATTGGATGAGCTTAAAATTTCTATACCGAAAGGTTCACGACCAAATAT
>JBBISM010000253.1:0-2963 GCA_037441245.1 Ignavibacteria bacterium | reverse complement strand
TAAAATATTAGTAAAAATTAAAACCGATTTAGATATTAAAATTGACATAATTCAATTAAAATGGGAATCACCAAATTTTATCGCTTTAGATAATTATTTCAAAAGCTTAGGTTTCAATACATTAAGAGAAAAATGGAAAAATAAAGCTATCGAGCAAGGTATAAGAGAATTGGAGCAGACCAACCAATCGTCAACTCAAGAAGTCAATCAAAATGACTCAAAAATAAAAAAATATTATCTAGTTGATAACATAGAAAAAATAGATGAATTAATCGCTGAAATTTCTGCAAAGGATTTGCTGGCAGTTGATACAGAAACAAGTTCGCTCAACAAAATGGATTGCTCCATCGTCGGAATTTCGTTTTGCTTCGAACCAAATTCCGCCTATTATATACCACTCGATGAAAATATTGATACAATACCTTTAGAAAATAATAGTAACAATCCAATCTTATTCGAGAAAAATATCACGGAAAATGCACCTTTCCCAAGCAGTCTTTCCACCAAAGCAGTACTAACAAAGTTAAAACCTATTTTAGAAAACCCCGAGATTGGTAAATACGGTCAAAATTGTAAATTCGATGCACTTATCTTGAAAAGATATAATATCAATTTATCACCAATCGCCTTTGATACAATGATAGCTTCATATCTTATCAATCCTGATGAGCAACACAATCTTGATGCTCTATCCCAGAAATGGCTCGGTTATAAACCTATCTCAATAAATCAAATAATCGGTGATAAAAAGTCGAAGCAAAAATCAATGAGAGAAATTGACCCTTCCGATATTTATATATATGCTTGCGAAGATGCAGATTTAGCTTACCAACTTTCCACAATACTCAAAGAAAAATTAATAGAGCAAAAGCTAATTGAATTAGCAACGAAAATAGAATTTCCACTAATAGAAGTATTAATTCAAATGGAACTCAATGGAGTAGCTATTGATATTAATGCTTTGAAAAATACCTCAAGAATAATTGACAAAGAGATTGACAAATTAATAAAGGAAATATACTCCGAAGCTGGAATGGAATTCAACATTGATTCGCCAAAGCAATTGGCGCATATTTTATTCGAGAAATTAATGATTCCACCGATAAAAAGTGGTAAAACAGGATATAGCACTGATATACAGGTCTTAACTCAAATAGCAGAAGTCTATCCTATTGCCCGTAATGTTTTGAATTATCGCCAACTTGTCAAATTAAAATCAACTTATGTTGATGTTCTTCCCTCGCTTGTCAATAAACAAACCGGTAGAATACATACTACATTCAATCAAACAATCACTGCAACAGGAAGATTATCTTCAACCGACCCAAATTTGCAAAATATCCCGATTAAAAGCTACTTAGGAAAAGAAGTCAGAAAATCCTTCATACCACAGGATAAAGATTGGTTTATATTTTCAGCCGACTACTCCCAAATTGAACTCCGAATAATGGCTTATATTTCTCAAGATGAGCAATTAATTGATGCTTTTCGTACAGGAATGGATATCCATTCAAACACAGCATCTAAACTTTTCAATGTTCCAATTGAACAAGTTAATCAGGATATGCGTCGAGTTGCTAAAACGATTAACTTCGGAATTTTATATGGTCTCGGAAGCTTTGGACTTTCCCAAAGATTAGGTTTGAGCAGAGCAGAATCACAAAATATTATTGATAAATACCTTAAAAATTATCCAAAAATTAAAAAATATATTGATGAAATCATTCAAAACACGAGGGAAAAAGGATATGCTGAAACTCTTTTTGGACGCAAACGCTACTTCCCAAATATCAACAGTAAAAATAAAAATCTTAGGCAAGCAGATGAACGGGCTGCTATTAATATGCCAATTCAAGGCACTGCGTCAGATATGATGAAATTAGCGATGATTAATATCAACAAAGAAATGTTGAAAAATACAATGAAATCAATCATGATACTTCAAATTCACGATGAACTTCTATTTGAAGTACCTCCTGATGAAATTGAACAATTAAAATTTATTGTAATAGATAAAATGCAAAGTGCTTTAGCTTTAGGAGATGTTCCTATTGTAGTTGATACTGGTATCGGTAAAAACTGGTTCGAAGCACATTAAAAAAGCCCGGCTCAGACCGGGCTTACTTAATTAACCACGTAATAATTGCAAGTAGTTTGTCGGATTTTGATTTGCTTGAGCTAATGAGATTAGTGAAGCTTGCTGTAAGAATTGAGCTTTTATCAATTCGAGTTGTTCTAAGGCTACATCGGCATCTTCTAATCTACTAATAGCAGCATTGTAATTTACAATCTGTCCCTTCAACAGTTCTTCTTGTGAAGATAATCTATTTGTAATACCACCTATATAGGAAGCAACTTTATTAATGTTATTCAAAGCTTCGGCTAAACTTGATAATGTTGTGCTAATTTGAGTAGTCGAGAATATACCAAGGTCAGAGGAACTTACTGCATTTAAACTTACTAGATCTAAACCGCTTACACCAGCGAAATTCTGGCTATTCAAAGCATTAATATCAAAATTATTACTCGGTATGTTGTAATCCACATTAGAAGTCGTCAAATCAATCATAAAAGTTAATAAATTATTAGCAGCATTAAATCCTACAACAAATTCTCCAGTATAAGCCCCATGGAGTAATTGCTGACCGCCAAAAACAGTAGATTCAACAACAGTTTGTATCTGCTGTGCTAAGCGAAAAGCAGCTTTTGCAAGTGCAACTTTCTCATCTGTTCCTAATGCACCCGATGAAGCAGATGCAGCTGAATCTTTAATCGTAGTAATTAATGTGTTGATATTGTCGAGTGAATCTTGGGTGATACTTGTTAGGTTTAGAGCATCACCGACTGTGCGTAGAGCCGATTTCAAAGCACCATTTCGAGCAGCTAAAGCTCTTGAGGTTATATATCCAGCAACATCATCAGCGGCGCTATTGATACGTTTGCCAGTGGATAGTCTCAATTGC
>JBBISM010000252.1:2273-2985 GCA_037441245.1 Ignavibacteria bacterium | reverse complement strand
TAATCGTCAGCATAATGAGAGTCAACGTTTTTTCCCCGCCTACAGATAACTGCTGCAATTTCAAGTTCGAAATCAAGATTAAGTAGATGATCTTTTTCGACCAATATATCGCCTTCTCCAAAGATAGCATTATGATTAGTAAAGTAAAAAATTGGATATTGTTCGAATTCAGGAATCATTTCTAATCCTCTATTTCTTCTTGCTGATTGGACGTGTTGTCTGAATGCATAGGCATCTCTGCAAGAAGTTGGATGTGGAACGGGGGCTAATAATTTTATGTTTGATGGATTGATCAAATCAGAAAATTCCCCATTTATAAATAGTTGATTTAATTCATAGGCTTTGGGGAAAACATCATCCCATAAATTCAGAAAAGCAAGGATATTTGAGGGCATTTTAAATCCTTTAGCTATTCCAATAACCTCCAGATCAGCTATTGTCCCGTTGTGATAAAGACCCAATCTTTCTATTCTTTTCTCATTAAGGAAAGTTATTAATTTCATAATTAGCCTTCATATTTGGTTTTATTTATATTATTTATTCATTACTTCTAAATATGATTTTTCAATTATTTGAACTGCATAATCGGTTTCTTCTAACGTCCCAGTACTAATCCTAACCCCATTGGGCATACCAAAACCTGTAGTTTGTCGGACAAGCACCCCAAAACTATGACAAATCGAGCAAAATTTATGAGCTTGTCTATCATCAG
>JBBISM010000252.1:0-2261 GCA_037441245.1 Ignavibacteria bacterium | reverse complement strand
GGCTCGGGATAAAAAATATTCAATTCATCAAGTTTGTTTATTAGCATTTTCATTGCTATTGAATTAGTTTTAATTGATTGATTGACAAATTCATTGTCATCAATAGCACTGAATGCAGCTTTTTGTGCCAATAAGCTTGGTTCGAAAGGGAGTTTTACCTTGTACAACACATCAACAATTTCTTCTGGTCCAATTCCATAACCAATCCTAAGACCAGCTAAACCGTGAGATTTTGAAAAAGTTCGTGTGATTATCAAATTCGAGTAATTGAAATGTACTCCATCAGGATAATCTTCGAAATGAACTGAATAATGATAATATGCCTCATCTAAAATAACAATGATATTCGATGGTACTTGCTTCATAAATTCAACGAAGTCAGTTTTTGTGAACATAGTGCCAGTCGGGTTATTAACATTGGCTAAATAAATGATGCGTGTTTTATCATTTATTGCGTTTAATATAGCTGTTAAGTCATAAGCATAATCTTTTGTCGGCACTGTAATAATCTTACGTCCGAGCTTATGAGTACTGGTAAAAATTCCAATAAAAGTTATAGAAGCAGTTAAAACTTCTTCGCCGACATCTGAAAAAGCATTGATTATATGGGTAATCAATGATTCCGAGCCATGAGTAGCAATAATTTCCGAAGGTTTCCTATTGAGTAAATTAGATAATTTCTCGACTAATTCAATCGAGTCAGGATTGGGATATAGTGCAAGATCATTTAACGCGGTCTTTATAGCCTCTATTGCTTTGGGCGAACCACCAAATGGGTTTTCATTTGAAGCAAGATTAATCAAATAACTAAAAGGACTTGAAAAATCAGATTTTTTTACTTGATTGCCAGCCTTATAGGGCTTAAGAGTTTGGATATACTCAGGTATAAAGAACATAATTATGTCTGATATATTTTAACAAATCATTCTAACCAGCTTTGATAATATGTTGGATCCATTATTTCTTTCGCATTGTTTGTAATTAACAATGGATCGAATGTATCAATCATTACAGCAAATTCGTCTGTTTTAATCGCCCCAACCGATTCTTCAGTTTTGCCAGGTTGTGGTCCGTGTGGTATGCCTAATGGGTGTAGTGTAATCGAACCTTCACGAATTCCTTTCCTTGACATAAAGTCTCCTTCAACATAGTAGAGTACTTCTGCACTATCCACATTAGTATGGAAATAGGGTGCTGGTATAGCTTGAGGATGGAAATCAAATAGTCGAGGACAAAAATTACACAAAACAAAGTATTTGGTATTTAAAAATAAATGTACCGGAGGCGGAAGATGTAATTTCCCCACTTTCGGATTATAATCTTTGATATTAAATGCCCAAGGATATAGATATCCATCCCACCCTATTAAATCATAAGGATGGTGTGGGTGGATATATTCATATAAGTTATTGCCAGCTTTTATTAATAATTTGAATTCTCCCTTTTCGTCCAAAGGTGGAAAATATTCAGGCAAAATGATATCCCTTTCGCAAAATGGTGCATCTTCTTGTAATTGACCGTATTCATTTCGGAAATGATGAGGAATATCAAAAGCTGTATCTGATTCTACAACCAAAATCTTATTATTCTGAATATTATCGAACATTAGTTGAAAAATAACACCTTTGGGAATTATAATTTGATCCCCTGGAGCAAAGGGAAATTTGCCATATTCGGACCAAAAAGTACCTGACCCATAATGTATAAATATGAATTCGTGATGATAAGAATTTTTAAAGAAATAATTCGGATTTTGGTCAGGATGTGCAATTGAAATTCTAATATGTTGATTTTTCATTAACAAGCATCTTGAAGTGAAAAAATCACCAAAGGGGCTAATTTTCTCAGTAAAAAAATGAAAGTGCATTAGCGGTGCATCTGACCAGTCATTATCTTCTATTGGAGCAAGCGTTGTAACGGAAAGAGCTTTTGTTGGCATATCTATATGATATTTGTTCGAATATATATTAGAGAAACCTTCAGTGCTGAATAGTTCCTCACGGTATAAACTTTTACCGTCTTGTTTATAAAAAGTAGTATGTTTATAGCGTGGTATCTGCCCCAATTTATGATAAAAAGCCATAATAACCTCGAAATTAAGTTTTACAAACATTTTTTCAAACAACCATAGAAAATAAAATTAGCTCATAGGAATTAGATTACCACGGCGTTCCTGGTCTCGTTCTATTGATTCGAATAGTGCTTGAAAATTGCCTTGACCAAAACCTTTCGCACCTTTCTTTCTTTGAATGATTTCATAG
>JBBISM010000251.1:2746-3002 GCA_037441245.1 Ignavibacteria bacterium | reverse complement strand
TTTATCAATGTAAGCAGTGCCAATACCTCTACCCGTTGTTCCTATTGCATAGCTTGACTTTGATTCCTGTGCTAAATCTAATAATTTATGGTAGGGCATTATCAGATGCGCCTTATGGCTGATGTGCAAGCGTCCATCCACATCAATATCATTGCTTTTAAGCATATTGATTTCATCCATCAGTGCAATTGGATCAATCACTACACCATTACCAATAATACAATCAACATTTTTATTTAAAATACCTGAAGGAATG
>JBBISM010000251.1:0-2721 GCA_037441245.1 Ignavibacteria bacterium | reverse complement strand
GAAGGATAAATTGTTTGCCATTGATAACTATTGTATGTCCAGCGTTTGCACCGCCTTGGTATCTGGCAACAAAATCTGCATCACGGCTAATTAAATTAACAATTTTCCCTTTTCCTTCATCGCCCCATTGGGCACCAACAATTAAAATAACACTCATTGAACACCACAAAATCAATCAATATGGTTTGAATATAGCCTATTGTAAAATCTTCATTATTTAGCTATATCAGAAATCGCTTGCTCTAAGTTATCAAAAATTTTAAAAATCTCGTTGAGATGGGTCATTCTTAATAATGAGTAGATTTTCTCTGGAACATTAATAAAAATCATTTCTATATTATTTTTTTTCAAAGTACTCAAGCTACCAACAAGCATCCCCAACCCTGAGCTATTCATATTCATTACATTTATCATATCAATTATGATAAATTTAATATTTTTCTTGACCACTTCATGAAGTAGATTACTGAATTGGAGTGCTTCGCTACCGCCAATAACATTTTGGGTTAGCTTAATAATAGCTATTTCAGGATATTCACTGTGAATAATATATTCATAATTATTTTGTTCCATTTCTTCCCTAAAAATTAAATCTTAGCAGTGTATGTAGCTACTTTTTTCTCAACTCCTTCGACGTTTATCTTTTTGACTTTTTCAAAATACCAAATGACAAATGAAGTCGAAATATATATAGAAGAGTAAGTACCGAAAATAATACCGACAGACATAGTAAATGCAAATCCCTGTAAAACAGGACCACCGAATAAGACCATTGTAACTAAAACTAGTAAAGTGGTACCAACTGTGTTAATTGTCCTGCTCATTGTTTGATTAACACTCAAATTGACAAGCTTTACAAATGATAAACCCTTACTGACTTCTCTATTTTCACGAATCCTATCGAAAATAATAACAGTACCGTTAATAGAATAACCTACAACTGTCAGCATTGCTGCAAGGATTGATTGATTGATTTCAAGATTAAGAGGTGTAATGTGATTAACAATCACAATAATGGTAAATGTTATTATAACGTCGTGGATTATAGCAACAATAGCTCCAAGACCAAAAGTGAATTCAAATCTAAAAGCAATATAAATCAAAATGACTATAATCGCGAGGAAAACAGCAATAAAAGCCTGTTCTCTTAATTCAGCCCCGATTTTAGGACCGATTTTATCAACTTTTAGTGTTGCATAGGCAACATCAGGAAATCTGGCTTTAAATGCTTCATCTATTATTTGTGGTGCATCCTCGGATTCTTTGACTCTAATTAAATATTGATTATCTTGACCGAAAGATTTTATTTCACTACCTGTCAGACCAGCTTTTTCAACAGCATCACGAATATTAGCTGTTTTTACAGGTTTATCAAATTCTACAGCAATTTCGGTACCCCCTTGGAAGTCAATTCCATATTGAATACCGAGCATAAAAGTTGAAATGATACCAGCAATAGACAAAATGACTGATATATAGAAAAATGCTGCTCTTGCTCCAACGAAATTGATATTTGTTTTTTCAAACCATCTCATTTTTTAACCTTTCTTAATTATTATGCTTCAACAATTTTCGGTTGACCGAAATTAAATGAGGCAGAATCGCGTGCCATAAATAGTTCAATTATTGCTCTTGTTATTAGAATACCAGTAAATAAAGTGCTAAATATACCAATCATAAGAGTCATTGCAAATCCTTGAATCGGTCCTGTTCCAAAATAGAAAAGAATGAAAGCTGTTAATAGTGTTGTTATATTTGAATCTATGATAGCACTCAAGGCTTTTCTAAAGCCATCATCAATTGCAGACCTTATTGATCTACCTTTGTATAATTCTTCTCTTATTCGTTCGAATATCAGTACGTTTGCGTCAACAGCCATACCGATTGTTAGAATTATTCCCGCTATACCAGGCAAAGTTAAAGTTCCTCCAAAAGCAGAGAGAACAGCTAAAACCATAGTAATATTTAATATTACTGCAAAAACTGCTATGCCTCCACCTTTCACATAATAAAATATCATATAGAGAAATACAAGAGCAATGGCAATCCAACTAGCAGTTACACCACTTCTGATTGAATCATCACCAAGGGAGGGACCAACGACGCGCTCTTCAATAATTTGTACGGGAGCTTTTAGGGCGCCTGCTTTTAAAACAATTTCAAGTAAATTTGCTTCCTCTAAATTAGCCATACCAGTTATTGAGGATCTTCCTCCGGTAATTCTTGCCTGTACAACTGGAGCGGAATAAACACGTCCATCGAGATCAATCGAAATTCGTTTTTTAATATTTGCTCCAGTAATTCTCGACCATCTTTCAGCACCTTCATCATTCATAGCCATTAGAACCTCTGGTGCATTCGTTGTTGGGTCGAAAGTTGCTCTAGCGTCAGTAACTACATCACCTGTTAATTCGGGATCCTTTTTCAAGCAGTACAAGTCATAAATGATTACATTTTGTTTCTGGGCTATTCTATCAGGTTTTGCCGAAATTGCAATTTCTAAATCGAATGGAATTAGTGCTTTAATATTCGGTTTTCTTAAATAACTATTGAATTTTTCAATAGAATCTCCGCTTATACGAAATAGAAACTCACCTTCGGGTATGTTGGGATTTATATAGGAAAATGGTACAGGTCTCTCGTTTGGACCAGGTAAATAATAAGTAGCAAATAAAGAAGTAAAAGGATGGTCTTCCAAATATTTTCTGACAGCTTCTTCTT
>JBBISM010000250.1:0-3009 GCA_037441245.1 Ignavibacteria bacterium | reverse complement strand
TATATGAAGTTAATTGTGGCGATACCAACATATAATGAAATAGATAATATCGAAAAGTTGATAAATGAAATTTTACAAATACTACCCCAAATGGATATTTTGGTGGTTGATGATAATTCCCCTGACGGCACTGCAGAAACTGTCCGCAAAATCTCTGAAACCGATAATAGAGTAAATTTAATGTACCGTCCAGAGAAGAAAGGATTAGGAACTGCGTATTGCGAGGGTTTTCAATGGGCTCTTGATAGAGGTTATGACTATATATTCGAGATGGATGCTGATTTTTCTCACGACCCTAAAGAATTATTAGTTTTTCTAAACGAAATTCAGAATTATGATTTAGTTATCGGTTCGAGATATATCACGGGAGTCAATGTTGTTAACTGGCCTCTCAGTCGCTTATTATTGAGCTACTTTGCAAGTGTTTATACGAGAATGGTTACCGGTTTGCCTGTTCGTGATACTACTAGTGGGTTTAAATGTTTCAGAGCTTCAGTGCTAAAAAATATTAATCTCAAATCAATACATTCAAATGGGTATGGCTTTCAAATAGAAATGAATTATAGAATGTGGAAACTTGGTGCCCGTATAAAAGAAATACCTATAATCTTCATTGACAGAAGAAGCGGGGTTTCGAAAATGAATAAAAAAATCATATGGGAAGCTGTGTGGCTCGTTTGGAAACTCAGATTCAAAGGAGCTTCCATAAATAAATAACACTTCAATTAATAATAATGTACAAATACGATATTTCGATTATTATTGTCAATTATAATGTCAAAGACTTTTTGCTACAATGTTTAAAGTCAATTGATGAATCCCACCAATATTTGAAAATTGAGATTATTGTCGTTGATAATCATTCGACGGACCATTCCGTTAAGTTATTGGAACCAATGTTTCCCCGGGTTCATTTTATAAAACTCAATGAAAATTTGGGTTTTGCAAAAGCCAATAATATAGGTATTCGTCAAGCAACAGGCAAATACATATTAATCCTCAATCCTGACACATTGCTCTTCGAAGATACACTCAAAATAATGTTTGAATATATGGAAAATAATAAAGAAGTAGGGATATCGGGATGTAAAGTTTTGAATTCAGATGGCACTTTCCAATTAGCTTGTCGGAGAGGATTTCCAACTCCCTGGGCTTCATTTTGTAAATTATTTGGATTACAAAGTTTATTTCCTAAATGGAGATTATTCTCTAAATATAATCAAACTTTTCGAAGTATTGATGAAACTTATTATATTGATGCTGTTATCGGTGCTTTTATGTTCTGTCGTGCTGAAATTTTCGATAAAGTTGGCTTATTCGATGAAGATTACTTTATGTACGGCGAAGATATAGATCTTTGCTACCGAACAAAAAGTTTGGGTTACGAAATCGCTTATGTTCATAAAACTTCAATTATCCACTATAAAGGAGAAAGTACTAAAAGGAGCTCAATTAATGGATTAAAGCATTTCTATGAAGCAATGGAAATATTTTCAAAAAAACATTTTAGTAAGTCCTCCCTATTTCTGAAATTTATTAAGTTGGGGATATTATTGCGGTCTATAATAGCACGATTCCTTAAATATAAAAAAGAAATCTTTCTTGTATTTTTCGATGTTTTAACAATTAATTTAACTTTTATCATTGGAACCAAAATACGTTTTGGTGGCTACTTTAATCTGCCTGATTATGCTTATCCGCTTGTATTCATTGTTTTGACTTTAGTTTTGCTTTTTAGTATGATTTCTACTGGTGCTTATTTTGAAAACAAATATATTATCCGCCGTTCAATTACTGCCTTAATGATTACTTTCTTCATTCTTTCTTCATTGACTTATTTCTTTAAAGAATATGCATTCAGTCGAGGTGTTTTGCTGATGACCATTGGACTATCAGTATTATCAACTTCGCTTATTAGATTATTGATTCTTATATACGAAAAATTAATTGGAACTCGTGCGGATAGAAAAATTATATTCATTGGCACTAACACTGATAAGAATTATTCAATAATTGAAAAAATGCTTGAGAGTGGAAATCTAAACATCAATGTAGTCGGATGGGTTTCAACTACCGATGATTATGATGACCAGCTCGGATACAAAATTCTTGGCAATATTGATTATCTACAAAAGATAATTGAAAACTATCAGGTAAATGACGTCATAATAACAGATAAAAACATAAAATATCAGGATATTATTAATTGGATTTTAAAAGGAAGTCACAAAAAAGTTAGATTTCATCTAGTCAATGAATACGAAGAACTACAGATTTCGGATATGATTAATGAAATTACAGGGAATTTGCCATATACACCGGAATACAACATCCTTAAGTTCAGAACGAAACTTTATAAACGTCTGATTGATATGGCAATTCCGATTTTTCTTTTAACCTTAGGACTGCCATTGCTTTATTTGCTATCACTAAAAGAAGACAAAATATTGAAAGAATTGTGGGAAATAATAATTGGCAAGAAAACTATAATCGGAATTTATAATTACAATGGAGATTCAGAGTCACAATTGAAGAGCGGTCTTACTGGATTAGTTCATTTAATCGGAGCTAATAAGTTAACAAAAAATCAAATTGATGATTTAAACAATTATTATTTACAAAACGTTAACATATCTTTAGACTTTGACATTATGTTAAAATATATATTTAGGAAAAAAATTGGGAACTAAACTAATACTTGATTTTGAAAAGCCTATCATTGAATTAGAAAGTAAAATTCAAGAAATGAAGCAATTAGGAGAAACAATTGATATACAGGAGGAAATCATCAATTTAGAAAAAAAAGTCGAAGAGCTACGCAGTCAGATTTATCAAAACCTGACAAGGTGGCAAAGAGTACAATTAGCACGTCATCCCGATAGACCACAAACACTGGACTATATTCAAAATGTTTTTAATGATTTCCTAGAACTTCACGGCGATAGAGGTTATCGCGATGACCCTGCTGTTGTCGGTGGTATTGCTAAACTCGAAGGAATGCCCTGTATG
>JBBISM010000249.1:0-3055 GCA_037441245.1 Ignavibacteria bacterium | reverse complement strand
AATCAAAGATTCAGGAAGTGGCTCAAGAAATGGTAATAACAAAGGATATTACTTTTATCACGAAGATTATGTAAAACTAAAAATGATGTCAATTTTTGTCCATAAATCTGCGATTGCGGAATTATTGAAAAAAATATTATAAAATAGTCAATACTTCTTTGCATTTTCAATTAACTCAATTTTACAAAAAAAATTTTTTAATTGTAACAAAAAAAGTTTTTTAATTCGAAATTTAATTTTATTTTTAAAAATTGAAAATATACATTTCTAATTCATCATTTTTTTAAAAAAGCGGAGGTTTTATGGATTATGATTACGATTATGGGTATGGTGGTGGTGACTTTTTCGGTCCTACCTTTTGGATTTTGGGAATAGTTTATTTGATTGTTTTTATCGTAATTCTTGCTTCATTATGGAAAATATACACAAAAGCCGGGAAACCAGGATGGGCTGGGATTGTTCCGATTTATAATCTCTGGGTTCTTTTAGAAATTGTGGGAAGACCAAGCTGGTGGTTTTGGATGTTTATTGGTGGGGCAATATTATCAATGATACCAATTTTGAACTTTTTAATTGCAATCGGTCTCTTAGTAATAAGCATTATGATAATGTTAGATTTAGCTAAATCTTTCGGTAAGGGTGGCGGTTATGTTGTTGGAATGATTTTTCTTCCATTCATATTTTATCCAATACTTGGATTTGGTAGCGCTCAATATCTCGGACCATCTGCAAGTCAGGGACAGATACCAACTACAAACTAATTTTAATTTTAAATAATTTATATTTGCAGTATTCAATACCCTAAGTTTTATTGAATATCTGCATTTATTTTTTTAGTTAATTTGTAGGGATATTTTGAAACATTTGATATGAAATGAGATGACAGAAATTATTATCGCTCTCTTAGCAATCATCATTATTATACAGATAATTATTTTAATTAAAATCTTAAAACCGAGCGATAAAATTGATAAAAGCATATCCGAGCTAAGCGACAAGTTTATCTCTGTCGAAAGTGTATTGTCAACGAAATTCGATTCACTACCCGAAAGGATTGTTTCATCAAGCAATTCACTAATGCAGGAAAAATTCATCTATCTCGAATCAAGATTGTCTCAAAATAATACAGAGCTCATCGAAAAATTTGCCAATCTTGATAAGAATCTTACTGTATCTCTTGCTGAATATTTGAAGAAAAATTCAGATGAAATCTCGCAATTTAAAGACAAGCTTGCGAAAAATTTAAAAGAAAATTTCGAGGGACTAACTTATGTTGTGGAAGATAAGCTCGATAAAATCAGCCGTAGAGTGCAGGATGATTTAATGGAGGGGTTCAATAAAACAAATGAAACATTCCAGAATATTATTGAACGGCTGGCAAAAATTGATGAAGCGCAAAAGAACATCGAGAGCTTAAGTACGAATATTGTTTCGTTACAATCTATTTTGACCGATAAAAAATCCCGGGGAATTTATGGAGAAGTGCAGTTATATCAAATTTTAAGCGCTGTGTTTGGCGAAGTCAATGATAATGTGTTCAGACGACAATATAAATTGTCAACGAATGTAGTTGCTGATGCTGTGGTTTTCGCACCCGAACCAATCGGTATGATTGCGATTGATTCTAAGTTTCCACTCGATAATTATCAAAGAATGATTGACCGAACATTATCCGAAGCTGAAAGAGAATTTGCAAGTAAAGAATTTAAACGGAATGTTAGAAAGCACATTGAAGATATTGCTGAAAAGTATATCATTTTAACAGAAACCGCAGAACACGCAATGATGTTTTTGCCTGCTGAATCAATATTTGCCGAGCTAAACGCATACCATCCGGATATTATCGAATATGCCTATAAGAAAAAAGTATGGATTGTTTCGCCAACAACTTTTATGGCCTTTCTCACAGTCTTGCAAGTGGTATTGACAAACATTAAACATCAGCAGAATGTTGATATTATTTTGAATCAATTGAAAAAGCTATCTGAGGAGTTTAAGCGATTTACAGAAAGATGGAATAGACTTGCTGGTGATATTGATAAAGTGCAAAAAGACGTAAAAGATATACATACAACAAGCCAGAAAATAACAAATGAATTCGAGAAAATCTCGAAAGTCGAGATGAGCGAGGAGATTATTGAATCGAGCAAAAACCTACTTGCTGATTAATCGCTAAATAAAAGGAATCTTCCAGCCATCTTTGAAAAAGTTAAATCCCAGCGGTTTTCTCTCACGACTTTTGATTTCGAGCTTACGATAATCATCATCGAGATTATCAGGCAAAGCGGGATAACCAACTGCAATCATAGCCATCGGGGTGAATTCAACTGGAATATTAAATTCACTTCTTAATTTTTCAATGCTGAAACCTCCCATCTGATGAGCAAAAAGCCCCATAGCAAATGCTTGCAAACAAAGGTTAATCGTTGCAGCTCCTGTATCATAATGTCCCCAACGATTGGGCTTGCCATTGTGAATGAATTTACTACTTGCGATACTAGCAAAAAGTATCGGAGCGTTTTTTACCCAATTTTGATTCCATCCATCGAGGCAATCAAATGCTTTTTGATAAGCATTTGGGTTATCGAATTTATTCCAATATATAAACCGCCAGGGCTGGTCATTATAGCAGGAGCAAGCCCAACGAGCTGATTCGCAAAGAGCAATAATCTTTTCATTTTCTACCGGTTTATTAATATCAAAAGCTCTCGGGCTCCAGCGACGAGAGATTAATCGGTCAATCTCTACTTGAGTAATAGCTAATTTCTCTAACATAATTTCTACAAAAAATAAACAAATTCAAAATTAATGAATAAATTTTATGATAAGAATAAAAAAAATGATAAATTTAAGTTCAAACAAATTTTGTCAAACATAATCAGATAATTATGAAAACACGAATCGAACGAGACTCGATGGGCGAAATTGAAGTACCAGCTGATGTTTACTGGGGAGCTCAATCAGCCCGCTCACTTATTCATTTTGCAATTGGAAAAGAGAAAATGCCACGTGAAGTTATTAGAGCTTTCGGAATTTTGAAAAGGGCATCTGCATT
>JBBISM010000248.1:0-3071 GCA_037441245.1 Ignavibacteria bacterium | reverse complement strand
TCAACCGAATGGCGAAGTCGGATATCAATTTGAATTGAATTATAACGTACCGCCGCACTCATTATTGGGCGGGGCGTATGGTATTGATATTTCCCTGAATCATTCATCAGTTTATTCACTCGATACAACCCATACTGAAATAGATTCAATTACAGGATACGCTTTCCGTTATAATTCACCATTCTTTTCCACAGGCAAAGATATATATTACAGGGATTTTAACATTGAACTGATTAAGCGATGGAATGAAAATTTCAAGTCAACATTCAACTATATTAATTTTACATACCATAGGGATGTACTCGAAAATGAAGGGCAACCACTGTATGGTATGATTAATGGAAATATTTTTATAGCTGATCTTTTATATAACATAACGGACAAGCATTCATTGAGATTCGAAGTTGAATTACTTTTGTCAAAACAAGATTCTTCTATCAAAGATAGGGACTTTAATTGCGGCAATTGGTTAATGTTTTTGTTGGAATATTCAATCGCACCGAACTTTTTCATTTCTTTTTGGGATGAATACAATTTTTTTGAAGAAACAAAATCCAATGGCGAAATTATTAGTAGAAAACTGCACTATTTAAATGGATTATTCGCCTTTATAATTGGTACAACACGAATTAGTATTGGGTACGGACGTCAGCGAGGGGGCTTGATATGTGTTGGTGGTGTTTGTCGTCAAGTGCCTTCTTCTAATGGGTTCAATTTATCTATAAGTTCATCTTTTTAGGAATATAAAATGTTAACATATAAAAATTTAATCTCGCTTCTGCTATTAATTGCCATAGTACTAAATTCTTGTGATATTATTGAGGCACCATATAGAAAAGATAAGCAAAGTGGCAATGGAAATCCGGCAGAGCAATTTCAAGGCATATTACTTGAGGATTTTACTGGGCATACCTGTGTCAATTGTCCGGATGCACATAGAATCGCAAAATCAATACAAGAAAAATACCCCAAGCAATTAGTGATTTTATCTATCCACGTGGGAAGCTTTGCCGAACCTACCAAAGACCATCCTTATGATTTCAGAACTGCCACAGGTAACGTAATAGGTGATTTTTTTAATGCTACTAATGCACCATTGCCCGTTGGTATGGTTAATAGAGCAATGAAAGGGAATACCCGTTTATTACAAAGATTCGATTGGGAAACCGAGGTTATGAAATTTGTAGATAAAAAGCCTTCTTTGGCTATAAAAATAATACCGCAATACAATAATGATAAAAAAGAAATAACAGTTGATGCTGAAATTGAATATTTCGATGATGGTTCGATTAATCATCATTTAATCCTTTTCATATCTGAAGATAGTATTATATCTTATCAAAAAGGTAAACCCGACAAAGATGATTATGTCCATAACCACGTTTTGCGGGGTTCCATAACAAATCCTTGGGGCGATAAGCTTGAGACTCAGCAAATAAAAAAAGGCGATATAATCAAAAAACAATACAAATATACAATACCAAAAGAACACTCGACAAAAGGATTAATGTATTACTGGCGTCCTGAGAAATTGAATATAGTTGCAGTTGTCCATGATTTTGAACCGAGTTTTAATGTTTTAAATGCTGTCGAAAAACCGCTGATTCCAAGAGATTAAATGAATTCTAATTCTAAGATAAATAAAATTTGTTGTACTTGTAATAGAATACTTGCTGATTCCGATGAGGAGTGTCCTTTTTGTGGTGTTGGAGTTGAACAATTAGATTTTGCTGATTATTCCAAGCACCCCTGGGTATTAGTATATACAACCAACACTCAATTAGATGCAGAAATGTATAAAGCCAATTTGGAAGGAGCGGGTATTCCTGTCAATATATTATCCCAGGTAGATACATCGAGAATGTTAACTGTTGGGGAATTGGCTATTGTAAAAATATATGTTAAAAGTCCCTTCGTTACTTTAGCAGAGGAAATTATCAAAGAAATAAATTCTCAAAATTGTATATAGTTTAATTTGTATTAATTCAGGTGATTTATGGCTAATAATGATGAAATTTTGTTTGATAATGTGAATCAAATAATAGAAAAGGAAATAAGACCTTTCATAGAAGCAGATGGTGGTATTATTAAACTAAAAAGTGTGGTATCAGGTATCGTTTATGTGCAGTTAGCTGGTGCTTGTGCGGGATGTCCAGGTGCGGCAATGACTTTAAAAGGAGGTGTTGAACACATTTTAAAAATGAGATTACCCGAAGTTAAGTCAGTAGAACTCGCATTTTAATTTATAAATTTAAAAAAATGGAGCAAATTGACATTTCTCTTTTGAAAGAGCGTTGCTATGAATTCAAAGGTGGTGTTGATAAGAGAGGTCCGATTATTTACTGGATGAGTAGAGACCAACGAGCTAAAGATAATTGGGCATTGATTTATGCATTACTTTCTGTTGAACAAAAGAACTCTTTTGTCATTGTAGTATTTTGCTTATTAGATGAATTTCTCAATGCAAATAAACAACACTTCGCATTTATGGTTCAAAGCTTCATTGAACTTAATAATAAGCTCAAAGAGTTCAATATTCCATTTGTTATACTTAAAGGAAATCCGAAAAAAGAAGTGCCAATATTTATTGAAAGGACTGATGCATCAATTCTTATATCAGATTTCGATCCCTTGAGAGTAAAAAGAGCTTGGAAAAATGCAATTGTTCCGCTAATTGATATTCCTTTTTATGAAATAGATTCACACAATATAGTGCCAGTATTAAAAGTTTCAGATAAAGAAGAATATACAGCTTATACCATAAGACCAAAAATTCATAAGTTATTGGATAAATGTCTTATTGAATTTCCGAAATTGAGGAAACAATCTAATGTAGATGAATCGTATTTTTCCGATATTCCGCAAGATATAATTAGGAAGTATGAGAAGGATTTTGATTTTTATACCGACTTTAAAGCTGGTGAAAATGCTGGTATTAATAGAATGGAAGTATGGCTTGAAGAGAAGTTTAGATTTTATACTGAGTATCGTAATGATACAATTAAAAAATATCAATCGGATTTATCTCCGTATCTTCATTTCGGTATGCTATCTGCTCAAAGGGTTGCTCT
>JBBISM010000247.1:0-3098 GCA_037441245.1 Ignavibacteria bacterium | reverse complement strand
AGTAATCAAGTTTGCTAATCCTGGATTTGCCCTTTTTAACCATCTTCTTTGTGTGATACCATTGGTTTTGCAATTGAATTTATGTGGTTGATACTCATAGAAATCTTTGAATACTTTGTTTTTGATTATATCAGTGTGCAACTCTGCAACCCCATTGACAGAATAACTACCAATAATGCACAAATTTGCCATTCGTATTTTTTTTTCTTCTGATTCCTCGATAATTGACATATTTCTCATTTTGTTTATATCATTATTGAAGAACCATTTGACTCCCTCCAGAAATCGGTAATTTATTTCATAGATAATCTGAAGATGACGTGGCAACATTCTTTGAAACATCATCAGAGGCCATTTTTCTAAAGCTTCTTTTAATACAGTGTGATTAGTATAAGCGAACGTATTGCTTGTAATTTCCCAAGATAGATCCCAAGGCAGTTGTTCTTCGTCCATTAATATTCTCATCAGTTCGGGAATAGCAACAGCGGGGTGTGTGTCGTTAAGATGTATTGCGTTTTTATTAGGGAAATCTCTAAAATCGGTGTTATTAATCTTAAATTTGCGGATTATATCCTGCAAAGTAGCAGACACAAAGAAATACTGTTGCATCAATCTTAATTCTCTCCCAGCTTCCACGTTATCGTTGGGATATAAGACTTTCGATATATTTTCGGATCTGTTTTTATCTTCGACGGCTTTGATATAATTACCGAGATTGAAATCAACGAAATTGAATTCATTCGTTGATTTTGCCTGCCATAATCTGAGATTATTAACAGTGTTATTTCGGTAACCTGGAATTGGTATATCGTATGCAACAGCCAGTACGTCTTCGGTATTGACCCAATCAAATTGCAATCTCCCACGTTTATCAGTAGTCATAACTTCGTGCCCAAAGAATTTTACTCTGTAAGTATGCTCAGGTCTCATAATTTCCCAAGGGTTACCATAGCTGAGCCAATTGTCGGGCTTTTCGACTTGATACCCGTTTTCGAAATCCTGATTAAATATGCCATATTCGTATCTAATACCATAGCCAAAAGCTGGTAATTCGAGAGTAGCCATTGAATCGAGAAAGCAAGCCGCAAGCCGCCCCAAACCCCCATTGCCAAGCCCCATATCGTGTTCTATGTCTATAATTTCTTCAAGTTCGTAACCAATTGATTTTAAAATTTCTTTACATTTATCGTAGTAATTGAGATTAACAAGGGCATTGCTGAGCAGTCTCCCCATTAGATATTCGAGTGAAAGGTAATATATTTTTTTTACATTTTGTTGGATATAAGCCTGCTGTGTTCTAAGCCATCTTCGTATCATTCTGTCGCGTATAGAAAGCGCAAGAGCAGTGTAAGTATCACGCGAAGTTATGGTAATTTTGTCTTTGGCGAGTCGAAACTCGAGGTGCTCAGCGATTTGATTTTCCAACGAATATGATTCCGGATCTTCGGCATCAGTGAAAAATATTGAATCGTTTTGAAGTCTCATTTTTTGTACCTTTTATTTGTAATCTTATAATACTTTCGGTTGTTTTTTTGATTTATTTATTTTTATTTAATGTCTTATATTAAAATAGCAAATAATTGTTAATAGTTAAAGAACAATCAGCCCATGGCTTATCAAATTAATAAGCAACGATTTTATTGTCTTAAAATAGTAATCAAATGGAATCAATAAAAGATTATTATTTGGTAAGCATTGAATTTAGTGCGTCATAGATATTTTTAAATTCAAACTGATAGCCGGTAACAATTAGTTTTTGTGGTACTGCTTTTATGCTATTTAATAATATTTCGCTACCTTTTCGCATAATAAGTTTGATTGCAGATTCGGGGACTGTCAATAATGCTGGACGTTTGAGAATATGGGATATATGATTAATAAGTTCCTTCATTCTGGTAGGAATTGGGGCAACATAGTTAATTGGACCTTTTATAATTTCGTTTTCAATTGTAAAAAGTAAAGATTGTATCAGGTCATTTCGATGTATCCAAGGAACCCAGTTATTCCCATTACCAATTTTCCCACCGATGAATAATTTGAAAGGAATTAACATTTTCGGTAGGGCTCCATTGTTTGCGTCTAATACCATACCGATTCGTGCTAAAACAAGTCGAGTATGATTTTGAACAGGAGAAATAGCTCTTTCCCAATCACCGCACAACCTCGCTAATTCTGTATTTCCTTGATTGGTATTTTCCGTAGCCATTTGTTCGTTTGTATCGCCATAGTAATTTGTACCAGATGCACTGATTACAATTCTGGGTTTTCTGGGAGATTGTTCGATTAATTGAGCAATTTTTTTTGCAGGATTGATTCGACTATCATAAACAATTTTGAAATACTTTTTAGTCAATGGTTTCGATGCGATTGAAGCTCCAACAAAGAGGAATACACCATCGCATTTTGATATTATTTCTGTTGATAATTCATTGATGTTTAAATGCTCATCAGCGAATTTTGCAATAGTTGTAGATTTTTGGACATTTCGGCTAACAGATATAATTTTCCAGCCATTATTTTTTAGTTCTTTACCTAAATGGCTACCGATAAATCCAGTTGATCCGACTAATAATGCGATATTAGACATTAATTGATTTTATTGGATAGATAATATTAACTTTAATTAAAAATTTGAGATTACTCTTCGCTGATAACCCAAATTTTAATAGTTGTAGTTAGTTCGGGATGTAACTTTATTTTTACATCGAAAATTCCTAATGTTTTAATCGGTTCGTCGAGGTAAATGTGCTTTTTGTCAATGTCAAAATCCATTGTTTGTAATTCTTGGGCAATTAATTGAGGAGTTACAGAACCGTATAATTTACCCTCATCGCCAACTTTCATCGGAATACTGATAGTCAAATCAGCGAGTTCTTTGGCAATTATTTCTGCTTTTTCGCGTTCTTTTTCGAACTTTTTTAATTGGCGTTTCTTTTCGATTTCTATAGCTCTAATAGCGCCCGGAGTAGCAACGAAAGCGTATTCGCGTGGTATCAGATAATTGCGGGCATAACCATCTTTAACATTAACAATATCACCGACTTTGCCCAAAGTTGGAATTTCTTGTCGTAAGATCACTTTCATATTTATTTACCGAT
>JBBISM010000246.1:0-3101 GCA_037441245.1 Ignavibacteria bacterium | reverse complement strand
AAACTTGATTACAAATACAAATTATATCAAACAAATTCATCTCATTCTTAGAGATTTGCAGTTCACTCTCAAAATCCCTATAGATCTTGAATTTGCAAGCGATGGTGAAGATTTATATATACTGCAATGCAGACCCCAAAGCTACTTAGAAGGGAGTATTAGTACTTCTATTCCCCAAAATATCCCCGAAGAAAATATAATTTTTACTGCTAACAAATTTATATCAGGAGGTACAGTTCCTGATTGTACTCATATTGTTTATATCGAACCGAACGAATATTTAAAAATTGAAGAATATGCTAAGTTAAAAGAAGTTGGCAGATTAGTTGGTAAACTGAACCAGATTTTGCCATCAAAAAGATTCATTTTAATGGGACCTGGCAGATGGGGCAGTCGAGATGATGTCCGTCTTGGCGTTAATGTAGCTTATTCCGATATTAATAATACTTCTACTTTAATTGAAATTGCTAGGAAAAGAGGAAACTATATACCAGATCTATCTTTCGGTACACATTTTTTCCAGGATTTAGTCGAATCTCAAATAAGATATATTCCCCTTTATCCCGATGAAAATAACAATATGTTCAACGAAGAATTCCTTTTGAACTCAACAAATATTTTAACCGATTTATTAACTGATGCTCATGATTTTTCTAATATTATCAGGGTAATTGATATAACAAAAGAAACAAACGGCAAAATAGCAAAGATATTAATGAATTCAGATGAAGAAAAAGCCATAGCCTTCATCTCCGAACAAACAAATAGCCCTATTGATATTGAAAGAGGATTCAAAACTGACAACATTCTTTTTAATGATTTGCCAAATTGGCGACGTAATTTAGTTGAAGAAATGGTTAAAAACTTAGACCGCCAGAAATTCGGAGTGAAAAAGATATATGTTTTAACAAGTTCAATCAGTGCTACTGCTCGCCACTATTCAGATATTGATATAGTTATTAATTTCGATGGTACTCCAATCCAGAAAGAATCCTTACAATTATGGTTTTCTGCTTGGAATAGCTGTTTGAGTGAAATTAATTTCCTACGTAGCGGTCATAAAATAAACAACTTTCTCGATATAAAATTTATCACCGATTTTGATTATGAGCACAACACTACAATTATAAGACAATTAAACTCTTTAAAGGAATCATATATTCTTTATTAAGCCATAACAAATTAAATTTTGCAATATCTTTGACCAGGCAATTTTACAATTGCTGAAGCATTTTGCGTGCTTTCGGTATGAATTCACTTTGTGGATACTTGTCAATCAATTCCTGATAAGCAAGTTTGGCTTCATTAACATCACCCATACGCATCAAACATTCTGCAATCATTGCATAAGATATGTCCTTTTTTGGGGAGTTATTCAGTTTAATTACATTTCTATAATGATTCAAAGCCATTTGATAATTTTGAATTTTAAAGTAGTTTTCCCCTAAATAGTAATGCGATTCTGCAAGTAATTGCTGGTTTTTCTCTTTCTCAACAATAGTTTTGAATTTTTGAATGCTTGAATTGTAATCCTTACTGTTATAATCATTAACTGCAGTATCGAATAAATCTTTTGAATTTATGCTATTATTTTCAGAGGATTCAATTTTCGGTTGTGTTTTAATCTCCTGTCTTTTAATTTGAGTTTTCGAATTCTTATTATTCGGTCTTTGAATCGGTACTTTTGTATAACTCAATTGCTTATTTGATTTTGATTCCTCCTCGTCGGATAATATGATATTAGAATTGGGGATTAAATTTGTTTTATCGCTAAAACCTTTCGCAGGGATAATAGTGCCATTCTTAAGATTGATTATATCCTCGTTTATAATATGCAGAAGGGTTTTTATTTCAGTTAGCTCATTCGTTATTTTGACTACTTCATTATTCAATCGGATTTGTTCCTCGCTGATTGAATTCATTTGCTCTCTTAGAGTGGGCAATTTTTTAAAAGTATTGTGTATAATATTGGATTGATTGTCTTTTTCATCGGACGGAATATAAGTTATATCCCTGACTGTTGACTTATTCGAAATAACCGAATGTGCGGACTCTTCGCTGGCAATGTTTTTATTTTGGCTTTTTATTGGAGATACTTGTTTCTTATAACCAATGCTTCTTGGCGTTGTGCAAGAACTGAACATTAACAAGATTATGGCTAATATTAATAAATTGAATATTATTGTGCTTGAATAAATTGATTTATTAGAATATAATTTTACAAACATCTTGTAATTCAATATATTACTTAAACATATATTTATTATCCATAAAGAATAACAAAATATATGCCAGTTGGGACTACTTTATAAGAATCATTAACTTACTATCATTGAATAAACCAGCCTGAAGGGAATATATATACATACCCGAGGTTAAATGATTTGATTTTATTGTAACTCGATAAACTCCAGGGTTTAATACAATCGAACCATCTAACAACTCCTCGATTAATTGCCCCATAGAATCGTGCAATGTAAGTTTAACTGGAACTTTTTCCATAATCGAAAATTCGATTGTTGTATTATCTTGCCACGGATTAGGGGAATTCTGATTTAGATAGTTCAAATTTGTTGAATATTTTAGACTTGTAATCAAACATTTACCCGAAATAACCAAAATCGTTTCTTCTGGTTCGGGCATTAAATCTAAAAACATAATCGAATCTGTATCGAATGAATATGGATTGATAATTATGTCCGTAATTATAGAATCGGGTACTGTTATTAAAAATTTCATTTTAGCAATAGTACCAGCTTTCAATGAATCAACATTCTGAAATCTCAATTTTACCAAGCCGTGTGAATAATCATAATCAAGACTGCAATTTATAGTAGGCTCTAAGTCAAAAAAATTCATAGAACGGGGATTATATGCTACATCCAGATTGAATTTCATACCCAAAAGCCAATATCGAATTCCATTTCTAATATCGGAAAAGTCTTTTTCAAAATAAATTTGTAATTCTATTGTATCACCGATAGTAGCAGAAATCGTATCAATTACTGAAAATTTACCACTCAAATCAATTGCAAAAGGAAATTCAGGTGCGTAACCAATAGCTTTAATGTTAATTTCATCAATTAATTCGCAGGGTTCAG
>JBBISM010000245.1:0-3114 GCA_037441245.1 Ignavibacteria bacterium | reverse complement strand
GATGTATTTGGTAATGATATTGTGAAAATTGGATAAATTGAAACTTTTGAAAGCTATGTAAACCAAAGAAAAGACAATAATCAAAGATAAAAATCTAAAATATGAACCTGTAAATAGCCAAAATAGATTCCTAAAATAGGGAAAGATTAAGAAAATTGATAGAAGAACTAAAACCCCAAAATAGATGAATTTTGTTCGATTATCTCTTATGAATAAAAGATTGGGGATTAAAATTAGTGTTAATAAACCGCAGTAAAGCATTGGTGCTTCTAAATAATTTCCCCAGCCCTTGAAATCAGAACCAACCCCGAGCAAGTCACCTGGTAAATATCTTAAAAAAATTGTTAAATAGTGTTCTAAATTCTCGAAGTAGAAAACAGGTAATTGGATTAAAGTATCTGAAAGTGAAAAATCACCTGAGCCTCTGGGGCTATTTATCATTAAATGGAATTTATTCAAGAAAAAAACTGCCGATATTCCCAAACCTATCACTGCAGAAAGAATTAAACCGATCATCAATTTGATATAACTTTTATGAAGTTTTGGGGTTGTTTCAAAAAATCTAATGTTAAAATATATAAAAATGAATACAGAGTAATGTAATAATAAGAAGGATTCATTAGCTGCGATTAACGCAAAACTTATTGGAAGTAATAGAATTTTCTTTTTTTGGTAGTATATTTCAAATGAATAAAGCAAAAAAGCAAGATAAAATGCTTGTGTCGAGAAAATATACCAAGTACCACCGATTAGAAAATATGAAGAAAACGAGAAAAATAAACCACCAATTATTATAAAAACAGGTAAAATACCGAGCATTCTCAAATATTTACAAAAAATAAATCCTGTTAGTAATATCTTTAATATTTCAACATAAATTATCAAATGAGGGATAAGAGATTTATCAAAAATTAAATATAGCAAATTGAAAGGGTCAACATATACACTTGTAAATACATTTTGACCGAGTCCTTGATGGAATGACCAAAAAGGTATACCCCAGTCTCTTATGAATTGGTTAATATGAACATAGTTCGGATAGAATAATGTTATTGTATCACTACCAATATCGTTGAATATATAAACATAATTGCCGAAGATGTATCTGAAAAAGATAATGAATACCAATAAAATTGCGAAAAATAAAAAATAATATTCTTCTTTATTAGCAAAAATGTTATCAATGTCCTTAATTTTTAATGTAAATCTTTGTCTTTTCATTTAGTCAAGCCCAATTAAATTTATCAAACTTTATAGAATTCGAAAACAGTTTTACTAATAAAATCTATTTGTTCATTTGTTAATTCATAAAAAAGTGGTAAACGTACAAGACAATCACTGAAGAATTCAGCATTGGGTAAAGTTAAAGAAACAAACTTTGAGTAAAATGGAGATTTGTGAAGTGGCAAATAATGGAAAATTGTCTTAATCCCTTTGCTATTCATAAAATTAATAAAATCATCTCTTTCCATTTTGTTTTTACATATAAAGTAAAAGATATGAGCATTATTTGAAGCATAATCAAAAATATAAGGCAAACAAATTGAACCCACATTGTGCAAATGTTCCAAATTATCATAGTATTGATAATAAATCTGTATTCGTTTATTTTGGATAACTTCTATTTTTTCGAGTTGAGCAAATAAAAATGCCGAAGTTAATTCCGATGGTAAAAACGAACTGCCAACATCAATCCACTCGTATTTATTTACATCGCCACGGAGAAAACTCACTCTGTTAGTGCCTTTCTCCCATATAATTTCAGCACGTTGGAAAAATCTTTCGTCGTTAATGACCAACATACCACCTTCGCCAGCGTTAATATTCTTTGTCTCATGAAACGAAAAAGCCGAGAAAGTTCCAAAACTTCCTAAAGGTTTCCCATTGTAATAGGAATCAATCGAATGAGCACAATCCTCTATCAATATTATTTCATTTTCTTTACAAATCTTAACAATTTCATCCATTTCGCAGGCAACACCAGCATAATGAACAATCAAGATAGCTTTAGTCTGTTTTGTAATCAATCTACCAATCTCTTTTGCTGTTATATTTGGATGCAATTCACCTGAATCGGCGAAAACAATTTTTGCTCCTCGAAGGATAAATGCATTAGCACTACTCGTAAATGTAAACGAGGGGACAATAACTTCATCACCGACTTTTACATCGGCTAATATTGCACTCATTTCGAGCGCATCAGTACAGCTTGTTGTCAATAGACACTTAGGAAACTCATATCTTTTTAGAAAAAACTCCTGACATAAATGTGTAAAGTATCCATTTCCAGAAATTTTACCTTTTTTAATAGCTATTTCGATGTATTTGAATTCATTTCCTGTTAGAAAAGGTTTATTATATGGGATCATTACAATTATTCCTGTATTTTATCATATCATCAATAGCTGATTCTAAATTCCACTTTGGTTTCCAATTTAATTCTTTTAGTGCTTTTTCAATATTATAGAATTTAGCATTTTTAAACTCCAAATTGCTTTTTATAAATTCAATATTCTTATCATAATCAAATTTCCTGTTGATAATCTTAGCAATTTCAATTATTGAATATATTTCATTGGAGCAAATATTATAAGTACCGCTAATCTTAACATTTCTTAAGGATAAGTCAATCGCTTCGCAAACATCTTTAACATAAATGTAATTTCTTTTCAAAGAGCCATCACCATATATTTTCAATTTTTCTTTATTCAAAGCTAAATTGATAAAATGATTTATTAATCTGGTGGGTTTATCGCCATTACCAAAAACCTGCCCTATTCTTAATATTTTAATATTCAAATCATAATTTCTTATGAATTGTTCAGCAATCAATTCACAGAAATATTTTGATAATCCATAAAAATTATCAGGTAAAGGTATTTCAGTTTCTAAAATATTATTCGAATTTTTATCACCATAAATAAGAATAGTAGAAGAATAAACAATATTTGCGATTCCAAGTTCAGCACAAGCATCGAATATATTGTTTGTTCTATAAACATTATTTATGTAATCATCGAAGGAGTTTGCATTATTACCAGGTCTTGCAGAAGCTAAATGTACTACAGCATCACAATTTTTTAAAATTGAATTTAGAGATGATTTAGAATAATC
>JBBISM010000244.1:0-3146 GCA_037441245.1 Ignavibacteria bacterium | reverse complement strand
AAAATGATGATTTTGCGCGGGTTTTTCTCGGCCAGCAGGCATATTAATCATAAAATCTGAATTTTCGAGGGTTATTAATGGATTATTGATGTAATATTCAGAGCCTTTAAGTCCCAATTCTTCGGCAGAAAAAGATATGAGCAATATATCACGATTTGTTGGATTTTCTTTGAAAATTCTTGCTAATTCAATGAGACCAGCTACACCAGAAGCATTGTCGTCAGCCCCCCTATGAATTTCTTTTATTTTCCCGCCGTAAACATCCTTTCTTTCAATATGAAGCGAAGTAGGACCGCCCCATCCCAAATGGTCATAATGTGCCCCAATTATAAAATGACGATTGTAAACAGTTGTATTTTTACCTCGAATTAATCCGACTATATTATCTGTCATCACGTTTTTATCAATTAATTCGACAGAAATATTAGCCTTAGCATTTGGTATATTGAAACTTTTTGGTTTTCTTGTTTTATTTATCTCGAGTTCTGTTGGTAATAAGTTGCTTTCTCTTGGAAAGAATTTGGCAATACTTGTGCGATTGGCTTGAATAACGATTATACCTGAGTTGCGTGCAGCAGGTTCATAAATAAGGGGCTCGAAAACATTAGCGGAATCGCTATTTATTTTAACTATAATCATTCCGATAGCACCTCGTTCACGTGCATTGAGTAATTTTGAACGTATTTTTCCAAATGGTGCGAATGGGCTATTAGGATTATCTCCATCGGGGGTTTCAGTCAAAAGAATGAGAATTTTATCCTTTACATCAATTCCATCGTAATCGTCGTAATTGAGGTCTTTCGCAGTAATTCCATACCCGACGAAAACCATTTCGCCAGTAATTGTACCATTATCACTATAATGAACCGGCATCCAATCCTTAGTTGAATGCCAAGTGCGAGTCAATGGCTTGAGTTTCTCGGCCGGAACGCCAATTTTGGGCACAACGACCTCGAAGGATACTTGATTATTTTGATTAATATCATAACCGATTGTAACAGGAAATGATTGACGATAAGAACCTTTGATGGGTTCGACGCCAATCATTCTGAACTGCTCTTCGATATAACTCCCAGCTTTAGCGATACCTTCAGTTCCGGGGTAACGCCCTTCTAATTCATCAGAGGATAAATAGCGTACGTGTGATTTTAGTACTTCGGGTAATAACAGAACTTCAGTTTGAGTATAAACAAATAGATGCGATAATGGTAGTAGAATTAAAAATATCAGCAGATAAAATCTTCTTTTAATTGAATGTTTCATTTTCAAACCTTTGTGAAATTAATTGTTTTTTATATTTGTAATTAATAACTGAACAAAATTAAATTGAAAATATAATTTTTTAAACGATATATTAACAATTTAATTTGTCTTTTTCATTTTGAAATAAGGTAAATGAAGTAAATCATTATATTGATTATACAATTTTTTAATATTATTCGAAAATCTATCAACAGAACCAATGCGTAAAAAATTTCAATATATTCAAAGTTAAGATATGGAAGATGTCGTTATTCACGAAGTGGGACTGCGAGACGGTCTTCAGATGGAAACTAAATTAGTACCAACTGATATCAAGATACAATGGATTGAGATTTTATTAAATAGTGGAATTGAATATATACAATTGGGCTCATTTGTTAATCCCCAAAAAGTACCTCAAATGGCTGATACAGACAAACTTTTTGATTATTTTTCTGAGGAAGAACGTAAACCCGAAAACATAACTTTTTCTGCTCTTGTTCTCAATCAGAAAGGATTAGAGCGAGGATTAGCTTGTGGTGTAGATATGTTTTGTATGGGAGTTTCTGCCAGCGAAACCCACAGTATGAAAAATACTGGAATGACAATTGACGAGGCGAAAAAGCAAATTATATCAATGGCAAAGTCTGCAAAATCAGCGGGCAAAAAAGTACAGGTATCGGTTCAATCTGCTTTTGGCTGTGGTTATGATGGGTTCATTCCTGAAGAAAAAGTTTTGGCAATTGTTAAAGAATATTTAGATGCTGGCTTGACCAATATAAGTCTTGCCGATACAACTGGTTTGGGGAAACCTGAACAAGTGAAAAGTTTATTTTACAGCATAAAAGAAATGGAACCAAACGTCGAATTAGCCTGTCATTTTCATAATACTTATGGTATGGGGTTAGCCAATTGTATGTCTGCATTAAGTTGTGGAGTTAAATATTTTGAGACCGCTTTTGCAGGATTGGGTGGATGCCCATTTACTAAGTCACCCGTCGGTAACATTGCTACTGATACACTGATTAATCTTCTTTATGCAAAAGGATTGAATAAGAATTTCAATATGGAAAATATTATTGGTATTTCAAGAATTGTTAAATATTATTTCAACAAATAGATAGATTTATGAAATTGTTAGAAGGTATAAGAGTTCTTGATTTGACGAATGTACTATCAGGACCATTTGCAACATTGCATTTAGCCTGGTTGGGAGCAGAAGTAATAAAAATTGAAAACCCCAAAGACGGCGATTTAGCTCGAAAGCTTGGATGCGTCAATGAGTATAATAAAAAGTTGATGGGCACAAGTTTTTTAGCTCAAAATGCTAATAAGAAATCCGTAACTTTGAATCTAAAGGATAAAAAGGGCAAGGAAATTTTTTTTAAACTCGTCAAAACCGCTGATATTTTAGTTGAAAATTTCCGACCAAAAGTAATGGAGAAATTGGGTCTCGGTTATGAAGTGCTTAATGGGTTTAATCCGAAATTGATTTATTGTGCTATTTCGGGATTTGGGCAATCTGGACCAGATGCAATGAAACCAGCTTATGACCAGATTATACAAGGCTTGAGCGGAGTAATGGCTATTAACGGAGATGAGCGTCTAAACCCGCTAAGAGCCGGTTTCCCATTATGCGATACGGTAGGGGGACTTAATACTGCGTTTGCGATTATGTCTGCACTTTATTATAGAGAGAGAACTGGTGAGGGGCAATTTATTGATATTGCTCTTCTTGATTCGATTATGCCTCTTATGGGTTGGGTTGCTGCAAATTTAATGATAGGCAAGCAACAACCAGTATTAATGGGTAATGATAATTTTACCGCAGCACCATCGGGTACATTTTGTACTCAAGATGGATTTATTAATATTGCAGCAAATAAACAGGAGCAGTGGGATGC
>JBBISM010000243.1:2133-3158 GCA_037441245.1 Ignavibacteria bacterium | reverse complement strand
GCTTGCTTTGAACCGCTCGAATTCGCTGAGCTGGGGCATAGTATTGCCCAATTTTTAGGAGATAAAGAAAAAGCAAAAGAGTTGCTCGAAAATGCAGCGGATTCTGCAAAAAAATCTGAAGAAATTTTGAAAATAGCAAACTATGCTATGCAGGATATCGGCGACGAGGTACTCGCAAAACAACTTTTCGGAAAAGTTGAAGCACAATGCAAGCAATTCGAGGATTATCTGAAGCTTGTTAATTCATTGATTGGCGAGGGGCAGATAGATTTAGCAAAAGAAATTTATCAAAAAGCTGAAAATAAAATTGATGGAATTGAAGAGACCATTAATTACGCTCTTAAGTACTATGAATTATTTACTGATAAGGACAAAACTATTGAATTATTGGAAGAATTAGAAGACGAAGCCCAATTCACCAAAGAATTCATACAATTGGCAAATGCTTATCAATCATTGCCCGAATATACCGAAAAAGCGAAAGAAATGCTCGAAAAGGCAGAAGAATTTGCGATGACAGGCGAAGAACATACCGCACTTGGTCTTGCGTTCTGGCAACTTTTCAAAGATAAGGAACCATCTGCTAATGCTTTCGAAAAAGGATTGAAGGATTTAAACAATAAGCAACAGTTAATCGCTTTTGCTAAAATAATTGCCACCGAAATTGGAAATGGCGAATTGGCAAAAAAATTCTATCAGCGGGCAGAAAGCAAAATGACATCTGCAAATGAATTGGTACATCTTGCTGATGCTATTTTAAATGATATTACCGATAAAGATTTGGCAAGGCAAATCTATGAAAGGGCTGAAAATTCGATTAATGAGCCAATGGAATTAATGATTATTGCTGAAAATTCCGTCAAAAAGTTAAATGATAAAGATTTTGCTTTAAAAATATATAGCAAAGCTCTCAATAATGCTGAAAAATTCAATGTTTTAATGAGTATAACTAAATCAGCTAGCGAAATTCTGGCTGATTCAGATTTTAATCGAACAGTGATAAATAAATTATTATCTATTGCTGT
>JBBISM010000243.1:0-2123 GCA_037441245.1 Ignavibacteria bacterium | reverse complement strand
AACTAATGAATTAATTGCAATTACAGATGTCGTTATTGAAATTCTCAAGGATAAACAATTTGCTGAAAATATCCTACTTAAGGCAGAAGAAGAAGTAACAAATTTGCCTGAAATGAAGGCAGTTACTGCCACTGTCGAAAAGTATTTCTCCGATAATGATGAATGGCTAACAAGAGTGCAGGAAAAACAGAAAAAAAGAGAAGAAAATCAATCAAAATATGAAGAATTTCAAAAAAGAGAAACAAACATCAAATTCTTCAAGGATTATCTTGTTTTGCTCGATGATGTGATGACGGAATTGCAGGACAAATATTATGCGAAAAAAATATTGATAATAGCTGAAAACTTCCTCGATAATTCATTTTTTGACATTGATAAATATGAAAGATTAATGCAAGCAATTAGAAAATATGAGCTGGACTATAATTGGATTGAGAAAATTCTTGATAAATTATTCAACGAAAGAGTAAAGTTCCATTTTGATTTTCATAAATTCATCGAGTTAATATTTAAATTTTATCCTGATGAGCAGGCTTTAAATATAGCATCAGATTATTTTCAGAAATATGAGTACCGAATTGGAACAAAGGCTGGGAAGTCAATTTATGATTACACAGATTTATCAATTTCGGCTTTCAAATTGCTCGGAAATGCAAGTTGGTCCCTTAGACAATTGGAGCAAGCATCGAAATTGCAATGCTCATATTTAGAATTTGTATATCTCAGCAGATTAGCTGATTTATTTGGCGATAGCACTTCTGCGGGGCTATATTTACAGCAGGCTGTGAATGCCTGCAAAAACAGCGAAGAAGCAATAAATCTTACGAAAAGATTGATGAGCCTGGGATATGCAATTGATAAACTTAAATCAATTTATTCAGATTTAGGGAAAGCTATAAGCAATAGAAACGAGCGAATCGAATGGATTAAAGGAATTACAGAAATTTTTGAAGATAAGGAATGGGCAAAGCAAGAGCTGAATAAAATCGGGAAAGCATTTACAACCGATTTTGAAAAGGAAGAATTTAAATCATTGAAAGAACGGTTGACAGATTAAAATAAATGAAATATTAGATGGGGCTGTCTCAAATTGGTATAAATAGTCAGACGAGGACGTCTGACCTACCATAAATTTCAAGGACTTAGTATAACAGACATTCTTGTCTGTCCAAAAGATAATGACTTATGAGACAGCCCCTAATAAGAATTGCGACAGTATGTCAATCATCCCTGATTGACAAAGCAAGTTAAAATCACAGACGAGAACGTATCAACTACAATTTATTCATCCCTAACCTTTGAACCCCAATTTCTATAAATCAACACGATAGATACACCGATTATTAAGCCTTTCAAACCATCGAATATAACATTGAAAGGAAAAATATCTTCCAATATATAAGCTGATAATAATACCCCCAAAAGGACATTAATACTCATACACAATGAAATTACAATTATAGGGTGTCTGAAAAATTGTTGGAGTAACTCCATTTTTTCAGCATTATTTAATTCCTTATTTTTTCTTCTTTTTCTCATATCATATGCGAAAGCGAGACCAACTGAAAGCAAAAGTACACTGGAGATAGGTAATGGGATAGCAGGAATAGAATATAGTGGCTCTAAAATCAGGTAACCAGCCAATAATTGGATACCAACTGAAAGCGGCAAAGATAAAAAAATACTAAAAATGTTTCCTTCGTTTGTTTATACATTATTATTCCTTGTATTTATTTTTAATATTTCAAAACATCTGAAATATACCATTTTTATTCTAATTTCCTAAATCTTTTCATTTTTTTTGAATTATTTTCTTAAAATCGTTATTTTTAATCGTTATTTGCTTCTAAATTACTGCTTTTTTCGCAATTCGAACGCCCAAAATCATGACATTATTGCCTTTTGGGCACACTCCTCCTATGATATACCAAGTGAATATGTTAATAAACGCCTCATATTATATATAATTGCGCAAATGTTGAACTGAAAACGGTTACGCCCTAAGTCGTAAGAACGGCAACGCTCATAGCCTAATACTCGTTTCATAAACGCAAATGGACGCTCAACCTTGCTCCTAATCTTCGCTCATTGCCTGTTGATTGCTTTCTGATTTTTCGTTAAAG
>JBBISM010000242.1:0-3200 GCA_037441245.1 Ignavibacteria bacterium | reverse complement strand
AGCAATGTTTGGATGCAAGTATAGAATTATTCTAAACTCTCGTGACTTTGCCCTGAAATTTTTGAGCCATCTTTCGATATTATTTAATAATACTGTTTTTGAAGTTACCCTGCCTGAACCACTACACATTTGGCATACATCACTTGTTTTTTCTACTATATTTTGGTTTATTCTTTGTCTTGTAATCTGCATCAAACTTAATTGAGTAAGAGGATATATCACTGTTTTGGCTCTGTCTTTAGCTAAAGCGGATTTCATATCTGAATATATTTTTTTTCTGTTTTGCTCATTTTCCATATCAATAAAATCAACTATAATCATTCCGCCGATATCACGCAAGCGAATTTGTCTTGATAATTCTTTGACTGCTTCTAAATTGACCCGCAAAGCATTTTTTTCTTGTTCTTTATCAATTGTTCTACCAGAATTTACATCAATTACAGTCATTGCTTCTGTTTGATCAATTATGATTGAGCCACCGCTTGATAGTGGCACTCTACGTTTATATGTTAATGAAAGATCCCTTTCAATTCCATAATTATCAAAAACTGATTTAGAACCGTTATATAGTTCTACTTTATTGATTAATTCGGTAGAATTCTTTTTTAGATATTGAATAACTTCCTTATAAATCTTTTTGGAGTCAATAATTAATTTATCTACCTCATCATTAAATAGATCTCTAATGATGCTCGAAGTTAATTGCATATCTTGATATAGTAAAACAGGACTTTTTTCCTTTTTCACTTTGTTTTCAATTTCTTTCCAAATTTCAAGTAAACTATTCCAATCCTTTCTTAATTCTTCTTCGCTTTTACCAGAAGCAGCGGTACGTATGATACATCCGAATCCTTTGGGTAATACCCTTTTTGCCAAGGAACGTAATCTTTTTCGCTCCTGTATGGATTGTATTTTTTTCGATATACCAAGTAAGTTATCAAAAGGAAGAAGTACAACGTTTCTGCCAGGGATTGCAATTTTGGTCGAGACTTTAACTCCTTTATTACCATACGCCTCACGTACAACCTGGACAATTAGGTCCTGTTTGGGTTGGATATTGATTTGAACCTCACCAAATTTTTTTGTTTGAAATGTGGCATATTTGTCGTTTGAACCAATATGCTCGGGTTTAATTTTTCGCAAAGCTACATCTGTTTTACTTTCAGAATTTTTTTTCAAGGGTTGTTCATCAAAAAAAGAATCATTTTCTTCTTCAAGTTCAAAGCCTAATTCATCATCTTCTTTGGTTAAAAAATATTCCAATGATTCATCAACATCAGAGAAATGCAAGAAAGCATCTTGTTTTAAATCAATATCTATGAATGCAGCGTTTAATCCTTGCACAATTTTTCTGACTTTACCGAGATAGATATTTCCAACAAATCGTTCAATATCGGGCAGTTCAATATAATACTCAGCTAATTTGTCATCCTCGGTAATCGCAATTCTGACTTCGTTAATAGTTGAGTTAATAATAATTTTTTTCTTCATTTGAAGCTCGTATTTTTGAATCTATTCAATTATCTCCAAAATAATTAATAATTAAATGACGAATAAGATATAAATATATGAGAATAATTAGAAAAACAGGTCAAGTTGACCGATGCACCCTATATTAAAGCTGACCGCTGCTTCCTTCCAGACCTGACGGGGTTGGGCTAAATTTAGTCGCACGGGACTTGACCTTTATTTTCTTAGCAAAATTATGAATAATATCTCAGCTTTGCAAATTTCTTGCGTAAAAAGAGAAAATGAGTTAATTTTGTATTTTGATGCGCCGGTAGCTCAGTAGGATAGAGCATCAGCCTTCTAAGCTGAGGGTCACAGGTTCGAATCCTGTCCGGCGTGCTTTTTTATACGCAAAATTCAATACCCCTTTGCATGCATTGTGTTTATTATCCAAATCTTCAAATCAATAATGATTATATAACCATTAGCGGTCAAGAATACTATCACTTACGCAGTTTAAGGTTAAAAATCGGTGAAAATGTTATTATTACCAATGGTAATGGTTTATCGGCAATTACATCATTATATCAAATCGGTATTAAAAAGTACGAATTTTGTCGCCTCGAATATATCGAAAATATGAATGAAAATCCTTATCAGATTGGGTTAGCTATGGCAATATTGGATAATAATGAAAGATTTGAAAATGCATTAGAAAAGGCAGTTGAATTAGGCGTTACTGATTTTTATCCAATTATCACTAAGAATACTCAAAAGAAATCTATCAATTACGATAGACTAATAGCGAAGGCTATCTCTGCACTTAAGCAATGTAAAAGGTCTAAGCTAATCAAAATACACAGTGAGATTGAACTATTATCTTTTCTTCAGGATATATGTAATTGGGAAAATGTTATTGTTGCTGATTTAACGGGCGAAAAACCTTCTCATTTTAAAAAATCAAATTGCTTGATTATTATAGGTCCTGAAGGTGGTTTTGCAGAAGAAGAGTTATATGAATTCAATCGTCACAAAAGCATTAATGTATGGAAAATCAATCAACGAACACTGCGTTCAGAAACCGCCGCAATTGCAACTCTTAGCTTAGTTACTCATTTCTTGGATACATAAAATAGCGAATTATTCGATAAAACCACGCAAATATAATCCCATTCTTAGTCCAAATTGATACTGGTACCAATTAGCATCCAATAAGAACGAATTCAACTGATAAATAACGAAAGCTTGAAGGTAAATGCCATAATTATTGAACTTTGTATCAAATCCAATCCCCATTTCAAGATTAAATCTATTCAAATCTATACCATCAGCATTCTTTTCGGAAAAAACAACTGTAGTATCTGTACCGTTGGAATATCTCAAATCATCTTTCGCATTAGCAATCTGATAATACAACGTAGCTTTACTTTTTATAGCATGTTGATATAGAAAGCCACCGTAAAAATAATATATCGAAGACGTCTTCTGGTCGAAGCCTTCGAAAAATGCTCCGTATATTGGTATAGTCAATCCAACACCCAAATTTAATAATGTTTCGTCAAGGAAATAGATGCCCACTTCTTTTAATTGCTTTAAATCGCCCGTTCTATTGATATAAAACTTTAAATTATCAACTGAATTAATAAAACTGTTTGCCCAAGAAATTGATGAATTAAATTTGAAAATTGCTGGTAATCCTGTTGCCAGTTCTAATGACAAACCTAAATTAAAAAAATAAGGTTCTGGATATT
>JBBISM010000241.1:0-3293 GCA_037441245.1 Ignavibacteria bacterium | reverse complement strand
TGGCTGAAACGAATCTTTTGATATTTTGCCATTCAGCAGATAATAATGATTCGCTCGGGCTATCTGAATGAATTATGTTTGGTAATGTTGTCAAGCAAGCTATAACTCTAACTCTATCAGAGATTTCTTTGGAGAAATATGTATGTGTTTGCGTTTCCCATCGGAGCAAATTTCTAAAGTTACGAAGAGTAACGCAATTAACTATTTGACCATCTTTGATTGCATTGTAAATAGGTTGAAAATTCGTATTTCTAAGCAATTTTGTAATGTTATCATATTTAGCGGAAAACGAATCTGGGGTAATGCCTCGCCGATGTAATTCATCCCTTAATTGAAGCAGGCGCCATTGCCTCATTGCCTCATTGTAGGTAAGCAATGGATTATTGACTATCTTTGGTACTCCCTTTATTTCAATCCTTGTACCGCCAGTAACACTAACGTTTACGTCTTGTCGCCCCGCACCAATTCCAGTTCTCACATTGGAAGTAGTTCTAACTAATTTTCTAAGAATATTATTAACATCAGCTACTTCATAAGGTGTTCGCATATCAGGAGCAGTAACGGTTTCAATCAAGGGCATGCCAAGTCTATCAGTTAGATAAATTCTTTTGTGTCCCATATCGCTATATTCACGGCAGGAATCTTCTTCGATTGACATTTGTATTATATTTATTCTTCTGTCTTTATATGGTACCCATCCACCAACACTAATGATAGCTGTTCTTTGGAAACCTGTTGGTATGCTGCCGTCCAAGTATTGCTTTCGTGAGATGTGTATTTCATCAACGATATTTGCATTCAATAGCATAGCAATTTTGATTGTGATATCGAGCGCTTGTTGATTCATTTTAAATGGAGGTGTATCATCCATTTCATAAGTGCAGACTGTATCGTAGTTGATGCGGTAGATTATATCTTTTTTGGTTTTGAATTCCATAAGGGCAGTACCATCATATTCTCCAAGTTCAGAGAGTGTCGGTCTCATATGCCTGAGAATTTCTGCGTTGTAATTATCCGAATATTTACCCGCAGGGCAGCGGCAGAATAACTTCTTTTCTGTTAGCAATTGTTGATGCACTTCTAAGCCCGACTTAAAACCTATGAATTTATAATCTTCATCTGTCATTTCTGAGAATGGTTTAAAATTGAATTGGTCATACAATGACATATAGCTTCTACCTTGATTTGTTGTTTCTTTTTCAAAATTGATTAACTATGAAGTAATAAAAATAATAAATAACTATTGAAAATATTAGCTGAAAAAAATATATGTTGAAAGAAATGTTTCAAATATTCCAGTATTTGGAATGCAATTTATAAGGGAAGGGTTAGGTTTCTGCAATATGAAGTTCTAAAGCTTTTTTAACTAATTCAGCTGTATTGCTGACTTCCAATTTATGCATAATATTTTTTCGGTGGGTTTCAACTGTTCGAATGCTTATGCATAGCTTGTCAGCTATTTGTCTCGTTTTTTCCCCTTTGCAAATCATTTTGATTATTTGTATTTCTCGGTCTGTTAACTTTTCATAAAAATCATTTTCATATTCATTTAATCTATTCAAAATACCTTCATCAATAATATCACTGCTAAATGACTTTTTTGTATTGTAAGCTTTTTTTATTGCAGGTATAACTTCGTTGGATTGGCAAAATTTTGTGAGATAGCCTATTGCTCCGTTGTTTAATGCTCGCTTGATATATGGAGCTTCTTTATGGTTGGTCATCATTATCACTTTGATTCTTTTGTCTATTTTGTGTATTTCTCTGAGTGTTTCAATTCCGTCTTTTCCTGGCATATCAATATCTAATAGAATTACATCAACCTTATTGCTTTTGATGTATTCAATTGCTGAATTTCCATCATTTTGGGTGCTGACTACTTCAATATCATTATGCTGTTGGAGCATCGAATCTAATAATTTTGTAATTAGATTGTGGTCATCTACTAATAGAACTTTAATTTTATTTTCCATTTAGAGATACTTTGATATGATTTAGAACTTTAAATTTATAATTTTTTTTGATAATTTCAAAAATAATTTGTAAAGATATATTTTAATAATCATAAGCAATATTATTTTACCCAATTTGTTAAAGTTAAGAATTAGTATTTTTTTAAATTTACTTTAATTCTGTGACAAAAAAATACGTGTTTTATGGTATTTACTGAATAAAAACTCTTTTTTAATTTTGAGTTGTTGGTTATATTTTAGAATTAAATTATCTGATAGTTAATGAACTCGATGAATTTATTGATAGCTGAGGACCACGCTATAACAGCTAAATTGCTTGCTAAAATGCTATCAAGAAATGAACATATTAATGTAGTAGGAGTTGTATCTAATGGGATGGGTGTTATAAAAATGGTCGCTGAGAAGGATGTAGATGTGATTTTACTTGATATTGAAATGCCTTATTTGGATGGATTGCAAACAATGGATTTATTGATGAAAAATCATCCAAATATTAAAGTTCTTGTATTATCGGGGCATACAGAAAGCTGGATTATTGAAAAATCATTAAAGTTAGGAGCTTCGGGTTATATTACTAAACAAGTTGATACTAATGAAGTCATCGAAGCATTGTTTGCAGTTTATAAAGGCGATAGCTATTTAGATGAAACGAGCCTTCATTCGATAATTCATAGTAAAAAAGATTCAGGTAGTACAATTCATTAAACCGTTTGATACTCATCGTCCTCGAGATTTAAATATTGTGGTAATTCGAAAATAAATTTTGCCCCAAATCCAAATTCGCTTTCGCACCATACTCTACCATTCATTAGTTCAAGAAATTTTTTTACAATTGATAAACCAAGTCTTGTTGAAGTTTCATTATTTGTCGGTCTATTGCGTAATCTTGCAAACTTGACGAACAATATATCCATATCTTCTGGAGCTATGCCCGGACCTTCATCTTGTATTTGAAATCTGATTCGAGAGTTTTCGTTATTTTCATTTATTATGTTCGAGCTTATATATATATTTCTATCAAATGGAGAAAATTTTATAGCATTAGACAATAAATTATCAAGGACCTGCAGTAATCTTGCTGGATCAGATTCAATATAAATATTCTTTTGTTCGGCTTCGAAGAAAATTTTTATGCGTTTTTCTTCTGTTTTTAATCTATATTGGTCAATGAGTTCGATAATTAATTCGTTGAGGTCAACAAGTTCTATATTAAATTGTACTTTATTTTCTTCTGCAGCGTTTAAATCGAGTAAATCAGTAATAATTCTGAACATACTTTCTCCAGAAGTCCTTATATCTTTAGCAATGTCAATAACATCT
>JBBISM010000240.1:1539-3320 GCA_037441245.1 Ignavibacteria bacterium | reverse complement strand
TCATTATCTCGATACCACGTCTAATATCGTCATCTGTTATTTCATTACCAATCCAGTTTTCAACGGCTTTTTTGAAACTTTTTATTTCTTCGGCAAAATATTTGATAGAATGAGGAGATTGAACGTTATTAGGCATTGGTAAATAATAAGAGAATTCGGTGGGAATATGTTTTTCCCAACTTGTATATGCTTGTCTTATATGTAAACAGGACTGAGAAATTGTTATTCCATCAAGGTAGTCGTATCTACCTTTTAAGCCTTGAGCAAGGCAATCTCTGCAAAAAGGACAATACATACCGAAAATGTGTTGTTCGGATAGGTCTTGGGGTTCGTGGCCTCCAAGAATTCTCACCGGGAGTATATTGGAGGCAAGCAGAATTTCTTCTGGGACGTATGTGCAGAAATAACCTAATACTTTCCCACCTGTTCTTGCTTTCCATTCTTTTGCATAGGAATGACGATTAACATTCCAATCTCGAAATTTATTTATCATTTAACTCCTTGGATAATTTTTGAACAAAATTGATTTTTTCATTGCTAAAGTTCCCTTTTTATTATAGTTGCCATAGTAACACCGCCACCTCCGCATATAGCTGAAATACCGAAAGTTTTATTAATTCTCTTTAAAGCATAATATAGGGTAATAATGATTCTTGCACCGCTAATTCCAGTGGGATGTCCCAGAGCAATCGCTCCACCGTGAATATTTAATTTATTTCGATCCCATTTCAAAATCCTCTCATTGGCTAAAACCTGTATTGCAAATGCTTCATTTACTTCAATAAGATCTATATCATCGAGCGTCATTTTTGCATTTTCCAAGGCAATGGGGATGGAGTATGCTGGTCCTTCTCCCATAAACTCGGGAGAAACAGCAGCTTGACCGAATGAAACTATAGAAAATAATGGTTCAGCACCAATTGATTTGGCTAATTCTCTTGTGGTTATTACAAGAGCGGATGAACCATCACTCAACCCACAAGAATTTCCAGCTGTAACAACGCCATCTTTTCTGAAGACTGGTTTTAGCGATGCCATTTTTTCTATATCTATTGTGTGTCTGATTGTTTCATCGGATTTAAAAATTTCGCTTTTATTTTCTTTTTCATTAAAAATTTCAATTGGAACGATTTCTTCATCAAACCAGCCATTCTTTTGTGTTATTGAAGCTTTTGTATGACTTTCGGCAGCAAATTGGTCTTGCTCTTTTCTGGAGATTTTATATTTGAAATAAAGATTTTCGGCTGTTTCGCCCATTCCCTGATTAATCAAGGGGTCAATACTATCGCACCAACCGTCTTCGATGATTTTATTACCCATTTTGAATCCATTCCAACGAACATTTCTTAATAGATATGGTATTGTACTCATACTTTCAAATCCACCTACAACTACAAACTTGCCCTCATTGTTCCTGATTATTTGGGAAGCAAGAATAAGGGCTTTCATTCCGGAAGGGCAAGCCATGTTAATTGTTGTAACGGGTACTGAATGTGGTATGCCTGCTATGACTGAAGCTGTTCGAGCTGGATTGGGTCCATTGCCCGCTTGACGGCAATTTCCAAGTATTACTTCGTTAATGTCATTGGGATTGATATTTGCTCTTCTTATTGCCTCCTTTATTGAAAAAGCACCGATTTCGTAAGCTGGGATGTCTTTTAGCGAACCTCCAAAACTCCCCATGGCAGTTCTGACAGCTGAAATTGCTACTATATCATTCAAATTCATTTGTTACTAATTAACTTTTATTTTTGAATATACAAATTCCAAAATAGAATAAG
>JBBISM010000240.1:0-1523 GCA_037441245.1 Ignavibacteria bacterium | reverse complement strand
ATATACTGACCGCCATCAACCTTAATAACTTCGCCAGTGATATGTCTCGATAATTCACTGCAAAGAAAGACAACTACATTTGAAATATCTTCTGGCGAACCAGTTCTCCTTAAAATAATATCATTCATTGCCTCTTGTTTAATATTTTCTGGTAAATTATTTATCATTTCGGTTTGAATTAAACCGGGTGAAATAGCATTAACATTGACCGAGAATTTTCCTAATTCTTTGGCAACTGTTTTAGTAAGAGCAATAACACCGGCTTTCGACGCAGAATAGTTCGATTGCCCGAATTTTCCACGCATTCCGTTGATTGAGGATATATTTACAATCTTGCCGTAATTCTGCTCTTTGAATATCGGTGATACAAATCGTATGAAGTTAAAGTATCCTTTTAAATTGACATTTAAGACCTCATCCCACTGTAGTTCGCTCATTTTCCATATAACTGCATCGTTGTTAATTCCTGCATTATTAACAAGAATATGCAATGAACCAAATTCAGCTAATACTTTGTTAACGACTGTTTCAGCCCCTCGATATATTGATGTGTCCTCTTGAATGTATAATGATTTTTTCCCATTACTGTGTATAGCTTCTTGAATAGCTTTTGATTCAGCAGGTCTTTTTTTATCAATAATTGCAACATTTGCTCCATATTGGGATAATTTGATGGAAATAGAGGCGCCAATACCTCCAGCACCACCAGTAACGATTGCGTTCATTCCCTCAAGAGTCATCTAAATACCTTTTTGCTATTGATAAAGAATGTTTTGGGATAGAAAAAAATAATAAGTCTGTAAATTCTGTATTTCTTATTGTTTATCACTTTTTCAACTTTTAAATTAATCAATCTAAACGCAAGATAAAATCATTTTATATTTTATAAATATTGAAAATAAATACTAAACCTAAACAATTGAATGGGGAAAATTTTGCAATAGTATTATTTTTGCAATAGTATTATTAATGATGTCAATCAAATAACCCCTTTCCAACCGAAATGTTTGAATTGATTTTATGTATGTTATATTATAAAATAAAAAAAACTGTAAAATTTCACAAAATAATTTAACACCCATTTTAATGTTTTATTCAATAATTTTTCTGAAAATAAATTGATTTATAATTTTTGAATGTCATATTAATAATACTGCTTGATACATTTTTCAAAATATTATGTGTTACAGATCTAGTACAAATATAATCGTTATTCTTTTAAAATCAAAATATTGATTCTGACAATCTTTTTTTGTAATTTCTTTTGTTGCGTAATTTTATAACCAAGATGTTGCGAATATCTATTACAGCACTTTTTTACTAATTTAATGGCATTACTACTATATCTGCTATTTGTATTTTAATAGAAATCTAGTTATAGATAACTTTAATAGTTGGTAATTATATATTCAATGGAAAAAAAATAAACTTTGGAAAAAAAATGAACTTTTGGATTGAGTCTTATTGCAACTCTGAAATTTTATTATTAAATTAATGGTCATATTAAATCTGACCGATTAGTT
>JBBISM010000239.1:0-3320 GCA_037441245.1 Ignavibacteria bacterium | reverse complement strand
ATTTACAAAAAAATTCAATATTATAATCTTTTACTGTGTATAATCAAGCAAAAAATGGAGTATAACGGAGTGAATGATGAACAATTGGTCTTATTTCGCAAAATCCTCAAAATTCGTAACTATAGCGATGGCACTGTTAAAGCATATTTAAATTCAATCCTTCAATATGTTAAATGGAACAATAACGGAACAAAAATAAATTGTAAATTTGACAATTATTTTTACATTTTTTGAAAAAAGTGTTGGTAAAAGTGAAAAAGAAGTTGTCCAAAATCGTAGAAAAAACAAACGAACAAAACATAAGTATCGAAGATGACAAGAAATCCATTCAAAATAATTCACTAAGTTCTCTAATATTCGGTGCATTTATTGTTCTTTTCATTTTTGTTTGGGCTGTCCCATTTGATGAGGTTCAAGATGACTGGAAAGTGGCTGTGTTAAAAGTAGATTCTTCACGGAAAGTTACTAATCCAGAATTGAAAATGAAATTATACAACGAGGGCGGCGAGTCATTAAAAAATTTATTGAGAGAGCATCTATACCACGCAAGACTTCATTTTATGCTCGGATTTTATTATTATGTTGGGGAAAATTATGATTCTGCTTTGATTTCGCTCAGAAAAGCTATAGAAATTGATTCTGGAGGATTAATGAATTCAGTTACTCCTGAGGCACAAAATCTTATTGGGATAATCGTACTTGATAAACTCAAAGGTATTATCGGTCAAGGGGATTTTCAATTTGCTTATGATTTTTTAAAACCTTATGAGTACTTGAAGTATCAGTCTCTCGATATAGTACTGCAGTTTGCAATAATTTATCACGGACTGGGAGAATTGGATAGTGCGATTAGATATTATCAAATTGTTTTGAAGAATAAGCCTGATTTGGAGCAAGCAAGGCATAATCTTGGATTAATATATTTGAATAAAGCTAATCAAATGAATCAAAAGGAAATGCTTGGCGTAGCAATTGATTATTATCAAGAAGCAATCTCTTTGGGAGTCAAAAATGCCATTTCACTTGCAAATTATGCACTTGTACTATATAAAAGCGGAAAATACTATGAATCCTTAAATTACTTTAGGGAGGCATTGAACTATGACCGTAAGAATAAATCAATTATTCAATCTCTTGCTGCTGTCTATAACAAAATAGGTATGAAGGATTCTGCATTGTATTACTTGAATCAGCTAAAAGCATTGCAATAAGAATTTATGAACACATCGAAATCTCCATTTTGGATGAAATTCCTTCCTGATTATGTTAAGGATTATCTCTTTTCATCTGATTTATCCCAAAAAGTTGCGGATAATATTTTTTGGCTTTCTATTGATAAAGTCATCAGAATAATTGGAGAATTGGTTGTCGGTATATGGTTAGCAAGATATTTAGGTGTTGAGTTATTCGGGATATTGAGTTATGCTTTAGCTTATACAATAATTTTTACCGTAATATCCTATGCAGGATTGGAACGAATATTAGTCCGAGAATTTGTCAAGGCGGAGAAAGCGAGCGGTAAGATAATCAGTAGCGGGATTGCAATAAGATTGGTAAGTTCGCTTCTTGTTGTTTTTATTGCCATTTTTATAGCATATCTTATTAAAAGCGATGAAAAGACATCTCTATATCTGATAGTTATAATTTCGATTGGTATAATATTTCGTGCTTTAGACCCAATCAAATTTTGGTTTGAATCTCGTCTGGAATCAAGATTTTACGTTGTATCGGAAAATATAGCTTACATTTCGATGAGCATTTTCAGGGTGTTATTGATTGTTATTGGTTCAGATTTGATTTATTTCGCTTGGAGTTATTTTCTCGAAGCATTATTGATGGGTATTGGTTACCTTGTCAGCTATAAAATCAAAACAAAAACAATTCCAAAATTTGATTTAAATAGGGAATGGATTGCTAATCTATTTAAAGGGGGATTACCATTAGCTTTAGCATCAATAAATATCATAATTTATAACAGGATAGATTTTATTATGCTCGGAGAAATGGTTGGGCAATACGAAACAGGTATTTATAGTGCTGGTATAAAGCTCTCAGAAGCCTGGTATTTCATTCCAGGGATATTGATGCCTTCATATTTCCCCGCAATTTTGAGATTAAGAGAAATTAAACCGCTATTATATTTGAAGAGACTGAAGCAATTGTATGTCCTTCTCATTGTTATTTCGGTATTAGTGGTATTTCCAATCACACTTTTTTCTTCAGAGATAATCGGGATAATTTTTGGCAATGAGTATTCTGCGGGTTCGATAATTTTATCCATTCATATATGGAGTTTGATTGCAGCATTGTTAGGAAGTGGGACAAATCAATATCTAATTGCAGAGAATATGCAGGATATATCTTTGTATCGAACGCTCATAGGTATGATTGCAAATATATTATTGAATTTATTGCTAATTCCATTTTTTGGAGCTATTGGTGCTGCAATAGCATCAGTCATATCCTATTATCTGTCAACTTTTTCTTTGATTTTTTTCAGGAAAAGCAGAGAACATATTAATTTAATTTTTTCAGCATTTAATATTTTTTCTTGGTTCAAATTATTCAAGAAATAATCTCTAAATAACAAGTGAGAAAAAATTGAATAAAAAATACAATTCAAAATATATTATATTTGAAAATTGATTATAATTAAAATTGAAAATGACACGTGCATTAATAACAGGTATAACTGGACAAGATGGCTCCTATCTTGCTGAATTACTATTGTCGAAGGGGTATGAAGTGCATGGAGTAATTCGTAGGGCAAGCACTTTCAATACACATCGCATTGAACATATATATAAGGATTTACACGAACCCGATGTTCGCTTGATTTTGCATTATGGAGATTTGTCAGACCCAGGGCTTCTAACGGATTTGATTTATAATATCAAGCCAGAAGAAATATACCATCTGGGAGCACAAAGCCACGTCAGGGTATCATTCGATATGCCCGAATATACTGGAAATATAACAGGACTGGCTACGACCCGTTTGCTCGAAGCAATCAGACGAAGCAGAATTAAATCGAAATTCTATCAGGCCTCTTCATCGGAATTATTCGGAAAAGCTCTTGCACCACAGAACGAATTGACGCATTTTGCACCACAAAGTCCTTATGCGATTGCAAAGCTTTATTCATATTGGATGGCTATCAATTATCGTTATGCTTATGGATTGTTTGCATCGAATGGTATATTGTTCAATCATGAAAGCCCACGTAGGGGAGAAGTATTCGTTACAAGAAAAATTACACGGGCGGTTGCTCATATTTTAGCTAATAAGCAAAAGAAACTATATTTGGGTAATTTAGATTC
>JBBISM010000238.1:0-3323 GCA_037441245.1 Ignavibacteria bacterium | reverse complement strand
TTTAGAAGCAAATAACGATTAAAAATAACGATTTTAAGAAAATAATTCAAAAAAATGAAAAAGAGTTTCGAAATTAGAATAAAAATTGGTATTTTTCAGATGTTTCAACTTATCTATCTCAATAGGTAATAATTAGGAAAAAAGAAACTCCATTGGAATTGTAATTTTAAGGAGATTTATCGAAAAAGGGGAATTGTTAATACTGTTAAAGGAATTGACAATATTTATTGATATATAAAATTCTAACAATCATTGAATTACTACACAAGGAATAAACAAATTTCACTGATAATTATTAAATTTGCATTGATTGTTGGATACTGTTGATAAAATTATGATGAAATATCACCTTACAGCTTACTTTAACGAAGAAAGAATATATTTTGCATTATTGGAGAAAGGGCAAAAAGGTTTTAAGGCAATAGATGTCAATTCGACGCACCATCCCTTTTCATTTATGAATATTGAGGAGCCGAGCAATTCCGATGCAAAAAGAGAAATAGAAGAAATTCTATCAGAATATGAACCATCTGAAATAGAAAAAATATCTGTTGCCTTGCCAACAGATAATATCTTTATAACTCAATTCCCCGCTCATCCAGATATTAGCGTTGAAGAATTGAAGAATTTAGTTAATTTCGAAATAAAAAATAGCTATCCTCAATTCAGCTATGATGATTTTAATTCGAATGTTTATGAACTTGTACCCCATAATTCAAAATATATGATGATAGCTGTGATAATTTCAAAAAAAGATTTGGAGCAATGTAGTGAATTGCTTTCGATATTAAATAAACCGATAAATAATATCGAAATTAGCCAATTCAATGCACATAACGCTTATATATATAATTATCCTGATAAGCACTGGAATACAGTTGCATTTTTCAATATTGGGAGCAGTTTTATTGATTTTAGCATAATGCTTAATAAAGAATTGTTCTATTATAGCATTATTGCAACATCATCAGAATCAACAATTAGCCAAATTATTTATGATGCTTTGAATAATGCTCAAATAAAATATCAAATAGTTATTGACGCTGTTAATCTTTTCGGTTCAAATTTAAATAAGCAGATTTTCGAGGAAACAAGAAATTTGCTTATGAAAACATACACGGATTGCCAAAGATTGAATGCTTTCAGAATGATGGAAAGCAATTTGAGCAATCGGAAGCGTGATTATTGCTCTCGAGTTGCTCATATTTTTCCAGCTTGCATTGGTGGAATTTTCCCATCAATTCACAAAAAGTTTAAGTTATACTAAATGGTGCATAGTGATGGACATTAACTCACCGATTGGAGTGTTCGATTCAGGAATAGGCGGTTTGAGCGTATTGAAGCAATTAATTCGATTTTTACCTTCTGAAAAATTTGTCTATTTAGGCGATATAGCTCGAGTACCTTATGGAAATAAAAGCCCTGAAATAGTGAAGCAATATGCTGCTGAATGTACCAAATTTTTGCTTTCGAAAGACATCAAATTGATTGTAGTTGCGTGCAATACAGTTTCCTCTGTTGCTATTGAAGAAGTTAAGCAAATTGCTGGTGAAATTATGGTTATTGATATGATAGAGCCAGCATCGGTAGCCGCAGTAATAGCAACTAATAATAGCAATATTGGAGTAATAGGTACACGAGCAACAATCTTAAGCAATTCTTATCTAAACATGATTAAAAATATTGCTATTGAGTCAGAAGTAAACATAATTTTAAAAGCTTGCCCTATATTGGTTCCATTGATAGAAGAAGGAATGCTTAACCATAAGGCAACAAGAATTATCACCGAAGAATATCTCAGCGATATGAAAGCGAATAATATTGATACTCTTATTCTGGGTTGTACGCATTATCCTTTGCTATCACAACTATTCAATGAATTATTGCCTGGAGTAAATCTGATTGATACTGGAGAACAATCTGCTGTTGTTGCTTTGAGAAAATTAGCTGTCAATAACCTGATAGCAGATAAAAATATTAATTTCAATAATAATCCTGAAGTTGATTTTTTTGTAACGGATTTACCACAAAGTTTCAATGAAATAGCGAAATTATTCCTCGGTTTTGAAATTACTTCTCCTGAAATTGTAACTTTGGGGTAAAACTATGCTTATTAAGTTTATTATTCTCGCAATAGTTACACTTTCTTTTGTCTCCTGTAAGGAAGAAGCATTGAAAATGCAGTTCATACAGGATTTTCTTAATCTGCCCGATGATATCGAAGTTGTGATTATGAAAAGTAAGTTAAGCACAGCACAATTCCAAAGTCAATATTTCACCGTCCCGGAAAAGAAAAAAGAAATTTTAACTAAATTGAGCATCGAAATTAAAAAGTATTATTCTGCAGATTTCAAAATCACTTGCAACAGAAAAAGAAAAGAATTCGATAACACCACGAAAGAAATTAGATATTATCACGAGATAAGCATTTGTGGCACCGACGAAGACAGGAACTTATTGTTTAGATGGTCATTGATAATGAATAAATGGCATTTGCAAGATATTATAATAACAGGGCGGTTATGGTGCGATTAGACAAGCTATTATTCCAAAAAGAGTATTTCTTCAATCATCTGGCACCAGATATGCCCAACTAATATATGCGATTCCTGAATTCTGGCTGTTTCGTTTGAGGGGATTATAACAGCAATATCACAAATATTAGCAATTTTACCGCCGCCCGAGCCGAGTAGTCCGATTGTAATTAAACCCATTTCTTTTGCTTTTGTCAATGCTCTCAGCACATTTTCGGAATTTCCGCTTGTTGAAATTCCGATTAGAGCATCTCCTGGCTTGCCATAAGCTTCGACTGCACGGGCAAAAGTATTTTCAAAACCGATGTCATTCCCGCCAGCTGTTAATATTGAAGGGTCAACTGTTAGAGCATGCGCTGGCAATGCGGGACGAGGAAAACTACTTCTAAATCTTATGACAAGCTCTGCAGCAATATGTTGTGCATCGGCAGCACTACCACCATTCCCACATAGTAATATTTTCCCTCCATTGCGGTAAACCTCTGCTAATTTTTCTCCACAGTGGAATATATCATTAATGCACTCATCGAGCAATTTCTTTTTAACTTCTATTGAGCTATGTATTATTTCAGTTATTTTATCAATGAAATCCATTATCAATCATAACAATTTTTACATTTTTCAAAATTATGAAATAATTTGCAAAAGTTGTGTTGTATTTGACAAAAGTAAGAATTTTATTACCTTTTTTTATCAGCTTTAAGTTTTAAAATTGTCTCCCCAGAGCCTTTCATCAACAAGTAATTCTCGATAATTTCGTATTCATCAATTTTTGGTAATGCCTCGTAG
>JBBISM010000237.1:0-3326 GCA_037441245.1 Ignavibacteria bacterium | reverse complement strand
GAGTGCATCTATTTTGGCACTTGCCACTCCCGTTCCTGAGCCATCAGTAATTCGCGTGGTGAATGTACCTGCATTATCGGGTGTAACAGTATCATCGCAAGATAGTACAAGTAATGCAAGAACGAGGTAGAAGCAAATAAGAAGTGGATTTAAATTTGTAAAGATGTTCATAAAAACTCCTGAATTAAATAAAAACTCGCTGAATTAAATAAAAACTCGTGAATTAATTTTCAAATAATATTTTATATTAACAAGTAATAAATAAAAAAATTACAAAAAATTACAACAAAAAAAAATTCCCCACGAAAATTAAAATTTTATAAGATTATTATATTCTTTAAGACGTGATTCGATAAGGTTGTGTTTCCTTTGGTCGTGATTCTTAATGTAGATTATACCATCAGATTGGGTTAAATTCAATAAAGATAAATCATTTATACTATCTCCACCAGCTATTATTGGTAATTGTTCGCCAAACAAGGTTTTATAAACTTCTGCCTTTCCTTTGCCAATAGCTATAGGTGGAATTAGCTCTGCAGTAATGATGCCGTTATCTATTTTGTTTCTGACCCCTATAGAATACTCAGGGGCAATACCGAAAAATCTTTGAGTTGATATTTTAACAACTATATCAGGACTGGCGGATATAATTGATATTATAAAAGATTGAGAAAGTAAAAAATTAACAAGATTCAGGAATGTTTGATTTGCTATTGGAGGATAAGCATAATACGTGGAACCATTATCAGTAAATTCGATTATTTTCCCTTTCTTATTAAGTACTGAATTAGTTGCTTGGGTTAAATTCGCAATAGTCAAACCGTTCATAGATTGAGCCATTTCATAGTATGCTTTTTCAGTATTTCCGTTTTTAATATCGTCGAGGTAATTAGTATAACTGAAATCTTTGAACTCACCATTAGCTTTTAGAAATGCTATGGCTGCTTCTCCAATATCCCCATCGAGTAATGTATCATCAAGGTCGAAAACTGCAATTGGTTTTTCATTTTTAGCTACTCTATTTTTTAAGTTTATGATTTTCGATGCAATATCATTTGGAACATCGAAATTATTTTTTAATCTATCGCATAAGTGTTGCTCGGCAAGTTCGAGGAATTCCTTGCAATCAATATCATCACCAATAACGTTTATTGTATCATCTACTAATTGTCTAAGTTGGATATGTAGGTCAAATAATTCATCATTTTCGAATTCCCCGGCTTCTTCAAGAGTCATTGAACCACCTTGAAATGCAAGAGCATGCTTGCTACTAATCGGTAAATGCTTATAATATTGGGGATCTTTGAATGTTAAATAACGCTTGGCTTTGACGTGATTTTCTACAAGGGTTGCAATTTTATCTGAGAATCCAACTCTTCTTAAAAAATCAGCACCAATAAATTCATGCCCCAAAATACCGAATCCAGCCATATTTTCTAATTCATTTTCATTTATCATTAAATTACCGAAATCATGAAAGAAAGCAGATAAGATAAATTCGTTATCATATCCTTCCTTTTGTGCTAATTTTGCCGAAGCAATTATGTGTTGAGTTAAGCAAAATTCATCTCCTAAATATACATCTTTTCCGAATTGGCATAACTCTCGGATGTAATGAATCGCGCTATTTATTTGTTCATTCATTTTCATTTCCTAAGAAAATCATAAAAATTTGTTTTAACGATTATAAGAAGAAATATTGTTCAATTTGTAATTTGCATAACAAATATAAATAACAAATGAATGAGTAATGAATTTTCTGAAAATGATACCAAAAGATTTTTCGAGAGATTGATGAAATTTACCTTCGTCCTTTTAAATAAATGACCAAAAATATGATTGAACCAGAGATTACAGAACAAAGAACGATGAAGGCAATTATAAAGAAAGTATTTTTATTATTGAAGAAATTTTTCGTGTTAAAATTATCCTCGTCAGCATTTTCTGATAATTCGTTTAATTTTGATTCTAGAAGTGATTTTTCATTCGGATGTTTCCCAAGCCATTCGATTCTTCTCGTCTCGACGTTATAAATAGCAACTTCAACAGTTAATCTACCCTTATAAATATAGTCTCTTATGATTTGACTATGCTTCAACAAAGTCTCAATGGATTGAAACAAATTAGCTTTTATTGAGCCATTCAATATTTTCTCCTTCGGAGCATCATTGAGAATTTTTATTGTTTTATCAATAGAGGGTTTCACATATCCGGCAACATAATTTAAATTGCCTTCAAATTGATTACTATTGATAACCTCCTTAATAATATTACAATCATTATGCCCGAGGATGAGTAAAAAAGGAATATTATAATATTTTAAAGCATATTCAATAGTTGCGATTTGAATTTTATCAATAATATTTGCTGGCGATTTAATACTATAAATATTGCCAACTATACAATCGAAAATAATTTCGTGAGGCATTTTCATTTCAGCACAATTAACAACAATTGCTAAAGGTTGTTTCTCAATATTAGATAAATCCACTTCACTTATTGAATCTTGGTATTTGAAGGTCCTTTCATCATTTACAAAGCGCGAGTTACCTCCCTTGAGTATGGCTATATTTTTTTGAGCCTTGCTTGATTGGTCGGCTAATATAGTAATTAGATCCAGAGATAAAATTAATAGGACAGCAAGAAAGTAAGAAATGATTTTTTTCATAATTCGGTAATTATTTGTTCATAATATCATTAAATATTTCGGAATATTAAATTTTAACTTTAATATTGTTGAATGAAAAATGATTTTAAATCGTAAATGGGTTTTAAGATAAATGAATAATAATTTTATGAATAATTCAATATTTTCTAATATTAAGACTCAATACCAATTCATAATACTATTAATCTCAATTATCGCCATTATTTCCTGCTCAGAGCGTTTCATCAAAATAAACTCACCCAATAATATTGTTATCCTTTGGGCGGAAACAAAAAGTTCCATAGATAATAATTCACTAATATCAGAATTAAAAAATCATTCGAAGATCAATAATGAACTTTCATTTTTAATCAAATTATTACCCGAAGACAGTTATTTTAACTTTATACTAATTAATAGTGATATCAGACCTTGGCGTCTTTCTCCTGTTGAAGCAAATTCTAGTAATAAAAATATTGCCATCTTGACACTTAATGAGGCTATCTTAAAAGAGGTGGAGATATTATCTGTTTCAAATTTAGTTCAGGCACTGGAAAAAATTTATAAATCTAGATATACATCTGGTATAAATGAAAATATAGATTTTTTCCTGTTTTTGCATCATAAACAATTTGAAGGCAACAGCAATTCAGAATTATTAGTAGAAAATTTGGTCAAA
>JBBISM010000236.1:0-3326 GCA_037441245.1 Ignavibacteria bacterium | reverse complement strand
TTAATAAAAATAATTTTTAATTCTATAAGTGATATTTTTCGAATATTGGTAAAAAAATGATACAATCATTGGATTTAAAACAAAAACCGAAATCAGATTTATCAACCTGATTTCGGTTATGAGGGTTATGCTTGGGAATTCGCTATTAACTCATTAATCAACTACAATTATTTTCTTCGTAATTTTATTCAACCCATACTCCAAATTGCAGAAATACATCCCAGCAGGTATTTTGAGCATATTCATATTCTGCCGATTCCATTCAACATTATAAGTACCAGCATCAATCACTGCATCAATTAAAGTAGCAATTCTATTGCCAAGAATGTCAAAAATTTCGAGTTTGACATTATCTCTTGCGGGAATAATTATATTAACATCTAATCTATCTACAACAGGATTGGGTGCACATTCAAATGTTATATTCTCTTCTGTTTGATAAAATACGGTAACGATTTTGGGGAAATATTCAATTGTTCCATCTAAATCAATTTGCCGGATTCGATATTGATAAACATTATTTGGGCTAACATTTTCATCGAAATAATTATATTCAATTGGAACTTTTGAATTACCATTCCCTTCAAGGAACTTAATCGTTTTCCAATTGGAATTTTCTCCGACCAATCTTCTATCAATATAAAATCCCATATTATTTATTTCCTGTGCTGTAGCCCAGTAAATATCTATACCATTTTGACGTGCAGTTGCATCGAAATAAACAAGCTCAACCGGGATATCAGGATCTTAGCTATGATTCAAAGTATCGGTTTCCATATCTTCAGTAGCAAGAAATGCTGTAAATAAAGATAATACTTTGTATTCGATACTTGTATTAACAATATCCCACATCATAATATTTTTTGTTTGGCGGTTCAATTCCATATACCTTAAATAATTTCCTGCCCACATAGATTTATTATCGTAACGATTGCTTAATGAGTCCTTTTCAACAATCAGTGTTTGATAAATTGGATAACGCCTGTAATATCCGGAAAATTCAATTTTTGCTGGCAATCCACCCTTAAATTTACCAAACTGGATAAATGGTTGCCCCGTTAGAGAATATGTAGTCAGACTATTCATATCAATAATATCATATGCAAATCCATCAGCAAATAATTGATGCACCCGAAGATTTTCTAATCCGCCAATGATATTATTAAAGGTATTCACAAGCAATTCATAAACAGATTTTCCACTCTCTGGAATTTTATTAAATACGCCTTTGGTAACTGCAGCTAATGAATTATACAGATAATTGTTTCCAGCCCAATTCTGCCCGTGAATAACATAATTCCTATAATTAAACTGCATAAACGAACAAGTCGAAATCCTAAATCTTTTAAATTCAATTGCAAAACCCTTGCACCAACAGCATTGCCTGAATCTAAACTACCATGCTTATCCGAACAAGCAAGTATAACAAGCAAGGCATCGTCGCTATTTTTGTTTGTCCAATCAACTCCATCATACAAAAGCTCTGGAAGATATGTATTTGTCGAAATCCAGTTAGGATTAATTGCAGATATGATTGTTGATACTGTTGTGGAGTCGGCTGGCAACCATTTATTGCTAACTTTTATTACATCTGGTCCAGAAAAAAATATATTAAATGAATCGCTCGGCAGTAGATTATTTAACAGAGCTTTTCTTAAGTCATCTAACACAGTCTGCCTTGTAATATTAGTCTTGCTTTGGTCATAATCTATCATTATTGCAACACGGCGGGGGATTTGAAATTCAAGAAACTGCTTTGGGTCAATCATTAATTGATAGAAATTTTCTATTCTTCCGTTGCGATAACCTTCAAATTGATAATTTGCAAATAATCCATTATTAAAATTATGATTAAAAGCAAGGTCTACGTTATATCCAATCTGATTGACATTTACTGCAAATCGTTTAACATTCCCAAAGCCAGGGTGATTATAATCTATATAATCAATCTCTGGATAATTCGGAAAATGTGGCTTAAAGAAGCCATCATCATCATAAACGTAAACTTTTACTTCATCACTTTTTTTGAATGATACTTTCAAAACGTCAAAAGGTAAGCGGGCTAAAATACTTTTTGTCGTCCATTTTGTTGGAACATAAATGTTAATCATTACTGTTCTTGTTGAATTCCCCAACATTGGGAATATTTTAATATTATATTTTCCGTCGCCAGTCTTGGTCAATATTGACGGGTCGAGCCTACGTTTGACAATTCCTTCGTAGATAAAACCTGCAGTCCATCTATCCATTAATTTAGATTTGATATAGGTTTTGTCGTCTAAATAAAGCCACATATCATTGATAAATGCTTGATTATCGAGTTCAAATGAAAGAACTGCTTCTAAAGTATCTCGTTCAGATGTAAAAATTGAGCCTTGTGGTGAAATTGTAATAAAAGTACCCAATTCTATATAGCTTCCGTGCGGTTTGATACGGAATTTCAATTCTTCAATGCTACCCTTATATCGAGCAAATGAATTCGAGGGTCGGTTATATATAGCTCCAAGGGATAGCAATGATGTATTGCGAAAAGGAAAAATAAAGCTGTTATGAAAAATTTTGGCTTCAACATTTCAAACCTCTAAATAAAATGAATAATCATTTTATTAATAGACACATAAAAAGCAATTTGGTCTCAAAAATTTTAAAAACTTTTTTTCATTATTTTGAATAATAAAATTTTCAATTTCAAACAATAGTTAAAATTTTTATGGAAATATATTATAATATAGCATTACCAATCAACAACGAGAAACTATTTACTTATGAGCTTGAAAACCATATCAATTCATCAAAATATATAAGATGCCGTGCTGTTGTGCCTTTCGGTAAAAGGACACTTACTGGTGTCATAATTGAAGAAACTACTAAACCAAAAGATATGGCGACTAAGAAAATTATCGAAATTCTTGATGATGAGCCAATTATCAGCGATGAATTACTAAATTTATCCAGATGGTTTTCTGAGTATTATATTACTCCTCTCGGTGATATTTTAAAATTATTCTTTCCTCCATCAATGTCACCCCGAAGCACGATGGAGATTACAATTCTCAAGGGAACTAATCAAGATGAATTAAAAGAAATGAAGAGAAAAGCTCCCAAACGAGCCAAAATACTCGAGTTTCTCTCCGAGCGAAATAAGGAATTCTCTGCGAAATATCTTGAGCGCACACTAAAGATTAAAAATATATCCCCGCAAGTGATAGCTCTTGCAAAAGAAGGTTATATCCAAATTAATACTAAAATCAGTCAGCCAATCAAAGAAAAATATATAAAAGGAGTAATTATACCAGATACAATTTTTTGCAATGAAGAAAAACTGT
>JBBISM010000235.1:0-3347 GCA_037441245.1 Ignavibacteria bacterium | reverse complement strand
ATACCGATGATATTAGCCTGCCTAATATGCTATATGGGAAAGCATTATTAAGTCCTCATCCCCACGCAAAAATTAAATCAATTGATATTGAAAAAGCTAAATCTATACCTGGAGTAAAGTTAATACTTACTGGTGCAGATGTTCCAGATTTAACTTATGGGACATCACCACCAAGATATGACGAGAACATTCTTGCCAAAGATAAAGTAAGATATGTCGGTGATGTAGTTGCAGCAGTTGCTGCAATTGATGAAGAAACCTGCTACAAAGCATTAAAATTAATTGAGGTTGAGTATGAACTTTTGCCAGCAGTTTTTGACCCATTCGAAGCTATGCAAGATGGTGCGCCTCGATTATTTGATAACAAATATGAAAACAATATCAATACTCGTGTTGACCATCATTTCGGAGATATCGAAAAAGGATTTGGTGAAGCGGATTACATTCGAGAGGAGCGTTTTGTAGGAAATAGAACATATCAAAACCCTATCGAACCGCACTGTGCTATAGCCGAATGGGATAGACAGGGCAAAGTTACTCTATATACCTCCACACAAGTAGTGCATTATGTACACCACCAATTATCAAGGATTTTAAATATTCCTCTCGGTAACATTAGAGTAATTATGACCAACGTCGGAGGAGGATTCGGAGCAAAAGCTGCCACAAATATTCTCGAGGTTCTATCAGTTTTTCTTGCAAAAGGTTGTGGACAACCTGTAAAAATGCGATTTACACGGGAAGAAATGTACTTATACGGTAGAGGTAGGCATAAGCAATATATAGATTTAAAAATGGGCGTCAAAAAAACAGGCGAAATCACAGCAGTCAAACAAAGGGCTATCTTAGAAGGTGGAGCTTATTCGAGCTTCGGAATAGTAGCGACTTATTATGCGGGTTCGATGTTACCAACTTTATACAAATTCTCCAACTATAAATATGATGGATATCGAGTTAATACAAATTTACCTCCTTGCGGTGCTTTTCGTGGTCATGGATGCCCTCACCCACGTTTTGCATTTGAATCGCTATTAACAATGATTGCCGATGATTTGAACATAGACCCTATTGATATTCGATTAATTAATGCAATGCAACCCGAAACACGAACATGCAACGACTTAGATATCCATTCTTGCGAGTTAACTGCTTGCCTAAAAATTGTCAAAGAAAAGTCGGGATGGATTGACAAAAAAGGTAAGTTACCGTACGGTAGAGGTATAGGAATTGGTTGTGGTGGATTTGTCTCCGGTGCTGCTTATCCTATTTATCGCTCGCAATTTCCCCATTCAAATGCTATTATTAAAATTGAAGAAGATGGTTCAAAAGCTATATTATTCGTTGGTGATGCCGATATTGGTCAAGGTTCTGATACTGTTTTAGCTCAAGCAGCGGCAGAAGCTATGGGTATCACTTTTGATAGAATTGCTGTTATTTCAGCTGATAGCGACTTGACACCAATTGGATTTGGAGCTTATTCCAGTAGAGTTACTCTTATGGGGGGAAATGCATCTAAAAGCGCAGGTGATAATATTAAAGATGAATTGCTGACTAAAGCATCTGAGATAATGGGCATTGATAAAGGCAAACTAATCGCCAAAGACAATAGAATTTTTGAGGCATCCAATCCAGAAAATTATTTGCCTTGGGAAAAAGTTGCAGCAGAATATTTTTCGACAAATGGACCACTCGTAGGAACTGGACATTACTCTCCACCGAAAGGGCTGGGGGGAAATTACAAAGGAGCAACAGTCGGCACATCCCCAGCATATTCATTTTCTGCTGTTGTATGCGAAGTTGATGTTGATGCTGAGACTGGTAAAGTTAAAGTATTGAATTTTTGGGATGCTCATGATTGCGGTACAGCAATAAATCCTTTGAATGTAGAAGGGCAAATCGAGGGCGCTGCTGTTATGGGATTGAGCGAAACATTATTCGAAAACGAGATCTTCGATATTAGGGGACGTTTATTAAATCCCGATTTGCATAACTATATAATCGCATCGAGTGCAGATACTCCAGAAATTCATACCAACATAGTGGATAGTTACGAACCGGCTGGTCCTTATGGTGCAAAAGAAGTTGGCGAAGGAGCAATTTTGCCAATACTTGGTGCTATAGCTAATGCAATCGAAGATGCGGTTGGTGTTAGAATCAAAGAACTACCAATTACTCCCGAAAAAGTTTTATTTGCAATCAAAGAAAAACGTGATAAATATTCGGTATAAATAAATATGATAAGTTATAAAGAAGCAACGGATTTGATTAAACTTCATTTCCATCCTCCCAAAAAAGTTATGAGTATAGAAATCGAGAATGCTGTGGGGTACATATTGGCTGAAGATGTGATGGCTGATATAAACTTGCCACCGTTTGATAATTCATCAATGGACGGTTATGCAATCAAATTCAATGATAGCATTACAAAATGGAAAATAATTGGAGAAATATCTGCTGGGGATAATAACAGTTTCGATATAGATGATAATTCAACTGTATTGATAATGACAGGTGCAAAAATTCCGAATGGAGCAGATACGATTATACCTATCGAAAATGTAGAAATTGATGATAACTGCATTTCAATCAAAAGCGATTGCAGATTCCAGCGATACGATTATATCCGGAAGAAAGGCGAAGATTTACAAATTAATTCAATTGCAATAAAAGCTAATACGATGATTCAACCGAACCATATCCAGTTATTGTCAGCTTGTGGAAAGAGAAAAGTTACTGTTTTCCGACCGTTAAAAATTGGATTAATAACAACCGGCAATGAACTCGTAGATATTGATATATTACCTAAAAATACTAAAATTAGAGCTACTAATATCTATACATTACACACACTAATAAAATCAAATTCGATGATTCCAATCAATTATGGTATCATAAAAGATGACTACCAAGAAATCAAATCAGAAATTATTCAAGCATTAGAATCAGATATTGATATTCTGATTACAACCGGCGGGGTTTCTGTTGGAAAATATGATTATATAAAAGATATATTTGATGATATTTGCATAAATACAATCTTTTGGGGTACAAACATTAAACCCGGAAAACCAATTGCCTTTGGAGTTTATAATTCAAAAGGAAGGGATAAATATATTTTTGGATTGCCCGGCAATCCGCTCTCTTGCTTTATTAGCTTCTATATTTTTATCAAACCAGCACTAAACCATTATTATGATATAAGAGCAGAAAATAAATTTGTGGCAATTTTAGATACTCCTATCAGTAAAAATAATGGTAAATTACATTTTGTAATGGGCAAAGCTATATTTAATCGGCAAAATAAAATGTACACAGTTTCAAGCGCTGGAAATCAGTCATCTGGACAT
>JBBISM010000234.1:2572-3348 GCA_037441245.1 Ignavibacteria bacterium | reverse complement strand
CACGACCAAATATAAATCCTATCTTAATGTCTTTTGATGTTATCGGATAAAATCCTATATTAAAACCAGATGCCATATTATTTATTCCGCTATTTATATTTTGCCCAATAACACCACCAACTGTCATTAAATAGTTTTTAGAGTTTGGTAATTCATCTTTGGTTTGATAGATTAACTCTGGTTGTCCAATCAAACTTTGTATATTTGATGGGCGATTAAATGTAATGTTGTATTTATTTATTTCAAATTTATTAAATAAAGTAATGTCATTGCTATATGTATTTGAATAATCACTTGTTGAAGGAATTGTTTGTGATACTTCCAATTCCTGCGATTGCTGACTAATTAATATTGTATTATTCTTTGTTACCGTAGTTGATTGTTCAACATTTTTATTATTACTGCTTTGTGTTACTGCCTGTGAAGCAATTATGTTATTGCTCGAAGAATTTTCCTGTTGGAACTCATCACTAATTGATGAAACTACAGGGATTTGATTCTTTAATTCATCAATTTTTGCTTCGTAGTGATTTGATATTATTGTTGCAGTAATTAATGAAGTAATCAGTATTGCAACAATAGGCACACCAAATCGTAGGAAAATCGGCAGAAATTTTGCTCCACCATTTGTAGGATTCAAAGCAACGTTTATGGGTGGCGCAATACCAAGCTTTTGAAATACTCCCTGAGTTGCTTCAATAGGTGGGGTAAATGCTTCGGCATCATTTCTGACTGATTCACGCATTTTTAGATGAGATAACAGCTCATTTCTTAAA
>JBBISM010000234.1:0-2559 GCA_037441245.1 Ignavibacteria bacterium | reverse complement strand
GATTCAAAAAGGGTGGAAGCATCTGTCTCATACAACTCTCCGTCAACAAGGAGTGTTATCAATTCTGATGGTGTTTTGTCAATATAGTCGCTCATTTTACTAACTTTATATTATTATTAAAAAATTTCTATACTTTTGTTAAATCCTCCAGGTATGGATTTAATATTTCCCTTATTCTTTGCTTAGCTCTAAAAATTCTGACTTTAATAGCAGCTAATGATGTATTCGTAATTTCAGCAATTTCAGAATAGGATAATCCTTCATACTCGCGCAAAATAAAAACTTCTCTGTATTCATCTGGAAGCAAAACCAATGCAGTCTTTATTAAATTTAGTAGTTCATCTTTTTCGGTCCTGTTATCATAATTCATTGCCATATAATCTTCATAGGATACTGCGGGTTCTTCCTGACGTTTGTAATTTAAGCAGACATTTCTGGCAATTTTAAGGATAAATCCAGGAACGTTAGTCATTATCCTATCTTGCTTTGAGCTTTCAAAGAACTTCACAAAAGTTTCTTGGAATACATCTTGCGCTGTCTCTTTATCACCAATAAAACGTCTGCAATAAGCATATACCCGCGGTGATAATCGGTTATAAAGCTCTGTAAAAGCCTTATCACGTATCTTTTTATCTGAATGCATCAGATAAAATAGTTCAGCATCGCTATATTCTTCCAAAGCTTTTTTCATACTTAACATCAATAACAATAAAAATCAAAATAAGTTACAGCTATAAGGGTTTAAATGGCCAAATAATTGGAATTATGATTAAACTTAATATTAAAATCACAATATTGAGCAAACCACCAACCCTGACAAAATCAATAAATCGAAAATTACCAACACCAAGAACAAGCATATTTGCTTGATGACTGATTGGGGTCAAAAAGGAGGTCGAGGCAGAAATAGCAATAGCCATCATAAATGGATGGGGCTGCAAACCGTAACTTGTTGATATTGCTATAGCTATCGGTCCGATTAATAATGCAGTAGCAGCATTCGACATTATTTGTGTCAATATAGTAGTGAATAAATATAATGATGACATCATAAATTGGGGACCATAATCACTAGCAAATGTGATAATATGGTTTGCAAGCCACTCAGCAGTGCCAATGTGATTAGAATCCATAGCTATACCGAGAGGTATCATTCCCGCAATTAAAAATATTACTTTCTATTCAACCGTATATTAAACATCAGCTAATTTCACGCATCCGACTAATGTCATAATGATAGCTCCTAACATACCAGCAACTGAGATATGCAAAACTCCAAATCCTGCGGTTGCGATTGTCAAAGTCATAATAACCAATGCAAGCCAGGCTTTTTTTCTCAATCTCGGCTCGTGTTCTAATCTATTAACAACCATAAAGTCTGGACTTTGTGCTAAATGGGTAATTGATGATTTCGTTCCCTTAATTAAAAGAACATTCCCCGCTTCAAGTGGAAGATGTTGAAATCCACCGGTAACTATTTTCCTTCCTCTCTTAAGCACTATAACGCCAAACATTTTCCTCACATCGCTTTCGACTATTGACCTACCAATTAAATGACTGTCATGGGAAATGACCGCTTCGGATAATTCGATATTATCGGCAGTAATATCTTTGTCAAGAAATTTTCTTACCGCTGTAAATTCAATATCTTTGGGGTTTATATCCTTTATCAACTTGCTTATGTCTCCTTCAATAACAAGGTGGTCATTTGCTTTTAAAATCGTTTCAGGTAGCGGTTCGATTATATCTGTTTTACCATTAATAAATCTTTTAATCATTATTATGGTAACATTTAATTTATCGCTAATTTGCGATTCTTTTATTGATACATCACGAAATTTAGAGCTTTCAGGAATCACTACCTCACTTATATAATTTTCTAATTTGAATTATTTGGTCAATTCTTTTTCAGTTTCTCGGGCAGGGATTAAATGCCGTCCCAGAAACATCATATAAATCAGCCCTGCACAGAGAATCAATATTCCAGTAGGGGCAAAATCGAATAATTTGAATCCTTCAAATCCATGATCCTCTAACATCATCGAAATTAAAAGATTGGGCGGAGTTCCTATCATCGTTACTAAACCACCTAACAGCGAACCGAAGGATAATGGCAATAGCAATTTATTAACTGGATAATCTAAATTATTTGAGATAATAAAAATTGCTGGAAGCAAAATCGCAACTGCTCCAATATTATTCATAAATGCAGACATACCTCCGACAACAAGCATAACTGACAAGGTAAGCATAATATGATTTTTACCGCCGAATTTTATAATCAAATCTGCCATATAATCAGCTACACCAGTTCTACTTAATATAAACATTGCTATAACGGTTATTACCGCTGGATTGCTGAACCCAGAAAATCCTTCATTAATTGTAACGTACCCTAAAATCATTAGAATCAATGCAACACCTATCGCTACAAAATCTGCTCTTATGAGTTCAGTAGCAAATAAAATTAATGCAAAAATTATAATTCCAAGTATTGCAATATGTTCCAAATGTAAGCCCTTAGTTTCGTTTCAAAATTAATTTCAAAATTAAAGAATT
>JBBISM010000233.1:0-3384 GCA_037441245.1 Ignavibacteria bacterium | reverse complement strand
TTGTAATTCTACTGGTGCATCTTGTATTTCAATCGAAAAATCAGCGGTATCTACAAATAATGGCAATGACTCGAATGTAAAATAAGCATTTCCGCTTAGTATCTCATTTATAATATCAGTGGGCGGAAAATTCTTAAATGCTACAATTCTGACTGCTTTTACTGAATCACTCGGGGGCCAACCATCTTTGCCATTAATAAATATCACAGTTCCATTTAAAAAAGTTTTATTGGCAGTTGTCTTTTTTTCTTCTGGATTCAATCCACCATCGCAGGAAATCAGTATTATCAAAATCACTATATATAACTTTTTCATCAAAATTTATTCAATCCAATAAATACTAATTTAATAACAAAAAACTAAATTATTGATAGATAGCCAAAAATTTAACAAAATACGCTTTTGTAGTCCTATTCCTACAAAATTATCGGAAATATCTTATGTTAAAATCAGAAATTAGAGTATTTTGAAACAATCTTATAATATCTATATTTGCATAGAATTCATTTTTCAAATTATTAGAATAATACAAGGAGGAGTTAAACCAATGAAAAAAGAAAAAATCACTTACCGCACAGTGAAAGATTACGCCTATACAGTTTTTTTATTTGCATTGATTACAACAGTTCTTGTTATAACTTTAATTTAAAGTTGTCAAGATTGATTAGCTAACATCATATCATAAAACGCAATATTAAACTATATAAATTAATCTGCGTATGCCGGTTTACTATTTTTATCCCCCATTTTTAAATAAATAACTATATTGCTCGTTAATAATTTAGCTTAACCTAACTTTTGTTGCAAGTTTCGACAAGCGACTTTCTTACTATAAAAACTGGAAATATTTATTCCCATCAATTTTTATTGTTGGCACTTTATTTATCATCTGGGATATAATTTTTACAAAAAATGGTGTTTGGTCATTTAATCCTGATTATTTGACAGGTATAAAAATAATTAATTTGCCGCTGGAAGAATGGCTTTTTTTATTACAGTTCATTACTCCTGCGTTTTCATTTATGAATCTTTGAATTATTTTTTCAAAAATACAAGCAATACTTCTATCGCTAAATATGTTGCTCTTGTTATTGGTTTATTATTACTTTTCCTGTCTTTTTTGCACATCGAATTAATCTATACTTTCGTAACTTTTTTAACAACTGGACTTGTTTTGATAATATCTTCAATATTAATATCATCAAATTGGCTTGAAAAATTTTTCAGAGCATATTTAGTACATTTAATACCATTCTTCATAGTGAATGGAATAATGACTGCTATGCCTGTTGTCGAATATAACAATTCAGAAAATTTAGGAATCCGAATGTTTACTATTCCTGTCGAAGACTCCATTTATAGTATGTTGCTACTTTTTGACAACATTTTTCTCTTCGATTTATTCAGGGGTAGAATACATTTTAGTCCTTTAAAAAAAATTTTTTTAATACCAAAACAATATCCGACTAAAATTATCGTATTTAAACTTATTTAACATTCAGAAAAAATACATTATGAAAAAAGCAATAGTTATAGGTTCAGGTTTTGGTGGTTTGAGTATAGCTAATAAGTTACAGGTTTCGGGATTTGATGTAACAATATTCGAAAAAAATGAAAAAGTCGGGGGGCACGCATATCAAATAATAGAAAAAGGCTATACATTCGATATGGGACCATCATTAATAACAGCTCCGGAGATAATTCGTTCCATTTTCAATTTTGCTGGTAAAAAGCTTGAAGACTATGTGGAATTGATTTCGCTCGACCCATTTTACCGTGTATTTTTTCACGATAAGACATTTATTGATTATACTGGCGACTCCGAAAAGATGATAGCCCAAATGCGGGTTTTCAACGAAAATGATGCAAGAAACTATCCAGCTTTTATTGATAATTCACGACAGCTTTATGACGCAATAATTACCGAAGGACTCGGTCGAACACCATTCAATGAGTTAAGTACAATGCTTAAATTCATACCACGTGCATTGAAATTAAAAGCGTTGAATTCTGCTTATAAGCTCACAGAAAAATATTTCGAAGACTTTCGCCATCGCTTTTTATTCTCTTTCCATCCTCTTTTCATTGGAGGCAATCCATTTAGAGTGCCAGGCATATATTTAATGATATCCTACCTTGAAAAAACTGGTGGAGTATGGTTCACTCGTGGCGGTATGTATAGTCTTGTTAAGGCATTTGAGAAAATCTTTATTGAAAATGGAGGCAACGTAGTTACTAATTCTCCGGTTCAGAAAATTATCACTGAAAATGATAGAGCCAAAGGAGTAATTGTGAACGATACTTTCTATCCAGCCGACCTTGTAATATCTAATGCTGATGTTGTTTATACTTATAAAAACCTTTTGAACGGGAGTTCAAGAAAAAAGTGGAATGATAGAAAGCTAAATAAATCAAAAATTGCAATGAGTAGTTTCTTACTCTATTTAGGTGTCAAAAAACAATATCCACCGCTTTTGCATCACTCACTAATATTATCGCCCAGATATAAAGAATTGGTCGAAGATATATTCGATAATAAAGTTTTGCCAGATGATTTTTCTATGTATCTTCACATTCCATCACGGACAGACTCGACAATGGCTCCTGAAAATTGCGAAAGTATGTATGTCCTGGTACCGGTTGCAAACCTACAGAGCAATATCAATTGGGATGAAATGAAAAGAGTTTATGCTAACAAAATCATAAATTACCTTGAAGCAGATTTCGACCTTGTCGGATTGAGAGAAAATATAGAAGTCGAAATAATGTTTACTCCAAAAGACTTCCTTGAACAAAGGAATTCAACATTTGGAAGCCCTTGGGGGTTAGAGCCAGTATTAACGCAATCAGCATATTTCAGACCTCATAACAGAAGTGAAGATGTTCATAACTTATATCTTGTTGGTGCAGGGACTCATCCAGGTGCTGGATTGCCAGGAGTGATGCTTTCGGCTGAAGCAACTTTTAAACTAATTGAAAAGAATTTTAAGAATTAAAATAAGAATTATGAACTTAATAGAAATTATTTCACCAGTATAAGAATATCTGGTAAAATTCAATGAATTTTATCAACACAACTTTAACGGTAATTTCTATAATCTAATGAAATTTCAGGTCGAAAGAACTCAAAATTACTACAATGAATCGGAAAAAGGTATTGAGTTATTATCGAGAGAAGCTCAATTTGCAATCTATTCAGCTTGCAGGATTTATATCGGAATACTCGACAAAATTATGAAAAATGATTTTAATCCTTTTAAAGGTCGAGCCTATGTGCCTATCATCCGCAAATTTCTGATATTAATTGATGAATTTATAAGAAAAAGATTTTTCCCAATATTTCAACAATAATTATAATAAATAACAATAATTATAATAAATAAT
>JBBISM010000232.1:0-3392 GCA_037441245.1 Ignavibacteria bacterium | reverse complement strand
AAAGAAAGGGCGATACTAATTATCACCTTTTCACAAGAATCCTCAGAATTATAATGTTCGGATTATATATTAGTTTTTCGGAGTTATTACATATACCTGAACTGTCCTCGAGAGATGCCTCCCGATTGGAGAATCATTATCAAAAATTTTATGGTCTTCGCCCACACCAAACACTTCGTATTTCGCAGAAGGGACTTTTGTTTTAAGGGCATCCCTGACTTGATTTGCTCTACGCAAAGCTAATTGTTTATTGTAAGATTCCGTCCCAATTCTGTCTGTATATCCATAAATTTTGATGGTTGAATTAAATTTTATTTCGGGTATAATTTCATCATCAATAATTTTTCTATCCATAATATTAATAACATCGCTATCAAAATCGAATAGAATGAGCGAGAACTTAGATATGGTTTGGTCGGGACGATTTTCTGCTTTCTTTCGAGTGAAAGATACAAATTCAACTGGAATGCTTCCACTTGCAATTTTCTTCATCCCTTTTGTATTTCTTGCTGAAAATGTATATTCCAAAGGTATTGCTCCAGGTGATAATACGTTAGGTGCAATAAACCATCTAACCGGTTCTGGTTCGCCCTTGCCTTCGAATTTCTTTAATAGTCTATCGCTTTGGTATATTTCTATTTCCCATTTATCTATAGGGTCGCTCGTCTCGGCAAAAGTAACAAATTCGACATTATCTGGTGTTGGGATTGCTTCTTTATCGCCTGCAATTGTAATTGGATATAGAATTTTATTATCATTGCTAGCAAATTCTACTCTCCTGTTTTCAATTACTCCGTCAAGATCTCGCTTAGTAGAAGCCTTTTGTGGTAATCCAACAGCTCTCGTTGTAATACGATTTGCATCAATACCATAATTTTTCACTAAATAATCTTTGGCATAATCAGCTCTTCTTTGAGATAATTCCATATTCCTTGCTTCATTCATATCATCATTAGTACCACTAATGGTAAGATTTGCTCTGGGATTTTCTCTCATACGAACTCCGATAATATCTAAAGTATTTTTGTTTATCGTATGAGCGTTTGCTTCTAATTCAGTCATTGTAAATTCGCCTGCTTGACGATTGGAATTGGTTTGATATTCAGTCAAAGGGCGAGATTCACTCTGCGAGAAAAACACATAGGATACCAATGGAAAAAGCTCTTTATATTGTATTTCCTCAACTGTAACTTTATCAAGTGACTTTTTTTTACCTTCCCTATCGTAGTAATTCACTTCACGAAATCCAACATTCAGGAATGAGATGTCATCGTCTTTCTTTCTGGATTCTCTTTTTGGAAAGCCAAACATTAAAGATAAACCAGCGCGGATTTGTGGTACCTCCCAACTGTCGAATCTATTTTCACCTGATACTTTCGTGAAAGGCAGTCTATATGATACTTCGGGTATCAAAAGAAAAGATTCACTCAAATTAAAAACATACCCAACACCAAAAGCCAACGCTAAGCGGAGTTCTTTCTTATCTATTGGCTCAGTTTCAGTTTTTGATATTGATAATGATTGATTAACAAATGAACGGACCTCGGTATATTCATATTCTTCAGATAGTGGAACCCCTAATTCCAATCCTGCAAGAAAATAAAGTCTTTTCAGAGGCAATAAATTGTGAATTTGAATTGCGGGAGTGATTTCAAGGTAGCTTAGATTACCAACAAGATTATCAGCTTTGTATATAGTGTCTCCACTTCGAAGTTCTGTACCCGATTTCAAAGTTCCATTGAGTAAGTTATATCCAACCCGACCAGAAAAAACGAAATAATCATTAATTGGGACATTGAGTATTCCGCCAGCATTGAATCCTAATCCAGTAGCATTCTCATTGAAATGTATCTCATTAGTTATTCGGAAATCCTTAAGTTTAGGCTCGAATTTAAATGAAGGATTGTGCATGTTAATATTCAATCCTCCATATATGCCAAATGAAACGGGCATTTCGTAATTCTCATTTGATTTGGCTGAAATGACTGAAAAAGAGCATAGTAATACACCGATAAAAAATAATTTTTTCATAAAACCTCCTTAATTTGAAAAATTTTGAAACTATAAATTTCTTTTATTCGTAGTATTCTTTATGTTTTCGAACATTTAAGTAAATGCTATGTTAAAAATAAACTCCAAATTTCAACGCTTAAATTTCATTATTATTTTTTGTATTCTTTCAATATCTAACTCCACAAGTGTATTTTCAAGTGAATCATCGCAATCACCTGAATTCAAGTTTGGCTTCCATTTGGGTTTATCCACTCCGAATCAGAACATAAACGATATATATAATAATGAAACAGTCCAAAAACCCAGAGATGATATATATAAACTCTTACGGGAAAGTGCAAAATTGGGATATCATATTGGAATCAGGGGGCGTTTTTATATAAACGATACATATCAACTTACAGGAACCTTGCTTTGGAATAGATTTTCAGAATCAAAGATTGATGTAAAAGACCCAAGTAAAAATGATACAATCATACAAACTCTTTTTACGCATCAAAATATTGCCAATATAGGTGCGGGTATGAATATCGCATTTAACTCTGGATTTATCAGATTTTACGGCAGTGGCGAATTAAACTTTAACTATATGTATAATAGCGTTGATTTGCAATTAACTGATGGCATCCAGCTACCTCTTTCTTTGAGTCCATCTTATAGTAGAGTCGGGATTGGCATAGGCGCTGGTACTGATTTCGATTTGAAAATCATCATATTAAATTTAGAAGCTAAATACTACATCACAAATATAATTGGGCAAGATGATAATGAAAGAATAAAAGCCTTTCTTGTTCTGTCTGCTGGTATCTATTTTTAATATCATAACTATCAGAAAATACTCTTTAATCATCAAATTTCGTAAATTTGATTATTTGTCAATTTCAGTTTCATTATTATGCAAAAAATACCCGATTTTACAAAAGTTAATCCAGAATTCCACATCGAAACAGATTATCAACATTGGATTGAGTTTTTTAAGGAAAAAACAGGTTCTGATGTTGCTGATTTTATTACAAATTCAATAGAAAACATTACTATAAAGCCTTTGTATCGCTTGCAGGATATTGAAAATTTACCTCATATTCATTTCTCTGCAGGTATACCCCCATTTTTACGAGGACCTTATCCAACAATGTATATAAGCCAGCCGTGGACCGTACGGCAATATGCTGGATTTTCAACTGCTGAAGAGAGCAATGAATTCTATAGAAAAAATCTCGAAGGGGGACAAAAAGGGCTTTCAGTAGCATTCGATTTAGCAACGCATCGTGGCTATGATTCAGATCATCCAAGAGTCATTGGCGATGTCGGTAAAGCTGGTGTAGCTATTGACTCAATTCTTTATATGCAGATTTTATTTGATGGCATCTCACTTGATA
>JBBISM010000231.1:0-3404 GCA_037441245.1 Ignavibacteria bacterium | reverse complement strand
TGATTATTTTCTGTCGCTCCGCCTGTATTTGTTCTTTTTATATTGTTATATAACATTTAAAATAATATAAAGTTACATACTTCAAAAATTATTTTAGAGTATGAAATTTATGATATTTCCAGATGCACTGTAATTTTGATTGATAATGAATTGTATAAAGATAACTGAAAAGATAGATGATTTTCTATTAATAAGATGAACTTAATTTCTACTTTTTGAGGAATCTTAGATATGTTAGTGATAGATTTATTTTAATATAGTTTGAAATATCTTGCCTAATCAAACATTTTTTGTTGCTTATATACTACGCCATCACGGAAGGCTTTGAAACACGTTTTAATATCGGATAGATTTCTACTGCGAGTGAGCCATAAGAATAGATAAGCTATCGGTCTGATGAGTTTAACCGAAAAGCTTCCGTGAATTCGATTTAGTGCTATAATATTGCGGATGACGTAGTATGTTTTCCAACTGAATTGATTGATTGAATAGGGCAAATCAAGTTTTCTGTTCATACGGGCATCTGTAATAATAGAAATACGAAAACACGCTTTAAATGCCCGAATGAAGTATTCGGTATCATCGGCATATATAAAAAAGTCTTTTTCCGGCAGTCCAATCTTCTCCACAACGCTCCTATGAATTAGCGGTCCTTCGAATGTTATACCGACGGCGTCAATGAATTTGTTATTTACGTCTTCGGTGGATACGATGGATTTCCAGAAACTTTTAAATGGATTGGTTAAATTATATTCAATAGTATCGTTGAGATATGGTTCCCCATTTGGTTTATAGCGAAGTGGTGCGCTTATCGGCGAGTTAATATCAGTCTCTATCAACTTCTCGAGGCAATCCGATTCCGGTGCAATGTCGTCATCCATAGTCCAAATCCACTCATAACCTTGCTCATACGCATATTTTATACCTGTATATTGTCCCCCTGAACTGCCAAGGTTGGGCTGATTGATAATTGTTATTTCAGATTGCTTTTCGAGCCAATCTGTTGTCCCATCAGTGCTATCATTATTGACAACAATAATTTCATCAACTGGATAAGATTGATTTCTCAATGCTTCGACGAGCATTTTCAAAAATTCAAGCCTGTTATATGTTACTATTACAGATGCTATTTTACCACTTTTCATTGGAATTAAATTTTAAATAAATACTTATCGCAATTATTCGATGAAATGACATAATTATGAAAAATCTCAATACCATACCTATGACTTGGAAATTCCAGTGTTTGAAGACAGGCTTGATAATTGAGCCATTGAAATTCGGAGTGTTCATTAGAAAGCTGAACTTCAGATTTATTATCAACTAACATACCGAAAACAGGTGCAAATTGGATAAAGTCTCGAAGTGGATTGAAAAATATCGCAACATAGGGAATAGTCCAGATTTTGGTAGGACTCAATCCAACTTCCTCCTTTACTTCACGTATTGCCGTTTGAATTGCCGTTTCCCCATCTTCAATCCAACCAGTTATAACTTGCCACATTGAAGGATATAATTCATTCGATTCGGAACGTTTTATCACAAGATATTCAGGTAAATTACTTAAATTAAATTTAACTATATGAACCTGTATTGAATCGGAAATAAAACCAGCCATTTTATATATATTTTTTTAAAAATTGTAACAAATTATTGAAATCATTATCCCAATTATATTTATTTATAAAAGAATTATATGCATTTATGGATTTCTCTTCGATAGTATTATCATTCTGGGATTTAATAATTGTATTTACCATAGCATCAACGGAATATTTCTGCAAAACCCATCCAGCTTGTGTTTCTTCAATGATTCTTTTTGTGGGTATCATTGGGGTTGCAATTACAGGCTTTGCAAAGGCGAAATAATCAAAAATTTTGTTGTGAATGGTATAATTGTTAAAATCATTCAGCTCATAGGGAATCACACCAATATCAATTTTTTCAAGAATTTCAGGTAAATCCTTATGATTATAGTTACCCATTAGATTTATTCTACCTTTGTTATTGCATTTCTCTACAAGTTGCTTAATATCATCGTAACATTCTCCACCTCCGGCAATTAATAATGAAATATCTAAATATGTATCAGCTACAATATCGAATGCTTCAATGAGTAGTTCAATATTTTTATCAGCACTAAGATAACCGTGATGCCCATAAATTCGTGGTGGATTATTTGCAGATTTAGCTGAATTTCCAGAAGTATTCATTTTAGGGGTATTATGAGCGATGCATATTTTATCGGCTGGATAATTGTAAAACTCGCTCAGACGTTGAATTTGTTCATTGCATACCAGGATTATACCATCAGCTTTTTTGACTGCTCGCTTTTCAATAATATCAGGAATTTTCAATGTGTGGACAATCAAACGCCGAAGAAAATTTTTAGAATACTTTTTCCAGGCTCGCATAGCTGCTGGGTAATTTTCCGCCATATCAATGATTGCAGGTATATTGAATTTCTTCCCAATATCTGAAACTGCTTCGGCGAGATACATTTCTCGCACTATTAATAAGTCTGGTTTTATATTTCGAACTGTCTCATTTAATGCTTTCCGCCAAGCTGGATTAATTGAAATTGGCAGGTTCCAGAAATCTTTATTACTTCCAACCCTCAAAATATTGATATTACCAAACTTTTCCGATTGAGATTGATTAGGATAACATCTTGTGAGTAAAAATACCTCAAAACCGCTATCAATTAAAGAGTTGCAGATTTTGTCAGTTCTAACGTCCCAAGGAAATCGGTTATGAGTAATATAAAGAATTTTTATCATTAAAAAATGTACTTTATAATGATAAATCCACCAATTAATAAGTGGTTTTGTTTATTCGGTTTTCCATACCCCCATTGCAACAAATTTTTCTCTTCGATTCTTTACTAATTCGTTTTTTGGTATCCTTAATAAAGGATTAATTTCATTAACCAATAAAGCTTTTAAAATTGAGTACATCTCATCGGGTTTTCGATGAGCACCGCCAATGGGTTCGGGAACAATTAAATCAATTATCCCTTGCTCTTTTAAATCTTTTGCTGTCAATTTAAGGGCTTCAGCCGCTTGTTCCTTGAAATCCCAACTACGCCAGAGAATACTTGAGCAAGATTCAGGGGAAATAACTGAATACCAAGTATTTTCGAGCATTAGTACTCTATCCCCGACTCCAATACCAATAGCACCGCCGGAAGCACCTTCACCAATAATAACCACAATAATTGGGACAGTAAGTTGACACATACGCAGTAAATTTCTCGCTATGGCTTCTGCTTGTCCCCTTTCTTCCGCTTCCATTCCAGGATAAGCGCCGGGTGTATCTAAAAATGTAAAAATCGGTTTATTAAATTTCTCAGCTAATTCGAATAATCTGAGAGCTTTCCTATATCCTTCTGGATGCGACATACC
>JBBISM010000230.1:2812-3422 GCA_037441245.1 Ignavibacteria bacterium | reverse complement strand
TGGTTCTGAATATTTAAAATTGTTGCATAATACAATAGCTGGGGAATGTCCGATAATTGATATTGATGAGGAGATAAAATTACAAAATTTGATTTTGGAATTAATAGATAAGCGTATATTAAAATCTGCTCACGATATAAGTGAAGGCGGTCTGGCGATTTGTCTAGCAGAAAAAGCCTTGCTATCGGAAAATAATTTGGGGTGTGTAATGAACAATAAAGATTTTGTTGATACATTCTCACTTTTCAGCGAATCTCAATCGAGAGTTGTTGTTACAATAGCAAGTAATAAACTAGATGAAATAATAAGCTACTGTAAACATTACCAAACGGAATATTCAATTCTCGGTGAAGTTACAGAAAATATCTTCAAAATTAATGATATTATTTCAACAAATGTAGATGAAATCAGAAAAATATACGAATCAGCCATACCAGAATTATTGAAGAGATGAAAAATGAACAAGAAATTTTTTTCCGAGCGTTTATCAGGAATCCCAGAATCAATTTTTACAACGATGAGCAGGTTGGCTTATGAATACAATGCTATAAATTTGGGGCAAGGGTTTCCCGATTTTGATGGCCCTGATTGGTTAAAGCAAGAAGTATTT
>JBBISM010000230.1:0-2802 GCA_037441245.1 Ignavibacteria bacterium | reverse complement strand
AATCAATATGCACCTTCGCCAGGAATTTTATCTTTACGTCGAGCTTTAGCTGAAGTTCAAAAAAAATATTATGATCTGGATTGTAATCCAGAAACTGAAATAACTGTTACAGCTGGAGCGACCGAGGGGTTATTTAGTACTATCCAGGCTTTTATACAAAATGGCGATGAAGTAATATTGTTTGAACCTTATTATGATGCTTACATAGCTGATATATTGCTGGCTGGTGGTAAACCCAAAATAGTTACATTGCACAAACCTGACTTTAATTTCAATCCAGATGATTTGATTCAATCTATCAATTCATCTGTTAAAATGATTATTATCAATACGCCACATAATCCAACTGGCAAGGTGTTTACCCGAGAAGAACTCGAATTAATTGCCAAAATTGCAATAGATAATAATTTATTGGTAGTCAGCGATGAAGTTTATGAGTTTATGACATTTGATAACAAAAATCATATACCAATTGCAACGCTCGAGGGTATGAAGGAACGCACCATTACTATTACATCTGCTGGTAAAACTTTTGGTATGACTGGTTGGAAAGTTGGATTTGTTTGTGCTGACGAAAAATTGACTAATGCTATTAGAAGCATCCATCAATGGACTACTTTTGCTGTTAATACACCAATGCAACATAGTATTGCTTATGGATTTTCCCAATTAGAAAGTTATTTGCCTGAATTCAGAAAATTATATCAGAATAAACGGGATTTGATAATTGAAGAATTAAAATCAACGGCTTTTAAACCGATAATTCCTTATGGGAGTTATTTCATTATGGTTGAAATACCTGAAGGATTGTTTTTTGATGATTATACCTGTGCAGTCGAATTAGTCAAAACTTATGGTATAGCAACGATACCACCATCATTGTTTTACTCTAATTCTGATGAGGGGCGTTCGATACTCAGACTTTGCTTCGCAAAAAACGATGATACAATTAAGCAAGGCATTGCAAGATTAAGAAAATTAAAAATTGCTAAAAAAGAATAGAAATATCACTTCAGATGCATACTTTATGACATTAGCTCTTGATGAAGCCCGAAAATCACTAAGAAGTGAGGACGTCCCAATCGGAGCTATCATAGTTAATGAAGATGATGAAATAATTTCGAGAGGTTACAATCAAGTTCAAAAAAAACGAAATCCTTTAATGCACGCAGAAATAATTGCATTAAATAAAGCTATAAAAAAAATCGGTATAAAATTTTTACACGATTATAGATTATACGTTACATTAGAACCCTGTCCGATGTGTGCAGGTGCAATTTTGTTATCGAGGATTGGGAAAGTAATTTATGGTGCTGATGACCCAAAATCTGGCTCTATCAGAACTTTATACCAGATTCTAAGCGATAATAGATTAAATCATAAATCAGAAATTCTATCAGGTGTTTTAGCTGATGAATCTTCAAATCTATTAAAATCCTTCTTTAAAAGATTAAGACAAAACAAAAAAAGCTATGGCTCTTGATAATGGACTATATATTGTCCCAACCCCCATTGGTAATTTAGAAGATATTACTCTACGAGCTATCAATATCTTACGTGAGGTTGATTTAATAGCTTGCGAAGATACCCGTCGAACAGGCAAGCTCTTAAAACATCTGGCTATACCGCACAAAGAATTAATGAGCTATTATGACTCAATTGAAATTCATAAAAAAGACAAAATAGTTAATCTAATACAATCAGGCAAATCTGTTGCATTAGTTAGTGATTCTGGCACACCACTGATTTCAGACCCAGGTTTTAAATTGATTCGAGAATGTATAGAAAAACAATTGCCTATATACCCGCTGCCTGGTCCAACAGCTTTCGTTCCAGCTCTTGTAGCAAGCGGTTTCCCGGTGCATCATTTTTGTTTTCTGGGATTCCCACCACCTAAAAAAGGACGGCGAATTTTTATTGATAAAGTGATAAAGTGTCCTTATACTGTGATAATTTATGAAGCGGCAAATAAAATATTAAAATTGCTAAAAGAGATACAAAGCCAACTGGAATTTGATATTGAAATATGCATTGCTCGGGAAATTTCAAAAGTTTACGAAGAGTTCATTAGAGGTAGAATCAGTGATTGTATCTCATCAATCGAAAAAAAACAACTAAAAGGCGAACTTGTCCTGGTTATTAATGAAAAAATGTAACAATTGGTATTTTTTAGTGTAAATTTATCTAAAATGAAGCTATTTATAACATTTGAAGGTATTGACGGTTGTGGAAAGACAACGCAAATCAATTTACTTGAAAAATTTTTATCATGCAAAGGAGAAAAATTCATAACTATTAGAGAACCTGGCGGGACAAATTTATCTGAGGAAATACGAAATATCCTTCTTAATTCCAAAGAATTTATTAATCCAATAACAGAATTATTATTATTTGAATCAGCACGAACTGAATTGACAGAAAAAGTAATAGTGCCAGCATTGAATAATGGAGTAATTGTTTTGTGTGATAGGTTTTTCGATTCTACTACAGCTTATCAAGGATATGGCAGGCAATTAGATATTAATAAAATCAAAATGTTAAACAAATTAGCAACAAATGGTATTGAGCCAGATATTACATTTTATTTAAGTTTACCTCTTTCTGTAGCAAAAGAGAGAACTAAATCGAAAAAGTTTGATAGAATTGAATCTTCTGACGAAAATTTTTTTAAAAGAGTGATTGCTGGATTTGATGAATTATGTGAAATAGAGAAACATCGTTTTATTAAAATTGATGCTACACAAAATATTGAAAATATTCACAATTTGATATTAAAGTATTTAATTATTCGTTTTCAAATAT
>JBBISM010000229.1:0-3422 GCA_037441245.1 Ignavibacteria bacterium | reverse complement strand
CATATACTATCTTTGAATAATGGTAATGATGAAAAAGGAGAAGAAAAATTTCAGAGACGTAAAAAACCACAAACTGTAGTATTTATAAAAGATGGGAATAACGCAAAAATGCTACCAGTTGAAACTGGGATTAGTGATAAAGGATTTATTGAGATTAAAAAGGGGTTGTCTGAAGGAGATGAAGTAATAAGTGGGAGTTTTATGGCTATTAGTAAATTATTAAAAGATGGGTCAATGATAAAAATTGATTCCTCTTTTGCAATTGATGTCAAGAAACGTTAAGGTACTGATATATGAGTAATCAAAATAATAGAATCATTAGTCTTCAAAGTGTAGCAAAAATCTATCAAATGGGGCAGGAGAAAGTTTTTGCTTTAAGAGATATCTCGCTTGATATATTTAAAAATGAATACATTGCAATTATGGGCCCATCGGGTTCTGGCAAATCAACACTTATGAATCTGATTGGGTGCTTGGATTCACCCACATTCGGTAAATATTATTTAAATAATCAAGATGTAAGCGAATTAGATGATAATAAATTAGCAGAAATTAGAAATAAAGAGATAGGATTCGTATTTCAGACATTTAATCTATTAGCAAGAGCAACTGCACTAAAAAATGTGGAATTACCATTGATATACGCCGGTGTTTCCTATTCAGAAAGAATTGAAAGAGCTAAACTATCATTAGAAAATGTCGGACTAGCAGATCGTTTGACTCATAAACCAAATGAGTTATCCGGCGGTCAAAGGCAAAGGGTAGCTATAGCAAGAGCATTAGTTAATAATCCAAGTATAATATTAGCCGATGAACCAACAGGAAATTTAGATTCCAAAACTGGCAAAGAAATAATCGGCATATTAAATTCACTTTGGCAAAATGGCCATACCATAATTTTGGTAAGTCATGAAGAGGAGCTTGCGAAAAACGCTCAAAGAATTATAAAATTACGCGATGGATTAATCGAAAAGGAAATCATTAACCCAAATCCATTAGCTTATGTAAATTAAGAATAAGATTAATGAAATTCTCAGCATTCATAGAAATTATAAAGCAAGTACTCGATTCACTCTTAGCTAATAAATTGAGGTCCATTCTATCAGCACTTGGGGTTGTAATCGGAATATCGTTCGTAATATTGATGGGATGGGCATTAGCAACACTCGACCTTGCTTTTGAAAAAACCCTAAATATTATTGGCTCTGATATGATATATGTGGACAAATTCGATTGGTCTGGTGGGAAAAGCTGGAAATTGATAAGACAAAGAAAGAATATCACTTTAAAACATGCCAATGAACTTATTAGTCGTTTGAAATCAGCCGAATTAGCTATACCTGTTTTGAGAAAGTGGACGGGAAACGTCAAGTATAAAAATGAAAATTTTTCTGGATTGATAACAACTGGTACAACTTATGATTATTCACTAACGCCAGCTGGAACGATAGAAGAAGGACGTTTTTATTCCATATTCGAAGATATGTATACAAAAAATGTGGCAGTACTCGGTTATAAGGTTGCACAAACTATGTTCCCTGGGGGAGATGCAATTGGACAAACTATTAAATTGAACGATTACAAGTTCGAAGTAATTGGGATTGTCGAAAAGAAAGGGGTTTTATTCATTGATTTTATTGATAATCAAATTTTTATCCCATTGAGAACATTTATTTCTATTTATGGAGACTTAAACCGGTCGGTCGAAATAGCTATTAAATCCCCAAGCATCGAAGAATTGGAGAACGTTAGAAGCGAAACTATTGGCTTGATGCGTGAATTAAGAAATTTAAAACCATATCAGGAAGATGATTTTTCTATTAATGAAACTCAAATGTTTCGTAGTTCGATTGATAAAATAGCAACATATATTTGGAGCATAGGAATAGGTATGACTGCACTTTCCTTCATCGTTGGCATAATAGGAATAATGAATATAATGTTCGTTTCCGTAACCGAACGAACAAAAGAAATCGGTATCCGCAAAACGGTGGGAGCTAAAAAAGTCAATATATTGATACAATTTATCATCGAAGCAACAACATTATGTTTGATAGGTGCATTTGTTGCGTTTCTTTTATGTTCGATTATTATATTTTTTGGGGCAATAATTATAGAGAATTCAATTCCATCGCTTGATTTTGTACCATTATTTTTACCTCTAAGATTATTTGCAATATCTACAGTATTAGCGTTTATAGTTGGTATTCTTGCTGGAATTGTTCCTGCAATCAGAGCAGCAAATTTTGACCCGGTTGATGCCTTAAGATATGAAAATTAAAAAAATATATCAATGAGAAAATTAAAAGAAGCGATATTAATGGCATTCAAATCTTTCAGCCATTATAAACTGAGAACCTCACTCACACTATTGAGTATTGCAATAGGTGTTTTTGCAATTATGGGTTCGGGAACTTTGGTTAATTCGATTGATAACGCTGTAACTAATGAAATGGCAAACTTAGGCGATAATTCATTTAAATTCAAAAATTTCCCCGATATTACTATTGGCTCCTCGTGGAACAAATATTGGAAAAGAAAACCAATAACTTATTCACAGGCAAATGAGTTAAAGAAATCATTAATACTGACAAACAAGATTTCAATTGAAAGTACATCAAGACAGCATACAATTAAAACTGGAAATTTATCAACCGACCCTGATGTTAGAATAATTGGAAGCGATGAGAATTTCTTTGTGATTAATAATGTTAATATTGAAAAAGGACGAGCTTTTACAGAAGAAGATATTCATTTTAATAGAAATATCGCTATTATTGGAAAAGATGTAGAGATAAAAATTTTCCCAAATGTTGACCCAATCGGACAAAAAATCATTATAAAAAATCAATCATTTACTGTTATTGGAATTCTTGAGCAAAGGGGAGCAATTTTAGGTCAAAGTCAGGATAATTTTGTTGTCATTCCTGTAACGATATTTCTTAAATATTACTCAACTATTTGGGAAGAGTCCCTAAATATTATATGTAGAACAGAATCAAAAGAAAAATTGATACCAGCAATGGACGAAGCTATCGGATTGATGCGAACTATCCGCAATGATAAACCTTGGGAAGAAAATAGCTTTGAAGTCATAACAAGCCAAACAATTGGAGAGCAATTTAGTGTTTTTACAAATACTTTATCTTTATTTGGAGGTTTTTCAGGTTTTATTGCACTGCTGGCTGCTGGTGTTGGTATTATGAATATTATGCTTGTTTCTGTTAAAGAAAGAACACGTGAGATAGGTGTCAGAAAGGCCATTGGTGCAAAAAATCGTTGGATATTGAGCCAATTCATTATTGAATCAATTGTTTTATGTCAAATTGGGGGTATAATAGGTATAATATTAGGGTACCTTTCAGCGTTTTTTTTAGGGGATTTACTCAATGTGAATATTATTTTCCCTTTATTTTGGCTAG
>JBBISM010000228.1:0-3448 GCA_037441245.1 Ignavibacteria bacterium | reverse complement strand
TTCTTCTTTTACTGGTTTCTGCGTTACTTCAACGGTTCCCTTCACTGCTCGTTTCGTAACCTTTACCGGTTCTACTTTTACATCTACTTTTTTCGAAATAGGTGCTTCCTTTGCTTTTGGTACTCTCGTTTTAGTTGATTTTGGGGGTAATTCCGGTTTAGTCTCCTTTAATTTTGCTAACTTCTTTTCTTCTTTTGTCGTTGTAATTTTCTTGTTTTTAGTTATGACATCTCTATTTTTACTCTTCGATGTTTTCAAAGGTTCAACTATTTTCTCGGTTTTCTTAAATGTTTCTGACTCTCGGACTTTCGCTTTATTACTCAATTGCTGACTTTTTTTGGTGGTTGGTTTATTTTCAGTTAATTTCTCTTTTTTCGAAATTTTAGCTGATTCCTGCGACTGTATTATTTTCTTTTTTGCCATATCATAAAATTCTATATTTATTGTACAAAATAATTTGGCGATTCTTTTGTTATGTGAACATCATGCGGATGTGATTCCCTGAGTGATGCATTTGTTATGCGGAGAAATTTACCATCTCTTTTCAGGGAAGCAATATCAGGGCAACCGCAATACCCTAATGCTGCTTTTAGCCCGCCAACTATTTGATAAATCGAATCACTAACACTTCCTTTATGTGGTACTCTGCCTTCAATTCCCTCAGGAACTAATTTAGATATATCTTCATCACTGCTTTGAAAATATCTATCTGCCGAGCCTTGCATCATCGCACCTAAGGATCCCATCCCCCTATATATTTTGTATGCCCGTCCTTCATAGATTATCTTTTCCCCTGGACTTTCTTCGTGTCCGGCAAATAAACTCCCGATCATAACTGAATCTGCTCCAGCAGTTATAGCTTTAGCTACATCACCTGTTTGTTTAATACCACCATCGGAAATCAACGTAACATCTGTTTGAACTAAAAATGATGCTATATCCATTATAGCGCTAAGCTGAGGCACACCTACACCTGCTATCACACGAGTTGTACAAATCGAACCTGGTCCAATCCCCACCTTGACACCATCGGCACCAGCATCAACTAATGCTTCGGCAGCGGCAGCTGTTGCTATGTTGCCTGCTATAACATCCAGATTCGGAAAATGCTTTTTGATTATTTTGACAGTATCAATAACTCCTTTGCTATGACCGTGAGCAGTATCAACGAAAATAGCGTCAACTCCGACAGCAACCAGAGCAGATATCCTTTCGACTACTTCGTTTCCAACACCGACAGCAGCACCGACACGCAAGCGTCCCTGTTCATCTTTACAAGCATTTGGATGTTTTTTCTTTTTTTGTATGTCCTTGAAAGTAATTAGCCCCTGCAAAGTGTTGTTTTCATCAATTACAGGCAACTTCTCAATTCTATGCTCTTGCAATAATAATTCAGCATCTTCTAAAGTTGTGCCCATAGGTGCAGTAAATAATTTCACGCTTGTCATTACGTTTTTTATCAAATCCATTGGATTGGGATTAAACCGTAAATCACGATTTGTGATAATCCCAATTAATCTTTTATTGGCATCAACGATAGGAATGCCCGAAATATGAAATTTCGACATTAAATCAATCGCTTCCTGAACAGTTCGGTCAGCAGTTAAAGTTATAGGATTTCGAATCATCCCGCTCTCTGAACGCTTAACGCGATCAATTTGGTCAACTTGCTTTTCAATTGAAAAATTCTTATGTATTACACCCAATCCACCTTCCCTCGCTATTGCAATCGCCATTGATGCCTCTGTTACGGTATCCATAGCCGCGCTGAGAATTGGGATATTCAGCTTTATATTCTTAGTAAGATATGTTTCAACGTTCGTCTGGCGGGGAAGAATTTCTGAAAAGCCGGGTATGAGAAGAACATCATCAAATGTTATACCTTCGCCTATTATCTTCGATTGATACATTGTTTTCAAGTTTATATGAAAAAAAATAGAATTGCATAAAAAAGTGTAGCAAAATTACGAAAAAATCCAGATAAAATTTAATTTAATTGGAGGATAATAGGATAAGTTTTTTTCTCTATCAGGTCCCTATAATAGAAAACTTGTATTCGCTTTGGTTATTAAAATAATAATAAGGAATTATTATATTACGGATTATATTTCTCGATTCTGTAATTATATGCCCTATCCAAATTCATGCTGGATTTCATAAAGTGTGATAAAAGCTGTCCGCAATTGCTCCCTATGTCGTTTTCCTCGAGCTCACCAATGTTTATCAATACTTGATAGCCTTGCTTTCGGAGTATTTCAATGAATTGAAAATCCTTTTCTTCTGGAATTACTTTTGTATCAATGTTATAATCAAATGACCGCACTGTCGGATTAATCGGTGTTATTTTGAGCATAAAAATCTCGGCTGGGAAATATTTTGTAATTATATCCACATCAACAATTGACTCATTATTTACAGCGAAATTCAAAGCAATTTTCTTGTCTCCAGCTTTATAAAAATACGACCCGTATTCTGAGATTTCTCCGAAATTCCATTTTTTTAAAGGGATCAGCCAATCTCTTTGTGCTTCATTTGTGCTATGTATAGAAAATTGCATCTGGAAATTATCTCTATAAAGTCTATCTTTGATACTTTTCAATTCTTCGAAAAATTTCACTGCTGAACGAAGCGCCACCGTGGAAACCGATGGAAGAAGTCCTTGAGTATTATATTTATCCGGGAGTGCTTCCAATACTTTCAATACTTCGGGATTAAGTGCGGGTTCGCCCATACGAGAGAATTGGATTTTGAATTTTTTTGTATCAATTTTACCTTTCGGAAAAAATTTCTGAACCAAATAATCAATCTGCTCGAAAATTTCTTCGCAACTCAATCTACCCATATACGAACCGCCAGCATCGCAAAATTTACAGCTTACTGGACAGCCCGCTAAGGTTGATACTATTAACACCCATTTCTCATTTCTGGTCAATGGAGGGGTAATTGATTCAACAAATTCGACTAACTTCCCTTTTTGAGTCTCGGCAAGATAGACACTCGCAAGTTTGTCGCTACCCGTTTTGGCAATTATTTTCATAGTACTTTCTCTCGTATCTTAAAACCAATTTCCATAGCAGTCATTGAGCCGTTTCCTATACTGATTGCTGTTTGACGGGTATTCCCGTTTGCAGCATCTCCGATAATAAACAGTCTTTTCGTATCAATTAAATTTTGTATGAAGACAGCTTGCAAATTGTCGAAAAAATCAAGATTAGCTGTTCTACCGAGGGCAAAAACAATATGAGAGCATAAATATTCGATATTGTTGCCACTTTTTTGTATTAAAACTGAAATCATTCCATTATCTACAAGATTAATTTTCTTTAACACCGAATAATCCCAATATTTTATACAGCGATTTTTCATAACTTCTTTATATAATAAACTATTGCATTTTACTATACCTGTTCGGTTGCATATCAAAACATCATTAAATCGAGCTAATGAC
>JBBISM010000227.1:0-3519 GCA_037441245.1 Ignavibacteria bacterium | reverse complement strand
CTTCGTTCTTTGTCTCGCAATTGCTTCACTAATTTATTTTTGTCAGCTTTTATCTTTCTTAGCTCTATACTTTTTTGGCGGGTTAATCTATGAATTTTAGATTTTTCAATTTCGTGAGCTTTTTTCATACTTTCTTGTTTTACTCTTATTTCGCCTAAACGGTGAATTAGTTGCTCTGTTGAATCTATGCATTTATTAATTTGAGTAACTTTCTTGGAAGTGTGACGTTCGAACCATTGTAAATACAATTTATATACTGGATTGACTTCATTTGTTAGTATATATTTCTTGTTATTGTTATTGAATTCATTTGCATAATTTTGACTGCACAATAGGGAATAAGCTATTTTCAATCTGTTTAGCTTTTTCTCTTCATTTGTTAAATTCAATGTTAGTTGATTTATCGAATCCTGCATTTTTATTATGCTTTGTTGTGTAGAAAAAAGTCTATTGTTTAATTGTGCAAGATTTTTCTTGTATTGATTAATCAGTCTTGTTTCCGATTTCTCTCTATTGCTCAAATTTCCTATTCTTCTTTTTGTTTGTTCAATTTCTTTACGTATTTGCTCTAATTCCTTTTGCTTGGCATTCAACTGTTTTTGGTTGCTAGTTGCTTCATTTGTATTAATTAATAAAATAATCACTACAAAACAAATTAAATTTCTAAGAAGTATATGTTCGAAGTTTATAATCATATCAAATCGGTCTTAACTCTTGAAATATTTGCACCGAGGGCTTTTAATTTGTTTTCTATTGCTTCATACCCTCTATCAATATGATAAATTCTCAATACTTCTGTAATTTCCTTTGCAACAAGTCCAGCAAGAATTAAGCAAGCGCTCCCGCGTAAATCGGAGGACATCACAACTGCACCCGATAGCGGCTTTCCGCCTTTGACAATTGCTGTATTTTCGATAACATCAATATCTGCTCCTAATCTATGCAATTCAGCTATATGCTTAAATCTATCGTAATATATCGTATCCGTAATTCTTGATGTCCCCTGAGCTAATAACATATATGCTGTCCATTGTGCCTGTATATCAGTCGGAATACCTGGATAAATTGAAGTTATTACATCCGTTGGTTTTGGTGTCGTATTCATTTCTAAATTAATTGTATTATTCTCACAAGTAATGCTACAGCCGGACTCCTCTAATTTATTTAAAACTGATGTTAAATGTTCAGAAATTATATTTGTAAGCACTATTTTCCCTTTTGTCATAGCACCAGCAATTAAAAATGTTGCTGCTTCAATCCTATCAGGAATTGTTTCCTCATCGCAAACACTAAGCTCATCAACACCTTCAATTGTTAAAGTTGAAGTGCCAATGCCATCAATTTTAGCACCCATTTTTACTAACATTTTTGCCAATGCAGTAATCTCTGGTTCAATTGCTGCATTGGTTATTTCTGTTATTCCTTTAGCTAAAGTTGCAGCCATAAGTGTATTTCCTGTGGCGCCGACGCTTGATATATCGAAATGCACCTGACTACCAAGCAATCTATTTGCTTTTGCTATCACATAACCCTGTTCTAATCTAATATCTGCACCCAATTTTTGTAATCCCTTGAGATGTAAATCAACTGGTCTTGGTCCCCAAGCACAACCTCCTGGTAAAGACACTTTTGCATTACCATATCGAGCAATCAGCGGTCCAAGAACATAGAAGGATGCACGCATTTTTTTTACGTGCTCATAAGGAGCTTCGAATGAATTGATATTTTTTGTATCAACTGATAGCACATTGTTTTCGAAATCAATCATAACACCCATTGATTCTAAGAGCCGAGACATAGTTCTCACATCTCTTAAGTCTGGTGTATTGGTCAGTTTGTATGTTCCCGATGCTAATAAAGTAGCAGCCATCAATGCTAAGGAACCATTTTTAGCACCCGAAATTCTTATACTCCCTTCAAGAGGCGGACCACCTTCGATTATAAATTTATCCATTTCGAAGAATTATATTTATGCTGCATTACAAATGTATTGATTTTTCAACAAAGTTCAAAGAAAATTAAATTTTATATTGCAACTTATAAATTTTTTTTGTAACTTTGTTTATCCGTTGGAGGTGCTTAGCAAATAGCAAGCTGAGAACATACTCCTCGAACCTGATCCGGATAATACCGGCGTAGGGAAACGGAAATTAACTTCCCACGCACAATTCCCGAATCAGAATCCTCCGAACGGCTTGATTTGTTAAATTATCACTGGAGGTTTCTATGAACATATTCATCAAATTAATAATTCTATTACTTATAGTTCAAAATCTATCCACAGCAAGCGAAGCTGAGAAAGATACTTTAAAAATTTATCGCATCCCGAGCATAACAGTTACAGCCACCCGGGCAGAAGAACGATTGACACCAGTTCCATTCACCGAAATTACACAAGCGGAAATTCAAAAAAGTTACACTCTAACTGACTTACCTCAATTTCTCAACTTTATGCCTTCGATCATCACTTATTCCCAAAGCGGTAATGGGATAGGTTATACAAATCTCAATATGCGAGGATTCGACCAGCGTCGAATTGCAGTTTTGATTAATGGCATACCTCAAAATGATCCGGAAGACCATAATGTCTATTGGATTGATTTCCCAGATCTTGCCGAAAGCTTAGAAAGCATCCAAATTCAAAGAGGAGCTGGGATGAACATTTATGGTTCTCCAGCTATCGGCGGAAGTATAAATCTAACTACTTCAAATTTTATCAATACCAAAGCGATTAAGCTATCATCTGGAATAGGTTGGCAAGAATATGGTTCGAGCAATACCTTCGTTCCGACAATGAGTAAATATCTCATTGAGTTTTCTTCCGGCTTTGTTGATAATTATGCTTTCTACGGAAGACTTTCTCGAATTAATTCTGACGGTTATAGAGATCATTCCTGGGCTAATTTGAATAGCTATTTCTTCAGTGCTGTTAGATTTGACCCTAATATTACCACGCAAATCAATATCTTTGGTGGACCGCTATCTGACGGACTTGCCTATAATGGCTTGCCAAAAGAATACATAGGAGAACCTAAGTTAAGAAGATTAAATCTCAGCTATTGGACATACGATTCAACCGGGCGAAATGTTTTAGATGATTGGACTGCAGTCAGAAAACCTCAAGAAATAGAAGAGTTCAGCCAACCTCACTATGAAATTCTTAATGATTGGAGAATTACGGATAAAATCGGTGTAAAATCTGCAATATTTTATTATACTGGTACAGGTTTCTTCGATTATGATGGTTCCTGGGCTGATACAAATATGTTGAGATTAACCTCTGCTTATGGATACATCGCAAGCGATAATCCACGAAATACCATAATTAAAGGCTTTGTTGATAACAAACACGGCGGTTGGATTCCCCGACTAAACTATTCGCTTGATGGAGCTGAAATCACTGCTGGTGCTGAAATTCGATTCCATCGCTCAGAACATTGGGGCAAAATCCAATTTGCCGATATTCTCCCCCAAAACTACGACCCGGACAGCAAAATCTATTATTACGAAGGCATTAGA
>JBBISM010000226.1:0-3542 GCA_037441245.1 Ignavibacteria bacterium | reverse complement strand
GGCGTGAAATACGGCGACTAAAGTTTAACTGTAACTCGTGGATTTGGTCAATTTTCTTGCTTATACCTAAGCTCGGGAATAAATCAAGATAATTATTTGAATGTTTATCATTTGTGGTGATTTGTTGAGTGTTTATGATTGTGTATTCAGTTCTTAGTCCTAATGAAAAATTGAAATCGAAAATATCAGTTAAATAAAGCAAATATCCAGCACTTATGTATTCTTTATAGATAAAATGGTTCGAAACTTTTGCCAAGTCAATCCATTGGGAAGTATTTCTATCGAATGTACGGAAAATAAAATCTCCGTCATTTGAACGATAAGAAGATTTTATGCCTGTTTCAATATTACCGAATGAATAAGAATTATTATATTGGGCTTGCAAATAAGCATTTTCAAATTTCTCATAATATTCAGTTTTTTGCGAAAATATGCTATCTATTGGTGTCTGTGGTATAGGAAAGTAATGATTAGTTAAATCTGAAAATTCATCTTCATCAGATTTTGAGTAGAATAAATCTATTGATAAAGAGTGAGTTTTTCCATTAAAAAATTTATTGAATGAAGCTGATAAATCAAAATTATTTTCTGGCGAAATATTCTTGTAATCACCGCTGGAAAAATTGCTCACAGTGTTTTGATTTTCAAAGTGATTGTAATTCGAAATCTCAGTAAATTTTGTATTACTAAACAATAGAAATGATGATAATGATATTGTAGTTGTATTGTCTAAAGAATAATTAGCCCCAGCCCTTAATGTATTATTGAAATGCTTCCTTCTTCGATTGTTGGTTTGGTCGAGACTTTTATACTTATCTCCATTTAACATATTAAGTTCTTGCTTGGAACTATAAAAATTCATTTTTCTAATATCGCTTCTTAAATCATAGCCACCGAAAAGTTTTATTGAGTTAAGGTCATAATCAAGATTAATAGAGGTACTATATTTATCGCCGCTCCCAGTATTAACAGAAACGATACTATTAAACCCATTATTAATGTTTCTTTTCAGAATAATGTTGATTATCCCAGCGACTCCTTCGGCATCATAACGAGCAGAAGGGTTTGTTACTATTTCTATTTTTTCAATCATATCCGCAGGTATTTTTTCGAGCGAATTATTTTCAGATTGGAAGATTGAGGAGCTTTTGCCATCAATTAGGATTTTAACGTTTGTAGAGCCTCTCAAAGAGATATTCCCATCATTATCAATATCAATAGATGGAATATTTTTCATCACATCAAGGGCAGTTCCTCCTGTTGAAATTAAATTTTTATCAACATTGAAAATCTTTTTCCCAGCGGATAGCTCTATAACGGGCTTTTCAGCTACTATTTGTATTTCGGTTAATTCAGTTGTTGAGGGAGTAAGATTTATTATGCCTAAATCTACTAAATCATTTTCTTTTCTTATAGTAAAATTCAATAATTGTGAATCTTCATATCCGATGTATGATATTTTTAATAGATAATCGCCAATGTGTATATTATTGATTATAAATTTCCCGCGGTTATTTGTTCTTCCACCAGTAACAATCGAGCTATCGTATTTAGTCATTATTACAATCGAGGCTGAAGGTAGGGGTTCAGATGTAATTCTATCCTGGATTATACCTGCTACCGAGTTCGAATGTAATTGATGAGCTGGATAAAAGAAAAAAAGAATCAGTAACAATATGGCAAAATTAAATTTTTTCATTTTAAAGTTAAATACATTAAAAGTTGTGAGACGTTTTAAATATGATATTAGTAACAAACTATGAAATATTGCTGGTGAGAACTTAAAACAAACTCGATTACTACTCATAATAAATTGTTACACTATAAAAATTATTTTTGTAAGTTGAAAATTTGTAACTGAGAAATAGATGAAATGTAAATTAGATAAATAATTGTATTTGATAGTATGAAAACACAAATCGAACCATTCAAAATTAAATCAATCGAAGCCATACCGATTACTTCAAGGGAGGAAAGGGGGATATATCTTAGAGATGCGTTCTTTAACACTTTCTACCTTAGATCTGAGCATATAACTATTGATTTATTAACAGACAGCGGAACAACAGCAATGAGTTCAGCCCAATGGGGTAGATTAATGGAAGGCGATGAATCTTACGCTGGTTCAAAGAGCTATTTCAAATTCGAAGAATCTGTAAGGAACATTACTGGATTTAAGCATATTATCCCAACCCATCAAGGAAGGGCAGCAGAACGAATTCTATTTTCGATATTCGGTGGTACGAGCAAGATTATACCAAATAACACTCATTTCGATACCACTCGAGGAAATATTGAATATAGCGGAGCTGTTGCAATTGATTTACCAACCAATGCTGGTATTGAGCCATCAACTGTTGATGATTTCAAAGGTAATATGGATATTGATGCCTTGCAAAGATTAATCGAAGAGGTAGGAAGCGATAGAATACCGCTATGTATGTTAACAATCACCAATAATAGTGGAGGCGGTCAACCTGTTTCAATGCAAAACATTCGGGAAACGAAAGGGTTGCTTAGTGCTTATGGCATTCCATTATTTTTAGACTGTTGTCGCTTTGCTGAAAATGCATATTTCATAAAAAAGCGAGAAAAAGGTTATGCTGATAAATCAATATTAGAAATTTCTCGTGAAATTTTCAGCTATGCAGACGGTGCAACGATGAGTGCTAAAAAAGACGGATTGAGCAATACGGGTGGATTCCTTGCAACAAATGACGATAATTTGGCAGAAAAAGCACGTGTGAATTTAATTATCACTGAAGGATTTCCAACTTATGGCGGATTAGCACGCAGAGATTTGGAAGCTTTAGCGGTTGGCTTCGAAGAAGTAATAGACGAAAAATATCTTGAACACAGGATTAATCAAGTAGCATATCTTGGCGATTTATTACTTCATTCGAATATCCCAATTTTGGTTCCAACTGGGGGGCATGCAGTATATTTAAATGCTAAATTATTTGCTCCTCATATTGCTTCGGAGCAATTTCCCGGGCAAAGTATTGCTTGTGAAATATATCTTGAAGGGGGAATAAGAGCTTGCGAAATTGGTTCTGTTATGTTTGGTAAAAAGACGCCCGACGGCAGGCATATTCCTCCACCTATGGAACTCGTTAGATTGGCAATTCCTCGAAGAGTTTATACAAAAAGTCATATTGAGTATGTGGCTGAAGCAATTATTAAAGTATTCAATAGGAAAGATAAGCTCAAAGGTATGAAAATTACATTCGAAGCACCTTTTCTAAGGCATTTTACAGCTAAGTTTGATTATGTTTGATTACCTTTTTTAGTTAAATTTTAACATCTAAAAAACCTTTGTTCAACTGATTGCGTGCAGTTTCCTGAACTTGTTGAATTGGTTGAACATTAGCAATTAGCTGTAAAATCTGATGTTGAACGTTTTCACCTGTAACAGCTTCTTTATAGACATCTTTTTGGACTTCATTTTGGATTGTTAAAGGAGGTTTTTGCTCCTCATTTTTTTGTTGGTCTGTTATTTTATCAATAGTCATATTTACCCCCTCAAATTGATGATTTTATAT
>JBBISM010000225.1:0-3544 GCA_037441245.1 Ignavibacteria bacterium | reverse complement strand
ATTGTTAAAAAACATTTTTATAAATATTGAAACGCCAGAATAATTCAAGTTACTCCCAATATTATTATCTGTATCAGGAATGTTGGTTATTTTGACAAAAGGAATTAATCTCCAATGGAAATCTAAAAGAATTCTTATTTCAATGCAGACCGCGAAATTACTAACCTTTGAATTTCGCTTGTACCTTCATAAATTTCTGTGATTTTAGCATCGCGTAGATACCTTTCGGCTCTGAAATCTTCTGTATAGCCGTACCCACCGTGAATTTGGAGGCATTTGTTAGCACAAAACGAGGCTACCTCAGAGGCTTTTAATTTAGCCATAGCTGCTTCGGTACTATAGTTCAACCCCATATCCTTCATTTTGGAAGCCCGCCAATTTAATAACCAGGCGGATTGATATTCGGTAATCATATCTGATATCATCCATTGAATGGCTTGGAAATTTGCAATTGGTTGGTCGAATTGATGTCGTTCTTTTGAATATTGAATTGCGTCTTCTATTGAAGCTCGGGCTATACCCAGTGCTTGAGCTGCTATTCCCAAACGTCCACCGTCAAGGGTTATCATAGAAATCTTAAAACCTTTGTTGACTTCGCCCAACAAACATTCTTTAGGAACTACGCAATTGTCGAGAATTATTTCAGCTGTAGATGAGCCTCTTATACCGAGCTTCTTTTCTAATTTTCCAATGCTATAACCTGGTGTATCACTATCAATAATAAATGCTGAAATTCCTTTTGTTTTCTGCCTAGGGTCAGTTGAAGCGATTAATACAAACACACTGGCTTCTTTTCCATTAGTAGCAAATAGTTTTGAACCATTGATAATCCACTTATCCCCCTCAAGTCGGGCTGTTGTTTTGGTTGCACCAGAATCAGAACCAGCGCTAGTTTCGGTGAGTGAAAAGCTACCAATTTTCTTACCGCTCAGTAAATCTGGCAAGTATTTTTGCTTTTGTTCTTCTGTGCCAAAGCGGAAAATTGGATCGCATACAAGAGATGAATGAGCCGATACTATGACACCCGTCGAAGCGCACCATCTCGAAATCTCCTCGACAGCAAGAAAATACGAAACGAAATCCATTCCAGCACCGCCATATTCAGCGGGATATGCTATCCCCATAATTCCCATTTCTCCTAATTCTGTAACTATTTCCTCTGGATAATAGTGCTCTTTATCTACTTTATCTGCTATGGGTGCGATTCGTTCCTGTGCATATTTAGCTATTGTTTCTTTTAACATTTTTTGTTCTTCGGTTAACAAATAGTCCATTTTCATTCCTTTCAAAAAAATTAAAAAATTAATCGGTTACAGATTATATTATTAAATTAGAAAAAAATTCAATAAATTCAATATATTTATATCTTAAATTATAAGATTTTATCAATAATGTAAAACCAAATTTTGAGAATAAGGAGTTAATATGTCAATCAATCGTAATCTCACCGATGAGCAGATATTATTGCGAAATAGCGTAAGAAAATTCGTTGAAGAGGTCACTAAACCAAGAGCAAAAGAATTCGATGAAAGGGAAGAATTTTCTTATGAGCTTACATCCGAAATGGCAAAAATGGGATTTTTAGGATGCTTTTTACCAGAAAAATTTGGAGGTAGCGCCCTTGATTATGTCTCGTATATTATAGTTGTCGAAGAAATTGCTCGAATTGATGGTTCGCAAGCGGCAACAATCGCAGCACATAACTCACTCGGAGTTGGACCGCTCTATTACTTTGGTTCAGAAGACCAAAAACAAAAATATCTACCCAAATTGGCTGAAGGGCATCTTTGGGGATTTGGATTGACTGAACCCGAAGCTGGCTCCGATGCTGGCAATACTCAAACCACTGCTATAGAAGACGGAGATAGCTGGATTATCAACGGAAGCAAGATTTTCATCACTAATGCTGGAACTGATATAACACTTGGCTCTACTATATTAACTGTAACTGGCACAAAACCTAACGGGAAAAAAGAATTGACTTGCTTCATAGTTGAAAATGGAACACCCGGTTATACCATAAAAACTATGAAAAATAAATTGATGTGGCGTGCCTCGAACACCTGTGAATTATATTTCGAGGATGTCCGGGTTCCAAAGGAGAATATACTCGGCAAGAGAGGTGATGGATTCCACCAAATGCTCTCTACTCTCGATAATGGCAGACTTTCCATTGCTGCTATGGGGCTTGGGCTTGCCCAAGGAGCATTCGAATATGCTCTTAATTATGCCAAAGAAAGAAAAACATTTGGCAAACATATCTCCACCCACCAAGCTGTGGCTTTCAAATTAGCTGATATTGATATGGGAATTGAATTAGCCAGAACACATCTTTACGATGTTTGCAGAATGCTCGATAGAAACGAAAAAATTACAAAAGAAGGTGCTATCGCTAAGCTGTATTGTTCTGAATTGGCGCATTTGGCTGCTAATCATTGCGTACAGATTCTGGGCGGTTATGGCTTGATGAAAGAATATGATGCAGAGAGATATTACCGCGACCAAAAACTGCTCGAAATTGGCGAAGGAACAAGCGAAATACAAAGACTTGTCATTTCAAGAGAAATCGGATGCTATGATGTATAAAAGATAGTGTTTAGTTGCGTACTACAAGCGAGCTATATAACTCAAATCCATTGTGAGTGATTATCATTATCACAAATTCAATACCATACCCGCCCGCAATTGCTGGCGATATTGCACACCTAACTTTTGACGCCGGTCGAACATCAACTCAAGGCGAATTATCAATGCAATGGCTTTCCAGATTGTAACTTGAAGTTCATTAGACATTCGGAATGTGCTTTCCTCGACTCGATTTATACTATAAAATATTTCGGCATTCGATAGATAAGAAAGATTATTATCAGATTTGAGCGAAAACTCTGCTTTCCATTCGATACCGGCATCAGCTTTGTACCGCTCTTTTTCGGGTGTTTTGGGGTTATCCGTCATCAATGTATAATGCTCTGAGCGAATCTGCTTCAGCGTTATTCCGATGCGATTTGTAAAAACGTTTCGTCGCTGGCTATCAGATAATGAATGAGCAAAACCCAAAGATTGCATCGAAATAACAGGATCCCAAAGCTTGGCAGTTGCCCGCTTTGTTCCCCGAGTAATAGAAAAGGATTCGGTAATTTGCGAACGAAAATTTGCCGACACGAAAGGGTCAACTATCCAGCCGGCTGGATACTTCAGCAATCCCTCCGCAAAAATCTCGTTATCTGTTGGCATTACGTAATCGGTGTTCTGGCTTGTCAAATTTGTATATTGCACCCCGATAGCATACCGAAGCGTCGGTATAAACAACATCTTTGGAATAGATAATACCGAATCGAACGAAAAATCTTTCCGGTAATTCAAGCTATGGTTAATCTCGAATATTTGAGCTTTGTCCATTTTCCAATCATCAACCAGCGATTGCGAAAATGTAAATGATAGACGGGATTGGGAAAAGGCAATTGAAAAATTAAATAAGATTGCAAGATAAATACAGACTAATTTATTCATTTTTGATTAATTTTAATAATGCATTATCCTTTTT
>JBBISM010000224.1:0-3573 GCA_037441245.1 Ignavibacteria bacterium | reverse complement strand
TTTTTTTCGAAGCTACTTCTATCAGTTTTAACCCATCTGAAACAATCCCAATTACATTGAAATTCTCATTTTTAGATAATAGATTAGCTAATAGATTGGCTGTTAATAAGTGGTCTTCTGCTATTAATACATCCATTGTAACTGAATCCTAATGTTTTTTTGAAATAATCAATTTCAAATTAATTTTTTAATATTCCATTAATTTCTATACTTATAATCCTTAACTTGTTTCAATTTTTGTTAGAATTTGTTTAAGAATTATAATTCAACACTTTCACTGTATATTTCAGCACAAACCGTGCCAATTAAAAAGCCCGAAATCTCACCATTAATTTAATTTTAGTATTGTTCCACTAATACTATTGGTTTGATTTCGGGCAAAAATAAAAGCCTGAGGCTTCGATTTGAGTTTTACAAGCGTCCCAAACAAGAAATCTCAACACATTTTCCGCCACCTCAGGCTTATTAGTTTGACTTAATTTCGAGTCAAACTGGGGATTTAACTGTTAAACATACCCTCTCTCTTTAATGCTTAACAGTTTATTATCCCTTTTGTCCCATTTTTAAAATATATGAAAGAACGATCTTTATCAAGTGCAAAAATAAATTTTCTAAACCAATAAAAATATAAGCAAATTCTGAATTTTATGTAAGAAATCAAGAAACATCAATGTAAGACAAACCCCTACAAAATCAATCTACCAATCCATTCTTTATAGCATATCTAGCTATTTCAGCATTGCTTTTCATGTTCATTTTCTCTAATATTCGTGTGCGGTATGTACTTATTGTTTTAATACTCAAATTGAGTTCATTAGCAATATCTGTCATAGTTTTGCCCAGAGCAATCTTGCACATCACTTGAAATTCTCTATCGGAAAGCAATTCATGAATTGGTTTCTCAAAATCGCTTTCTAAATTTAATGCTAAACTTTCTGCTAATGTTGCTGATATATATTTTCTGCCAGAAGCCACTTTTCTTATAGCTTCTATCAATTCAACCGGAGCACTTTCTTTATTGACATAACCTGCTGCACCAGCTTTCAATACTCGCATTGCGTATTGCTCTTCTGGGTGGACACTCAAAACAAGCACAGGTAAATTGGGTTTTTCGGCTTTTATTTCTTTTAATGTATCAACCCCACCTCTTCCGGGCATAGTTAAATCAAGAATTACAACATCAAATTGTCCTTTTCTAACTTTTTCGATTACTTCATGGCAATTGCTTGCTTCATCAGTAACAACCATATCGGGTGTTTCCTCAACAATTTGCCTCAATCCTTTTCTAACTATTGCGTGGTCGTCGGCAATTATTATTTTAATCATCTTTTTCTACTCCATGAATATTTACTGGCATTTTTACATTAACAATTGTACCTTCGCCAGGCACCCCAACGATCGAAGAAGTACCTCCTGCTAAGTAGGCTCTCTCTCGGATACCAATCAAACCGAATGAATGAACATCATTTACCTGCTCTTCGCTAATACCAATTCCATCATCTTTGATGATTAATTCTAATTCTCCATTGGATTGAATTAAGCTAATATCAACAGTTGTTGCTTCTGCGTGACGAGTTATATTTGTTAATGCTTCTTGACAAATTCTGAAAATACCCATCGAGGTAAACTCATCAAGTTCAATATCTCTGGGTTCAATTTTGATTTTGTAGGAAATATCTGTCCTCTTTTGAAAATCCTCTGCTAACCACTCAATAGCAGCTCCTATCCCAAAATGGTCAAGGATTGAAGGTCTGAGCTGTGTAGAAATCATTCTGATTTTATTTATTGTTTCGTCAATTAATGAAGACATACCCATAGCTCTTTCGAATAATTTTTTTTCTGACTTTGGAAGCTTCTGTGCTATCCATAAAATATCCATTTTCATTGCTGTTAGCGATTGCCCGAGATCATCGTGAATTTCATAAGCTATCTCTTTTCGCTCTGTTTCTCTTACTTTCTCAAGGTGTGTTGCTAAATTTCTCAACTGCTCACGAGAGCGTTTCAATTCATCATCGGCTTTCTTTCTTTCAGTTACATCGCGAAATGTAGATTGAATGCATTCTTCGCCACCAATTGTTATTGTGCCTTCTGATATTTCAATATTGCGCATTTCCCCATCTCTTCGACGTATTACAATTTCGTATCTTGAATCCTGCTGTTTATTGGTACCTCTATTTTCCATTCGATATTCTAACAAGAGCTTACTGTCTGTATCAACAAATCTAAATACGGATCTGCCAACAAAATCCTCAAGATTGGAAAATCCAAAAATACTCAATAAAGCTTTATTGGCTGAGATAAATTTATCTCTCTGAATTATTCCAACGCCCTCTAATGAATATTCAAACAAATTTCGATATTTGGCTTCTGAAGCAATCAAAGCCTCTTCGGCTTTTTTCTGTGCTGTTATATCTCTTGCTATTGTAGAAAAACCAATTACGTGGTTTTTTAAATGTATGACTGAGGACATTGTTACAGATAAAAACTTTTTTTCACTATCATTAGTAATGTATTCAATGTGATAATTTTCAATGCTTTTACCTTTTTTCAATTTATCCCTAAATTCATTTATTTTGGATTTGATATTTTTAAATATGATTTCATCGCTCGATTTGCCTAAAACATCTTTAATTGAATATCCAAATATTTTGGTTGCTCCTGTGTTCCAGGAAGTAATTATCCCATCTAAAGATTCACTGAAAATTGCATCATCGCTCGACTCAACTATCGAAGCCAGTATTTTCCTCGTTGCTTCAACTTGCATATGGTCGGTAACATTTCGTGCAATTGCAATCACTCCAAATACTCTACCATCACTCAGTAATAATGGAACGCCAATACCTTCCCAGTATTTGTCCCCGCCAATTCCAGATCTTGAGGGTTGAAATCTTATTCCTTTTTCGATTCTCTTTGTCTCTATTGCCCATTTGCAATAGGTTTCAATAGATAAGCCTTCAATATCTGAAAAGGCTACTCTACATAACTGCCCAATACATTCAGAATTTTTAAGTAATGCTGCCTTATTAGCCCATAATATTCTCATACTTGTATCAACTTGCAATATTATGTCTGGCACTCCATCGAGAACCGCCTGCAATTGGGCTCGGCTTTGCTGCATTTTGCGGACAGCTTTCTTTCGCTCCAATATTTCATTCTTTAAATCTTTATAACGCCTGAGGGAAAATATTAATAGTGCAATAGCAAATATGAGTAATAGTATAAATAATTCTTCAAAACTTATGAAAAGCTTTTTCTCAAATAAATCTTCCAAATGAAAAACTATTTCAATTTCTAAAATTATAATAAAAAATAGGATACCAATTACTGCGATTAGAAGACCTTCGCGGACTGGGGCGTTCGATTTGAGATAATTGATAATATCATCAATATATCTTTTCAAATTGTGCTTCTTATGATATTTCTTGTTAGTACTTTGAATTTGTCAATTTAACTTCTTTATTCAAATTATTCAATACATATATTGATGACGAAATAAAACTTCTTATTATGTTGATTGAACTTCAATAAATTTACGATAATAAATTTTATTCATTTTAGATAAAATATTGCATT
>JBBISM010000223.1:0-3597 GCA_037441245.1 Ignavibacteria bacterium | reverse complement strand
AGCGGTTTCTTTTTCGCCAAGGAAATTTTCGATAATATTATGCCCGAGATAAATTAACGGTGTCAGAAGCACTGCAATGATTAATTTATATGAATAATTTGTAACGGCAAGATTGATGAATTCGGAGAAATTCAATTTTTCTGGTATCCAGAAAGCTATAAATGTAATTACGAAACTATCAATAAATTGGGAAACAACCGTGCTGCCAGTTGCTCGCAACCATAACATTTTGCTGCCAGTTTTTTTTCTGAAGAACCAGAAGACGATGACATCAATCAGCTGGCTTGCGAGAAAAGCACAAAGCGAACCGATTATTATCCACAAAGATTGCCCGAAAACTATTTCGAATTCTCTATCGCCGACAGGGGAAAATCCTGCTGATGGTATTCCAATAGAAATATAAAGTATAATAAATGCATAGGTAATCAATATTGCTGTTAGAAATGTGAGGCGTCGGACACCAGATTTACCAAAATATTCGTTGATTAAGTCGGTTGTTAAAAATACGATAGGCCAGGGGATTACTCCAATGCTCATCGTAAATGGTCCAATCTGAATCAATTTCCCCCCGATTAATTCGCCCAAAATCGCATTAGTGATGAATATACCGCTTAATACTATCAGTAATTTTTCTCTTTTTGTAATATTAAATAACATATTATTGAAATTTAGTTTAAACTAAATTGTCTATGACGTCAATGTTTTTGATTTCTTTTATAAATCGAGTGGTCTTAATATAGTTATTCCTATTGAATTTTTTGAATTTTTGAGATAATCTGAAATGGATGTATCTATTAATACTCGACCTAATTTGGATGAGGCGTGCAAAAAACGGGATTGATTTTTCATTCTGTAATTTAATCCGATATGTGAATAATCTAATCCTTTCTTGTTTGTAAGAATAGCAACTATATCACCATTGGATAATTTATTTTCGATTTTCTTTGCCTCGGCATTAGGGATGTAATAAAATTCGAATTTATTTATTGTTTGTTCAATTTCTCTAATAATTTGAATATAGTCTGGATTATATATTAAAGGCTTGTAAAAATGTGGATTTTGGGACATAAAGTTGAGATTAAATCGAATACTTATACCACCGAGTACCTTTGTAATATCTTTCATTACATTTTTTTTGATATTATCTATAATCCATTCCGATGTATAATGCAAGCGAGATGTATAGTCAGTGATTATGCCATTTCTATAGCGTGTATAAGTAACTTCATCTAATAATTTATCAAGGGAAAAATACCTTTTTTTAATAATTCGTGCAAGGCAAAGAGCATTTTCGAAAAATGTAACACAATCAAGACCGTTGAAGTTTACTCTGCATATTTCGGGTTCGCCTTCGAGTGTATTTGCTACGTATGGGGTATTAATGAATTCTTTTGCAATTTCAATTATCAAGTTCCCTATAGATAATTTATGCCAATTTCCATTTTTTGCTTTGTTTATTATTTTTTCGAATATTTCGTGGGTAATAGATTCATTATCGTTTTTTGCTAATAATCGCAAAAATCCATTTGCAGGCAAGATGGATATTATTGATAATATGAAATTTCTGCGTTCCATAAATATTAGAGAAATAACTTAGCGCCTGGTCCTAATGGCAACCCCAAAATGAACCAGACTATAAGCAATATTGTCCAGATAGTAAAAAATACAAAAGTATAAGGTAACATTGTTGCAATGACAGTGCCGATACCAGCTTTTTTGTCGTATTTTTCAATGAATGCAACAATCATAGCAAAATATGACATCATCGGAGAGATTATATTAGTTGTAGAATCACCAATGCGATAAGCTACCTGCACTAATTCAGGAGAATACCCCAACAGCATAAACATAGGAATGAATACTGGAGCCATAATTGCCCATTTTGCCGAAGCAGAACCCATCACAAGATTAATAATTGAAGATAGAATGATGAAGGCAATTAGTAGCGGGATAGGTCCCAAGCCTGAGGCTTCGAGAATATTTGCTCCCTCGATAGCAAAAATTAATCCTAAATTAGTCCACTTAAAGTAAGCAACAAATTGGGCAGCAAAAAAAACGAGAACGATATATACTCCGAGCGTTTCCATAGCTTTGCCCATTCCTTTCATAACATCAGAATCATTTTTGAACGTACCAGCACCAATTCCATAGGCAATTCCAGCTATTGCAGCACCAATGAAAATGAGAGCAACTATGCCAGACATAAATGGTGATTTAAGCAAACTGCCAGTTTCGGGGTCCCGTAAAAATCCGTCATCGAATAATGTTCCAGCTAAAATCAATAAAACAAATACTAAAGTTCCAAGACTTGCGAATATTAATCCGCGTGTTTCGGTTTTTGTTAGCTTTTCAAGTTTATTATTATTGTCTTCTGATTCATATTTACCGAATCGGGGTATAATAATTTTTTCAGTAACCCAAGTGCCGGCTATCGCAATGAAAAAAGTTGAAACAAACATAAAGTAATAATTAGCTGCGGGGTTTACTTGGTATGAAGGGTCAATTATACGTGCTGCTTCTTCGGATAATCCCGCAAGTAATGGGTCAATTGTTCCAAGGAGTAGATTTGCACTATATCCGCCCGATACTCCAGCGAAAGCAGCAGCAATTCCTGCAATTGGATGCCTACCAACAGATTTAAAGATTATAGCACTGAGGGGGATAAGCAAAACATATCCAACTTCGCTCGCTGTATTGGAAAGTATGCCAGAAAAGACTATAACGAATGTTAAAAGCTTTTTTGGAGAAGATAAAACAATGAGTCTTAAAGTTGTTCCAATCAATCCGCTTCCTTCGGCGATGCCAATTCCGAGCATAGCTACAAGAACTGTGCCTAAAGGGGCAAAACTTGTGAAATTATGAACCATCTGAGTTAAAATCAAGTGCAAGCCGTGATCGGATAATAAATTTACAGAATGAACGATTTCGCCCGTTCCAGGATGCTCTACTGATAAGTCCAACAACGAAGCAATCCAGGATACTAAGATCACAAGCAAAGAAAATAATGCAAATAATGTTGCTGGGTGGGGTAAAGTATTGCCTACTTTTTCTATTATGCTTAAAAACTTTTCAAGTAAATTAGTTTTTTTCTTGTTCATCAATTATTAACGTATATTTAAATGAATTTTGTATATTACAATTCTGAAAATAGACTTGCAATATACGAATTTATTGATGTAGTTAATGATAATTTCAATTAAAATGCCAATTAATGCGTTAATTAGATATTAAATTATTTAAAAAATTGGAGAATTTATGAAAAGATTAAATGTGTGGTTCATAGCTATTGCTCTTAATTTGATGTTTTTTAGTTATAAATTAGAAACTAAAATTTTGATGCAACCATACTTGCAAGCTATGACTGATAGTAGTGTTATCGTTTTAGTTGAATGCGATAATAAAAGTCCAGTTACAGTGGAGTTTAAAGAGGTAAATGATGATGAATTATTCAGTAATAAGACAAAATTTAGCATATCTACTAACAATCGTAAAAAAACTTATGTTCATCGAATACTTCTAAATAATCTAAAAGCAGATACAAGATATTTATATCGAGCTATTCATAATAATGATACAAGCCATTGGAAGCAATTTTCT
>JBBISM010000222.1:0-3638 GCA_037441245.1 Ignavibacteria bacterium | reverse complement strand
AGAAATACCTGGCGAAACACAAAATACGCTGGATATCCCTGCAGTTGCACAAAGCGATGAAGGCACTTACAAATGCAAAGTTTGGAACGAGTGTGGCGAGCTATACTCCAGCGAATCTGTTGTTACTGTTACCGCAAGCACGTCAGTTTCGATAAGCCCCGATGGTAAATTTGCACTCTATAATAATCAGCCAAATCCATTTAGCGAGCAATCTACAATTAAATACTCGCTAAAAGAAGCAACTTACATTAAATTGACTTTACACGACCTTTATGGCAAAGAGATAACTCTTTATCAAGGATTTGCCGAAGTCGGTGAACATTCTATTACAGTCAATGCTATGCACTTGAACCTTAGCTCTGGTGTTTATTACTTCTCGCTAAGCACTGGTTCAGTAATATTGACCCAGCGAATGACAATCATCAGATAATCATTCCAGAATCTAAAATTTAGGGGCTATCGCTTTGATAGCTCCTTTTTTTTATCGTTTCATCATTTCCACATTCTGCCGTTTTTATATCATCGCCACGAAATGGGAATCAATCCCAGCAGAATTGTAAGCTTTTTTTCCACTACTAATTTCAAACTTTATTTTGAATTATCCGTATATATATCGTAAGTTGTTTTTTTTTATAAATCGGAATAAAAAAAATGAAAAACTTATTAGTCATCTTCATCATATTATTTCAATCAATTGAACTATCCGGCAATACACTCATCGGCGAATGGGAAGGCGAATTCCGAGTATCAGCAACAGCATTAACTATGAGAGTAAAATTTCAACAAAAAGATGATGAAATTGTTGGATATTTAGATATTCCTCAACAACAAGCCTATGGTTTGCGATTGTCAAATGTTTGGCAGATGAATACAGTTGTGAATTTTGAATTAATTGTTGTCGAGGGTAATGTTGCTAAGTTCAATGGCATAATCGAAGGAGACTCTATCGGCGGTACTTTTAATCAATTACAATTTGAAGGCTCATTTTTTATGAAACGAGTCATCAAAGATATAGCTCCTGAAGATTTGCTTTACACAGAAGAAGAGGTTACATTTAATAGTGGGAATATATCACTTGCTGGTACTTTGACAATCCCGAAAGGGGAAGGGAAATTTCCAGCAGTCATATTAATAACCGGTAGCGGTGCACAGAGTCGAGACGAAGAAGTTTTCGGCTTCAAAGTATTTGCCGTTTTAGCAGAGCATTTAAGTAGCAACGGTATAGCTGTTCTGCGGTATGATGACCGTGGTATAGGCGGCTCTTCGGGCGATATGGATACATCAACTACGGCACACTTTGCTGATGACGCCCTTTATGCATTTAAGCTCCTTTCTAATCATCCAAAAATAGCCCCTAATAAAATCGGTTTACTCGGACATAGCGAAGGTGCAATCGTTGGAGCAATGGTTGCTGCAAAAGAAAAAAAAGTCGCTTTCCTAATATATATGGCTGGTTCCACAGTAAAAGGAAAAGATATAATACTCTCGCAAGTGAAAGTTATGCTTGATGCCGTAGAAATAAGCGATGAAGATAAAAAATCTGCTTATAATTTGCAAAAACGTATTCTTGACGCTGTGGTTAATAATAAAGATATGGAGCCATTTAAACAAGAAATTCTGAACTTTAGATTGCAGCAACTAAGCAAATATGACAAAAGCGGAACTCCAATCAAACCAGAATTCATTGAAAATATGCAACAATCCATTGAACGTGAGTTATATGCTATGGCCGGTCCTTGGTATAAATTCTTTTTATCTTACGACCCGCAGGAAGCGCTCAAAAAAGTGAAATGCCCTGTTTTAGCCCTATTCGGAGGAAAAGACCAGCAAATATTAACTAATTTGAACCGAGCACCACTCGAAAACGCGTTAGCAAAAGCAAAAAACAAAGATTTCGCAGTGAAAGTGTTCCCTCAAGCTAATCATCTATTTCAACAAGCAGATACTGGCTCCGTCGGTGAATATGCTACTTTGGATAAAGATTTTATTCCAGAATTTAAAACTCTTTTAGTTAATTGGATTAAAGAAAAAACTCGTAAGTAAATACAAACAAAATCTATGTGTGGAAGATTTGCACTATCTCCAAAAACAAAAGATGTTGAAAAATTGCATCCTTTAAAAGTTGATTTGACAAAAATTACTCCAAGTTATAATATAGCCCCATCTCAAAAAATTGATTGTATTATAAATGATCATGGCACCGAACAAACGCAATTAATTTGGGGACTGATACCATTTTGGGCAAAAGATAAATCAATTAGCTCAAGACTTATAAACGCACGGGCAGAGACAATCGCAGAAAGACCTACTTTTAAGCATTCATTTGAAAGAAGACGCTGTCTTATATTAGCTTCAGGCTTTTACGAATGGAAAAAAATTTCGGGTAGTAAGAAAATTCCTTATTTTGTAAAATTAGAAAGTACTTCGCTTTTCTTTTTTGCAGGATTATGGGACAAATGGATAGCACCGAACGGCGAATTTATGCAAACTGCAACAATTATAACAACCGAGCCAAACGCAATTATGGCAGATATTCATAACCGGATGCCCGTAATTCTATCACGCGAAAGTTCATTGATTTGGCTGGATAATCATAGTAGTGAACAATCTCTGCGTTCATTATTATCACCATACAATTCTTTTGATATGCAAGCATATGAAGTATCACCCCTTGTTAATAATCCTAGAAATAATTCTTCAGAATTAATAAAACCTCAACCAAACGACTCATTTTATTAATTCAAGCCTGTCAATAACATTATCATATAAATCAATTGCTTCAATAATCATTATATTATGAGTTACCTCAAATATCAAATAATGATAATCCTTGACTGATTTAATTGTATAATCACAATCAACTGGGTTATATAAGGGTGAACCGCCACCACCTGAGATGATATGCCTAATACCATTGACCAAATTATGCTGATAAAAATGCGAATGCCCAGCTAAGACTATATCGAAATTATTAGGTTCAAGAAGTTTTGTCGTTATCTCTCTTGTTTGCTCATTTCCTTTATGCCCGCCACAACTATACGGAGGATGATGAACTGCAGCAATCTTCCACTTTTTATCTATATTAGCAATTACTTTTTCAGCAAATTTATATTGTTCGGTTCCTTCTTTCAAGGGATGCAATGAGCTGAGAATGAGAAAGAAAACATCTTCGCATTCGAAAGCGTAATACGGCAAATTCTTATCAGGAGAGGACATATCGGGAGCCTGTTGAAAGGCAATAGTATTTTCTTCCCAACCTTCGTGGTTGCCAACCGCATTGAAAAAAGGTACTTCAGAAATAAAATCTAAATTATTTTTCACAAAAAACTCTTCCTTCCAAGTCCCATATTTAGAATCATATGCCAAATCGCCAAGATATAAAGAAAATAAAGGATGATGGCTCTTCATTTTTCTTGTAATATTTCCGAATATCTCAGGATTCGAACGATTATCACCCATAACTGCAAAATTAAATATCGCTGACCCATTCGGAAACGTAGAAAATTGCTTCCAATGGCTTGTATCATTATTATGAATAGCTCTATATGAATATCTTGTATTTGCTTTTAGTTTATTTAGAAGTTTTCGATGAACATAAGTTTTTTTACGATTGTTAGTAGATATGCTAAATTTTGTCT
>JBBISM010000221.1:0-3640 GCA_037441245.1 Ignavibacteria bacterium | reverse complement strand
TTATGAATTAGTATTCACAAATACTAAAGATGCCATTTACGGCAAGGATAAACTATTGATACCAATCTCTGAATTACAGGATAGGCTCGAATTTTTGAGACTATACAAATAATTTCTTCTTAAAGTTTTAATCTCTCAAAATTTTTATTTGAGAGGTTATTTTATTTGATAATTAATCTAAACATTTATATGTTTAAAAAGTTTTATCAACCATTTTTTGGAGCGTATTTATGAAAAGTCTATTTAGTTCATTGTTATTTTTATTCATCATAGCAAGTTTATTATCAACAAGTTGTACAAAACAAGAAATGCCCGAAAGTACAGAGGTTATTAAAAAGAAGGAAGCTGAATTTAAGGAATTTGCAAGCCAGTTGCAGGAAAGATTAGCGAAAACTTATAAAGAATATGCATTAGCATATTGGGATGCTTCGATATCAGGCAAAGACGAGGATTTCAATAGAAGTGCTGAACTCGAAATTAAATTCAATGAATTGCTTTCAAATAAAGAAAATTTTACCAAAATTAAATTCTATTATGATTCAGTAGAGTTCCAAGATCCATTGATTAAAAGGGAGTTACACGTATTGTATCATACATTTCTTGCATATCAAGTAGATACGGTCAAACTAAATGCAATGACATTATTGCAAAATGAAATTGCAAAGAAATTCCAGACATTTCGTGCACAAGTCGGCAAAAAAGAATTAACAGATAACGATGTTGAAGAAATTTTAAAAACATCAAAAGATTCCAAAAAATTAATGGAAACCTGGATTGCACATAAAAATATTGGACCGCTTGTAGCAGAGGATATTATCAAATTAGTTAAAATGAGAAACGAAGTTGCACAAGAATTGGGTTTCAAAAATTATCACGATATGAGTTTAAGATTATCTGACCAAGAACCAGAAGAAATCAGTAAGATATTCGACGAATTAGATGAATTAACACGAGAAACGTTCGCTAAGTTGAAAGCCGAGATTGATGCAACTCTTGCCGGACAATTAAAAATTAAACCAGAAGAGCTTATGCCATGGCATTATCAGAATCGTTATTTTCAGGAAGCTCCTTCAATATATGAAATTGATTTAGATATATATTATAAGAATTTTAAAAAAGAAGATATTGTTGAATTGACAAGAAAATATTTTGCGAGTATCAATATGCCTATTGATGAAATGCTTGCTAAAAGCGATTTATATGAAAAACCAGGTAAAAATCAACATGCCTATTGTATTGACATAGATAGAGTCGTCAAGGAAGTTCGAGTCCTTTGCAATGTCAAGCCTAATTACAATTGGATGAACACAATGCTGCATGAGTTTGGTCATGCTGTTTATTTTAAATATCAGGATAATAGTTTGCCTTGGGTATTGAATACACCCGCTCATACATTTACAACCGAGGCAATTGCTATGCTTTTTGGTAGATTCGCATCTAAACCCCAATGGCTTCAAGATATGATTGGTATAAGCGATGAAGAAAAGAATAAAATAGATGAAACAGCTTATAAAATTTTAAAACTCGAACAATTAGTATTCAGTCGTTGGTCACAAGTTATGTATAGATTCGAGAAAAGTCTATATGAAAATCCAGACCAAGATTTAAATACTCTTTGGTGGGATTTGGTCGAGAAATATCAGATGATTAAACGTCCAGCTGAACGTAATATGCCTGATTGGTCAACAAAAATTCATATCGCTACTTCACCGTGCTATTACCATAATTATCATCTCGGGGAATTACTTGCTTCCCAGTTGTATCATTATATTAACAATAAAGTTTTGAAATTACCAGAAGGACAGGAAAGCAGTTTTATGAATAAAGTCGAGGTCGGAGAGTATTTAATAGAAAATGTATTCAAACCCGGAGCAAAATATCACTGGAATGATATGATAAAGATGGCTACCGGAGAAAAACTAACAGCTAAATATTATGCAAATCAGTTTGTGAATTAAAAGAATAATAATCTTCTGAAAATCGAATCAAGGCGGGTTTATACTCGCCTTTTTTTATTATACACAATGAATGATATGAACTATTATTAATTCCTGGAATAAATATCGCTTGGCTAAAATTCGCCATTCATAATTGATTGATTATTATTAGTCGTCAAAATATCCATCATAAAAAAATTCCCCCTTAAATAAAAAATTCAAGTCCTTGTATTTAAATTTTTATAGTCCCAATGAATACTCATTTCTAAGCGTTCTAAATGTAGAAAATTTTGATTGAAAAAAATTTTGGCAAGCAAATTTCATAATAAAAAAGTGTTTTTGAAAGCTCGAATATTTAAGATGCAATTCGAAATGTTTGGGGCAAATTTGACAATTTAACAATAAGTATGTTTTAGCGGCTTAGCAATCAATTAACAGCGGATGTTATGGAAAAATTCAGGAGCTTGGTTGCTCGAGCCGCCAATATAAAGACATTAAATAAACATAATATTATTTAGAACACATGGAGGTGTAAGATGCCATTTGCCATTGGAGGGAATTCGCGCATCAGAACTAATATACCCGCAGAAAATGCATACAATGCACTCGAAACATCGAACCGGAGTATATCATTAAGACAACTCAGACTATCAACCGGCAAAAGAATCAATAATGCAGCAGATGATGTTGCTGGTTATATTACATCACGAGCATTGATTGCAAGAAATTCAGCTTTAAAAGCTGCGCTACGAACAGTTGGCGATGCTACAAATGTTTCTAATATTGCTATGGATGCGTTGGATAATATTTATTCGATTTTAAATCAGATTAAAGAAGCAGCATCTTATGCAACATCAGGAGCACAAGGAACAGCCGAGAAAATTGCACTTGCAAAAGGTGCTTTCCGATTAGCACAGCAAATTCAAACAGTTGTTGAATCAACCGTTTTTGGAGGCCGTCAATTGCTCGATGGTAATTTCTATGCTGACTTTATTATCGGTACAAATGCTTCACACAATTTATTAACATTGACTTTGGATTTAACATCATTCAATGAAGACTATAATGTTCAAAGCAGTTCATTCAATCTAAATGCTATGAGCATTGATAATTTTGGAGGTGTTTGTGGTTTAGATTTGAGAGAATTAAATGATGTTTCAAATGATGATCAAGGTATATTTCATAATGATTTAATTCATCTGACCTTGAAGAGCTTATCCGACGCAATTGATAATGTCAATAAAGTAGCATCTTATTTAGGCGGTGTTGTATTCCGATTGAATTCTCAAGAGGATTTGCTCAAGAGCCAAATTACCAATTACAATGCTGCGATATCAAGAATTGAAGATGCAGATGTAGCGATGGAACAGCTCGAATTAATAAAAGCTCAATTCTTACAGCAAGCATCCTTAGCTTCTCTTGCTCAAGCTAATTTAAATCCGCAGGCATTCTTGCAATTAATTAGAGGAACATAATATTTTATCAATAAATTAGAGGTGTAAAATGCCATTCGTAACAGGTGGACAATCAAGAATTAGAACTAATACTCCTGCCGAAAATGCATATAATGCATTAGAAGCATCTAATCGAATAATTTCGCAAAAGCAATTGAGACTATCCACTGGCAAACGTATCAATAGCGCCGCTGATGATGTTGCAGGATATATAACCTCAAGAGCTTTGGCAGCTCGAAATGGTGCTTT
>JBBISM010000220.1:0-3675 GCA_037441245.1 Ignavibacteria bacterium | reverse complement strand
TGACAATATCATTTTCATATTCCATAGCAACAACTTTTTTCGAGCGGAAAAAAAATTATTGCAATAATCAATATTGTAACTAATATTGATGCAATAATGAGATTAACGACTTTATTATTCGAGTACCAGCTTGCCCCAGAAATACTTGGGAATACAATAACAGCCCAATTTACTCTATTCAACCAGCTATATGCATATTTTAATTTTTGTTTATCTTTTAGCCTAATTTCAATTCCTGTATGTGGTGTTTTTGGCGGTGAAAAGGGTGATATATCAAGTAATCTGCCGATATTATTTCTAACAAGTTGATATTCATTCAAAGAATTAATTATTGCAATATTAACATCTTGCGATTTCTCAAACGATGTTATTGATTCATAAATAACCGCTGGATCGAGAGAAGATTTGAATATCCAGATATTACCATTGATTTGCCTTTTAACAGCTATTGTAAAATGAGGTGCTTTTCGTAAACCTAAATAAATGTCAGTGATTACATATCTATCAGGACTGCTAACTAAAGCGATGAACCACTTTTCTTTGCTATAGTCTTTTTTCTCCAGGAATTTCAATGGTCCAGCATAGCTAATTTGTATTCCGCTCGAATCAAAGAAACCTAAATCAATGAAAGAATCGCTGTCCTTTTGTAATTGCATAAGAAAAAAGTTTAATTCTTCATTATCAGGTTGCTCCGTTATAAATGGTCCATCAATAATGTTCATTAAATTGATAAGTCTTTCGTGTATGTAAATATCGAGGATTCTGGATTGACTTTCAGCTATGGATAGGATATGTCTATTTTCTGATTCATCTATGAGTTCAATGTATTCATAGTTTAAGAAAATGATGAGCAATAATAATGGTGCTAAATATGTAATAGATAATCTTGCGATATGTTTATTTCGCAAATCACGATAATGCTTATCCCTCAAGGGGTCTAATCTATTAGCTAATTTGTCTTTATTAGCCATATTATATCAAACTTTTCAATAAGCTATTTAATCTTGTCATCGAGCTTTTTAAGTTCATCCAAGATATCGAGTGCATTTTCGCTTCCGAGCGGTATATCTTTCGTTTTATTCATTAGTAGTTCGAGTAATTCTGGGTCATTAGCGAACTTATTTTTTAATCTTCTCTCATAAGCATCTTTAATGACTTGAACTAATTCATCGAAATCATAAGGTTTTGTTAGGAAACCAAATGCACCGAGTTTTGATGTATCGAATGCAGCTTCGATAGAACCGTGAGCTGTCAATATAATAACCTCGATATATTTATGTTCTTTACTTAATATTTTTAATACTTCAAATCCATCTAAGCCGGGCATTTTCAAATCGAGGAGAGCTATATCGAACTTTTTTTGTTTGACAGCATCGAGGGCTTCTTGACCGCTTGATGCTTTTGTAACATCGAACCCACGCATTTCCATTCTATTGGCAATTGTATCCAGGAAATCTATCTCATCATCAACAATCAATAATTGAATTTTGTTTTCCATATTATCCCCTTATATTACTTAAAAAATAAAAAAATAAGAAAAATGGGGGAATTAATATCCCCCGTATCCTAACGCTGGCATAATTATTGGCCAATAAACCATCATTACTAATACCATCAAGGCGCATAATACTAATGTCTTTGGTATTGCTACTTTGATAAAATCAAGTTGGCTGAAATAACCCGTCGAGTAGGAAATGATTGATGGCGGGCAGCCTATCACCAACATTACGAATGATGTTGTTACAGGTAAGCTGAGAATAGTATATAGCCTGCTCATTTCCATTTGAATCGCAAGGGGGTCAAGTATCGGCATACATAGAGCTACTGATGCGGAATTACTCATAAAACTGGTAATAAATGATGCAAATAAAGCTATACCATAATATGTTACAAAATGCCCGGAATCTTGTATTAACGGGAAAAACTGGTCTGCCAGCCACTTGCCAGCACCCGTTTCGAGCATCGCAACTCCCAAGGATACTCCCGCACCAAAAACCAACCAAGCCTCCCAAGAAAACTTCTGGAGAATCACTTTAAAGTTTACAAACTTCAATGCACATATTGCTATAATTGCCAATGCCGCAACAACTGAAACGTGCAATTTAGTCAAATCAGAAATTGACCACATTATAAATGCTAAGCCAAAAATCAATGCTACACCCTTTTCGTTCTTAGTCATAGGAGGTAATTTCTCAGCTTTCACTTCAGCGGGAAACTCCTTAATCTTAGGTGGCATTAAAAGCCAGCATACTGCCCAAGTGGCTAAAGATGAAAATATTACCATTGGCATATTTATTACAATCCAGTCTAAAAATCCGATATGTATCCCGATATATTTTTCTATATATTCTAAGGCGATGGGATTCCTTCCGCCACCCAAAATCGTTCCAAAACCGCCTGCAGACGCCGTTAAAGGAATCATTATCATAAAGAATTTAGAAAAGTTATTCGATTTATCGGGTGTGATACCCATTTTCATAAAAACAGGAATAACTGCAAATAAGAAAATTTGGTGATTGTTGCATCATGAAATATTGATGATGCAATGGAAGAAACCAATGCTATCACAATGCTGAATTTCAAAACCCCTCTACCAGCAAATTTTATGGCATAATACAAAATTCGTTGAGCTATTCCAACTTCATTTAATATCACCCCAAACATAATTATCATCAGCACAAACATAACAGCCGGGCTTGCATACGGCTGCCAAGCTGCTGCAGGCGATTGTATGCCGAATAGCGCAAGTCCTCCACCCGCAAGAATTACCGTTAAACCTATCGGTATAGCTTCGAGCACCCATAGCAGTATTATCGTTGTAAGCAAACCTAAAAAATACTGTGCCCTGGGTTCGAGACCTTCCGACGCTGGTAATAAAGCAACAAACAGCCCGCAAGCTATTGATATACCAGTCATTATTATAACTTGCTTGATACTCTTACCTTTCTTACCATCTCCTTCGTGCTGTTCAGCTTTCACTAATTTTGCCTTTGTTCGAGCATTTTCCACGTATTTGACTAATTTATCTATTTCAATGGGCTTTTGGAGGTAGGTAAACAAATCGTGTTTAGATAATTCAATTGCAGATTCGGTGTTCCCGTGTCCAGTGAGAATAATCACTTGAATGTCTGGTTTAATTGTTTTAATCGTTTTTAATACTTCATCACCTGGTATTTCAGGCATTTTCAAATCGAGAATTACGACGTCAATTTCAGGGTCTTTTCGAATTAGCTTTTCGACGTCTTTACCAGTATCACGAGTAATTACTTCATAACTGCGCATTTCGAAACGTTTTTGAATAGTTTCGAGGAAATCTCTTTCGTCGTCAATGATTAATAATTTTGGCATATAACTCTCCTATTAATTTAGGTTTGACAGTTTTCAATTGCATATTGCTCAATGGCATTATATATATCTGATAGTCTTATTATTCCGACAATTTCTTTGCCGCTTGTAACTAATATCGAGAGAGTTTGCCACATAATGAGTTTGTGAATAGCATTGGCGATTGTCTCATTTTCAACAATACTTTCGGAAGAGGACTGCATTATGTCATGAACTTTTGTGTTTTTTGCAATTAAGCAAACATCAATTTGTTGGTAATCCCATAAATTGAAATGGTCGAGCATTGAATCTAAAAATGAGGTGCTCATACTTGCTCGAGTTAACTTATCA
>JBBISM010000219.1:0-3821 GCA_037441245.1 Ignavibacteria bacterium | reverse complement strand
AATAAAAAATACCACTATGATACATCCAACAAATATTACTTTTAATGCGGTAAATATTTCATCAAATGGTGAGCGTTCGTACCAGTTCTTATACATACCAGCTAAAAAAAAGAGTAAGTACCAATAGAGTACTACAACAGTGCCGGTGATTAGAAAATCAAAAAAACTCGGCACAAAGTGATTTTCAAATAACCCAAGTTTAAATCTTATGAAGTATTGAATGATATAACTTAACCAAAAAGCAAAGAAATCTGCGATTATCTGGAATAAAATCTGGTAATGGACATTACGAAGTGTAAGTCCAAAGTCTTTTTTAAACCTTGTTTTCGATTGTATAATTTGAATATTTTCAGAATTATTCATAAGTTCTTTTGTAATCCTTCTCTTGTCCAGCTCGAATTTTGATTACCAGAGAAAAATCTTATCATAGCCCATAAGAAACCCCAATTCATAAGAATAATAAACAAAGGGACCCGACCAATAACGAAATTAAATCCAAACTTTTCGCCTAACCACCCAAGGAAAGCAAATACGAACAGCAATAATTGAGATACTAATAAAACATACCATAATGTAGAAAAAGACTCAATAACAAAAAGAGCCGCAAAGAATATTATCATAAAAATAGGTGAAAACCAACGGAAAATTTTATGAAACCACAAGAAAAATGCGGGAGAACCAAGAAAAGGATTCATAAGTTGCCTCGATGAAGCGATTGTTGCCATACCGCCAGCTGCTAATCTAATTCGACGATTTAGCTCATTGACAGTATTTTTTGCCCTTGCATCAATTGATATAGCTTCTTCCGAAACAATAACTCTTTTACCTTTTAAAATTGCCTGATATATTTGGTACATATCATCACAAACTCTATCATTGGGAATTATTGAAAAAAATTTTCGTCGAAGTAGGTATATTCCAAAGTTGTTGACTGTTGAACTTATTCTGCTTTCGCATTTTCTTAAAAAATTCTCATATTGCTGATAGCGACTTTCTCCAATGGTTCCTGCGTTGGAAGTTGAATCATTATTCATATACATAATGTTACTTTGAACTATTGCAATCGAATCATCAATGCTGTATTTTACTAAATGTTTTAAAGTATCTAGTTGCACTCTTAGATCTGCATCCATCAAAATAATGATATCGGTTTCGGCTAACTGCACCAAAGTATTTATAGTTGAATTTTTGCCCGAGTGTGGCAGTTCAATAATATTGACATTGGGATAATTTATAATTATTTCTTTAGCGACTCTCACTGTATCATCAATTGAACCATCCGAGCCTATTATTACTTTGATTTTCTCTTTGGGATAATTTGAATTATATATTGATTCGATTAAGTCAGGGATATTATCTTCTTCATTATAAGCAGAAACCAAAATCGTTACATCAGGTGTTGCAGTTTCATCAAATTTGATATTAGAAATTACTAATTTCGACCAAATCCAAATAATCAAAGGATAGAGAATATACGTTGATACGATTAAAATTATACCAATCCAAACCAAAATTAATATTAAATACTCTATCATTGATTAAAAATCCCAATATCGTAAACTGAATTTGAATCTTGTGTTTGAATCATCATTTTTTTTGCTCAATACTATTGCACCAAATAAAGAAAGCCCCCTTAATATTTCATAACCAGTAGATAGTTCAAAATACCATCTTTCATTTTTATTACCATCTAAAAATTTGACTCTTTCTGAGTCTTGATGTCTTCTTGATTGTAGAACATTCCCGCCGACATTTCTGACCAAATAACCATTTTCATCATAAACATTTTCCCCGTGTCGAGAATATGAAACGATTATGCTTAATGGGTATCTATTGCCCCACCACCAATTGATTTTAGTTAATATTTCATCTGAATTTGGCAGTAAATATGAAGAATATATTATCGAATCATTTGTCAACGAATTTTGATTATCGAAATGAGAAAAAGTATATGGCTCAATACGTGAATATTCGATACCCAAATCAATCGAATAAGGCAAAGATGCAAGCAAAGAAATATTCCAAGCTGTTTTATTGCTCCAAAATTCTTTTCCGATTTCTGAAATAATTATATCGTCCAAAACAAAAGTCCCTTTTATTTGTACATTTTTAATCAATCGGATTGTCGCATCAATACCCATAACTGAATTATCTCTATCTCGCAAAGAATGCTCGGCAGATTTTAAAAATATCAGGGGATTGAGATATGCAAAATCAATATTCCTATCAGAATAGACTAAATTTTCCCAAAAAGCAATTTCGCCCCAAGAAGGTCTAATTGAAAATCTATGAAAGACGCTATATTTATCTGGTATTATTATATCTACACCAGTACTATGAATTGAATCTCGAGATAAACCCACTAGCGACCCATAAGTAAAACGATACTCAAATGTGTTAAATTTTGCACCAGCGGAAATCGCATCTATCGGAGGGGCATTGCCTGATAGAATTAATCTTTGATTCAATCCTGCTCCCCAAAGTAGTGTTTCTCTACCAATAGAAATATAGAACCAATCATTATCATATCTAATATGCGATTCTGTAAAATCGAAATCGCTTTTAAGATTATAGAATTTAATATTCTTTCGTAACTTGGGTTCATCTATTGCGACAGTTCTCTCCCCGCTTAATATAGCACCATTTGTAGCTTGTAAGTAGTATCCTAATGAGTTTGATAAAGTGCCATATAAACGAATACCCAAATTTCCGAAGACAACATTTTGAAGTTCTTTTTTGTCATCTTTTAGAATTGCCTCAATTGAACCCAAAGGAACAACAGCTACGTTATGAACTGAATCTTGATAGTGATATATAAATTTCTCATCATTTGTGAAAATTCTCCTGTGAAATAATTGGATAGAATCGGTTTCACTATGAAATATTACCGCTCTACTCTGCTCGTATAATTGAAATTCTTTTGCAAATTTATCTAAAACTGATAGTTCAGATGAATTAAGTTTAGATGTGTTTTTGTCAATTATAGTCAGCAATTCAATTATTCCCTTCCTTTGCAAAGGTAATATTGCCAATGACTTGTGAGGGAAAAAACCACGATTTTCGAATCTGAGCAAAAATTCGTAAACAGGATGCACCACAGGTACATTTTCAATACCTGCTGGATAATTGTTTTGTCCTTTTGCTTCGAACTCTGGAATGTGAAAATAAATTAGAAAAAGTAATACAATTAAGCGATATTTTAAGGTAACTCGCATTATTTATCATTTATAATCTTGTTAGTAGATTAGTAATCAATGATATTACCGTAACCACAGTAAGAGCTATACTTGCAATTAATCCATAATTTTGAATTTCAACAGTTGATGGAACATCTGGTGGTCGAGGGACATATATCATATCACCTGCATTTACATAAACATCGTTATCTCCTTCCATCCAAACGAGTGTTTTCCCACGTATTATTCTTGCTCGGCTTTTTTGTGCTTTCGGAGCATAACCCCCAGCTTTATCTATATACCAATGCATATTCCGATTTTCTGTGAATTCAACATATCCAGGCTGATTAACCTGCCCAAAAACATAAACTTTCAGGGGATTCTCTGGAACAATTATTATATCACCATCGTGTAATGGAACATTATCTTTTTCAGAATTATTGACAAAAACAGATACGAAATCGCAACTAACGAGAGATTTTTTCTGGTCAACATCAATTATATATCTAATAGTATCATCTAAAGTTAGATCGCTATATTGAAAATATTGCCTTAAAACAACTGTGGGATCTGTCCTTGAAAAATCACCGCTATTTCTTCTCATAATTTTGGCTAATGGCAAATATGCTCCTTCAAGAAATCCAC
>JBBISM010000218.1:0-3859 GCA_037441245.1 Ignavibacteria bacterium | reverse complement strand
GCCGATTTCAATTTTCCTATACTCATCGCCTTCTGCCCCTGCTATATAAATAGCACCGCCTAAAGCGTGATTATTCAGGCCATAAGGATAAGTAGCAGGATTATCTAAATCATCCTCAACTTTACGAAATTGACCTATTTGAGTGAATTTCACATTTGATAATCTTACATAATTCTGTTCGAAAATTAAATTCCTCATTCTACCTAAATATACTGCAAGCCTTCCATCATCGAGTCCCATACGGTTATCATCTGATAGTGGTTCGCTAAATGATTCATCAATTGCATCAATTAGCGGTATTGGATTCTCAGTATTAACTGTAGATGGAGAGCCATCTGGATCAGTTATGTTGGGGTTCTTGGTAGTAGAATAATAATTTAAGCTACCCTGATATCTTGGGAATCCCAATGGTGATTGGAGTATTTGCAATGCACCGCCTCGATGGCGAGCCATATTGCTAGTAAAAGTACAATTCAATAACCAGGTCCTTGATGAGAGTGTGGTCATTGCACCGCCACCACCATTTGTAAGGGCATTCATTTTTGCATTCAAAGAACGAACTTCATTGGCTGTTAAGCCTGGTAAATAATTCGGAAATGCTGGATTAGATGAATAGTAATCCGATCTATCAACTGTTGTATCTTTTCTGAAACCCTCAAATGAGCAGTTTCTAAAAAATGCTGCTCTTGCTCCAGGTAATACAACAATATGACCCCATTCCCTCGAAAATTCATTGACTGGTTGACCAATAAACTTTATCTGCATAGGGTCAAAATCAGGATCGGTATTCGCCAATCGTCGCCAAGGACGGATATTTAACATATTATCATATAATGGATCTATGAATAACCTTGCATTTGTAAAGACTATAGCCATCTCGAATGGTACTTTGACCAAATTTGGATTTGATGGATAGCCCGGAACGCCTGGTTGCTCTAAGTCCACTATCCTTCGACTAGTTTTATCCAATAGAACATTAAAGACGTAATCGTACTTGTTTGGATGAACTGTTATATCCCTTTCAGTCTGTACGTCAATTGTTCTTCTGTTTGCACCTAAATCGTACAAAAAGTAATTTAAATCAGCGTAACCAGTGTAATTCAGTGGATTTGTTGGACCTCCAGGCAATCCAATTGGGTCCATATCGTAACTTCCATCTGGTGTACGTGGTCGAGCATGATATTCAGCTTCGGCATAGCCATCAGCGATAACGCGACCACCTTTTGCTATGATTAAACGACCATTATCGTTAAATTTCACAACAGTTCCGGGCTCAATAATCAAAGTACCGTAAACTGTATAATCCCTGTTGAAAACGTATTGAGAATCACTAACGAAGATTCTCACCTGCCCCTTCGGTAATTCGCCGGATACATAAACTTTGTCTTGAGCAAAGTTTTCACCGATCGCTAAAACCATTAGAAGAAGCGTCAATAAGCTCAAACGAAGCAATCTTTGCATAAAACCTCCAAAAAAATAATTATTACTTAAAATCTATTATTTATTTCAAAATTCAATTCGATATAATTAAACAATCAACCAAACTATTCAATAATCGTGCCAAGCCTAATCAAACCGGCTTTGGCTAAACCTAAATAATCGGAGTATTCATTGTTCCCGATAACTTTTCTGAATTGTTCTTCTGCGCCTTTTGTATCACCATCTTTTTCATAACATAATGCAGAAAAATATAAAAATCGAAACTTTGCACCCGATTCGCCTGAAAAATCGGCAGCTTTTTCGTAATTTTCACCAGCTTCTCGGAATTGTTCCTTATGTTCATAATACAAACCGAGACCGGCATAAGCTCCTGTTTTTATCAATTCCGAATCAGACTTTAGAGCCATTTCGAAATAATTCTTTGATGCTTCAATATTATCAAGTTCGACATAGCAATTTGCTGTGTATAATGCTGCAACTCTTCCTTGACTTGTATTTTCATATTTTTCAACAATTTCCAGTAATCCGACAATGTCTTGTCCTCTAATTTTTGCTTGTGGATCTCCATCCAAGGCGATTTGATAGTTCTCCTGTTCAAAATAGGGTAAAATTCTTGACAGAGCTAATGATGCTTCTCGAGAACTAGTCATTTGGGTAGCTTGAAAATATAAAATCAGTCCTATTATAGCTACGACAACCACCCCGCCAGTTATCAAAAGCACTTTATTTTCTAAAATGAATTTATGTATTTTAGATTCGTTTGTTTCGCCTTGATATTCATCCGGTTGTTCGTTCTGTTCGTCTAAATCATCGTCAATACGCTTTTTCATTTTGTTATGTTAAATTTAATAATTTCAACTATTTATTTCATTCAATTGACATTAATACAATATCATTTACAAAATTAACATATAAAACTCTAATATCCAATTTTGAAGGTACATTTATACCAAATATTCCTACAATATATAATTAAATTATTCTCCAAATTGTCTTAATTTTAAAACACTGTCAGATTTATTAAACACTTTAATATTTAACAACCTTTTTTACTCCTTGAATAATTTCTTCAACGCTTAGTAAAATCTCTTTTTCATAATTTTTAGCAAATCCAACTGGGCAATCCTTAGAGCCTAACCTTAGAATAGGGGCATCAAGATATTCAAATACATCTTGAGTAATTGCAGAAGCAATCTCACCGCCAAAACCTCCAATTAATTTATCCTCGTGGGCTACTATCACTTTGCTTGTCTTCTTTACTGATTCAAAAACCATTTCCTTATCCCAAGGGATTAAAGAGCGTAAATCTATAATTTCTAAAGAAATACCTTCTTTCTCGAGTTCTTTGGCTGCTTGGATAGATAGATGTACTGCTGTTCCATATGAAATTATCGAACAATCTGTTCCGATTCTTCTGATTTTCGCTTTTCCAAATGGAACAATATGTTCAACTGGTGGTTTCAAAGTTGAAGCAGAGCGTAGATTATATAAATATTTCGGCTCTAAATATAGTGTCGGACCTCTTGAACGCATTGCATTTCTCAGTAATCCAACAGAATCATCGGCAAATGCTGGTTGAACAATTCTTACACCCGGAATCGGAGTTAATGAACCTTCGAGATTTTGTGAGTGATATAATCCGCCTTGTATATAACCGCCGCTAGCAAGTCGTATAACTATATTCGGTGTAAATTGTCCTTTTGTACGCCAATATTCGTGCGAAATTTCGACATATTGGTCCATTGCGGGCCAGAAATAGTCTGCAAATTCAGCACCTTCAATGACCACCCATATATCGTCCCGATAACGACAGAAACCATCAGCTGTTCCTACTATATTATTTTCCGCAATCGGGGAATTGAAAATACGTTCATTGCCGAATTCTTGTAGCATTCCTTTTGTTACGTTGAAAACCCCACCTTTTTCTTTCGAAGCTACATCTTGACCCCATAAAAAAGTATTGGGATTGCGTCTAAATTCTTCTTTTAATGTTTCGTTTATACCCTGAAGGTAAGTTATAACGGGAGCATTTGAATCTTTTTGCTCTTTTTCTGTATTTTTTGAGTTGTCAGCGAATGATTCGGCTAAAATGTATTTATTCCATTGAGTACCATCAGCATCAGGAGCAGATTCTGCTTTTTCAGCCGCTTCTCTCAAAATTCGTTCGTTTTCTGATTCGAGTTCTAATAAAGATTTCTCATCAATAATTCCCTCCTCGAGCATTATATATCTCAATTGCAGCATTGGGTCTCTTTTATTTGCTTCAGCGATTTCTTCATTGGTACGATACAATTTATGGGGGTCTGAATTTGAATGCGAACCAATCCTATCACAATCTGCATGAACAAGCGCCGGACCATATCCCGCTAATACATATTCACGTGCCTCTAAAAGAGTGTTATAAGAATTAAATGGACAT
>JBBISM010000217.1:0-3921 GCA_037441245.1 Ignavibacteria bacterium | reverse complement strand
TGAAATAGCCACCGAAGGCGAAATCCGAAAAGCAATGATTGAAGCCGACTTGGTGGATTGTATGGTTTCCTTGCCTTCGCAGTTGTTTTACAATACACAAATTCCCGCTTGCTTGTGGTTTTTGGCACGCAACAAAACCAACGGAAAATTTCGCAACCGAAGCAATGAGATTTTATTTATTGATGCACGGGAGTTGGGAACAATGATTAGCCGCAAGCAAAAGGAATTGACCGACAAAGACATTGCAAAGATTTCCGAAACGTATCACAACTGGCGAGGCAAAGAATATCAGGAGAAATACAAAGACATTCCCGGCTATTTTTTTATTGCGAAATATATTCATATAGTTTATCTAACGCTAACAATTCCTAATTATGCTCGAATACGGGGGCAGCCCGCTGTGAGTTGCCCAATAAGTTTATTATTACTTAACCACCACAAATTGCTTTGTTACTGCCTGCCCGCCGGAAATCAATCGCACAAAATACACCCCCGACGGCAGTTGCGAAATGTCAATTCTTGCATTCTCGTAATTCGTAATTTGTAATTCGTAATTGATTACGCATTGCCCGAGCGTGTTGTAGATTTTTATTGCATTGCCAAGGGAGCAAGCTCCCTTGTTCAAATCAGATATATAGATATAATCCGAAGCGGGGATGGGGCTTATCTTAATACCTACGGACGATGATGGTAAATCACTTTCTATGCTTACTCCTGTAAAATCAAATTTCGTGATGTAACTACCCACACCAAAATCTTTTGAATCAGAAGTAACCGGGAAATTATTATAGAGAGTTGAGCCTGCAATGAGTAAATAATTGTCATTGGCTATCATTTTAGAAACATATTGGTCTAACCATGGTATTATGTCAGTATCCCAATAATATCCACCAAAAAAAGTTGAGTAAAGAATTTGGGTGGCATCAGGATTAATTTTTGTTAAAAACATCGTTCGATAATCTTTACAAAAGGCATTATCGGATATTGGATATGACAAATCATCTGTAAAACCTGCGAAGTAAGCATTAAACTTATCATCTAAGTATAATTTAAAAATGTCATAACTATTATAATATTTCCCAGTTAAAATTGTAGAGTACAGTAAATCAGTCCCATCGCTATTTAATTTAGTTATGAATGAGACACCTAAATCATCTCTGTAGGGTATCATTCCAAGATTATTAGTTGTTTGAGGAATCACACTGCCACGTCCACAGAAATAAATGTTATTCGTTTTATCAATAGATAGATCCTCTAAATATACATAACTTTTCTTACCCCCTATAAATAAAGTGGAAAAAATTAACTTTGAAAAATCATATTTGAACTTAACTATAAAGCCTGCCGGAAAATCTTTATTGATATTATTCTCAATAAATGCACCGGTAGTTGTCGGAAAGTCATTTGAATATGTGCGACCAACTATTATAACATTTTTATCATTATCAAGTGCAATTGAAGTTGGTATTTCGGTTGATGTACCACCAAGATATGTAGAATATTTAATCTCGCCTATTATCGTATTGATTGCACTAAAGATTATATCTGATGATTTTAGATTATCTTGAAACGCATCCGAACTAATAGGGAAATCTGTTGAATTTGTTGTAGCTGTGATAAATACATTCTCTTGATTGTCTATGTCTATTTTGCAGTGTTTATCATCGGAACTACCACCTAAAATAGTCGAAAATAACAATTCATTACCATTTCGATTGAATTTAGTAATGAATAATTGGTATCCACCATTGCCAACATTTTGGATTGCATTTTTAGTTATGGGTAAATCTAAAGAAGCTAAGGAATCAAGATAACTGCAGATAAATATATTATTTGTTAATTTGTTTAATTTAATGTGAATAGATTTTTCAATTAGATGACTAGATGATAAAATAGTACCAAAGAAAGTAGAATAAATTAGTTTAGATGCATCGGAGGATAATTTTGAAATAAATATTTTATTGCCCCCACCTGTAGGTTTTACTTTATCATAAGCATCCTCTGTAGTCGGAACTGATGAATAACGATCACAAATACCCACTAAAACTATATTCCCTTCATTATCTAAATCCATATCAGAAATATAACCGCCGAAATGCCTCGAAAATGCAAGCTGGCTCATATCTTCGCTCATTATCATATCCCTTTTGGATTCCTTTATTTCTAAATTCCGATATGGAAGTCTTATTTCGACTGTTAAATCAGCATCCAATCGAGAGATATATGAATTCAAAATTGCATCGCTGATTACTGTATTGATTTGAAATTTTCCAAATTCGCTTCCATCATTAAATTTATAGGATATAACAAATTCTTCCTTTGAAAAACTCGCTGAAAATTTTATTGATTGAACCGAACCAGCACTTTCAACTTCTTTATATAAACCCACATCTGTAGCCCAATTCTCAGGATTTGCTCCAATGAAGAAATTATAGTAAGTATCCAGCTTTGTTCTGAATTCTAGATTATCCTTATCAAACACTCTGGGAACATCAATAGATGGTAATCTCAACTCGAAAATGATAGGCAATGAACCGTTCTTGTCTGTTTCATAAATTATATAGTCATTTGTAACTGTTACTTTCAAATCAGGTGCTAATGCTATAAATAGTACTTCATCGGGGAATTGCCCCTTATTTTCAATAATATGAGGTACATTTAAGATTTGAGCATTTAATCCGCTGAGCGATAAAATAATACTCAAGATAGTAAGCAAGGTAAATATTTTAATCGTATTCATTTCTTTTCCTTTTATAAATGTGCATTATTTATAATTTTGAACTTTTAATATTTTCGAGAACTTCTTGCCATTTTCTTTAAAGTTAATCATAACAAAATAATTCCCGTTTGACAAATTAGAACCTGTATTAAGTATAATATTGACTTTCCCCTTTTCATAAACCACACCAGGAATATACTTTATGACTCTGAAAAGATAATCATAAAAGATAATTTCAATTTCGGTTTGTTTATTCAATTCAAATCGAATGTTAAAAAATTCATCAAAGGGATTGGGATAGATTACAAGGTTTGCATACAATTGCAAATCTTCGGGGATTATGCCAATTTTTCTAACAGTTTCGACGCACCAAACAGGTGGATTTAATGAATTTATATTATTTTTAAAAGTTGTTATTTTATAACATTCTTCTACCGTCTTTTCATCCTCGCAATCGTAATCATTTATCATATAAAAATTTTCATCGTTATCAAGGGTAGCTAAAAGTTCGTCATTAAGATATACTCTGTATCCATCTTCAAAATTATTAAACGGAGTTGTTGTAGTCTCACCTGTAATTGTTCTACTAGTACTATGCTCTATACCATAATAAAATGAATAAGAACCATCGGTATAACTTTTTGTTTGCCAAGTAAAAAGCAAATTATTACTTACATCATTGCAAAAGTGTGAGAAATTCTTAATCTGTGTTGGATTACAAGTTGGATAGTTACCATCCAAATCAAAGTCCATAAAATCATAAAGTCTATCTATGCTTGACTTCAATTCATCACCTTCTACCGAATTGCGAAAATTATTTTTGAAAACATCATAACTTAGATTTGGATTTTCATTCCATAATTGAATTAGATGAAGTCCCCAACCTTCAATATCGTCATTATTTCTATCGTCAAGCCATTCGCCTTTATTATGTCCGGTAAAATATTTTGGCATAAAACCATCATCAAGTCTGCTATCATACAAATTCCACAAAAAGCTTGCATATCTACACATCCTTCTCCCTATACTATCATTTAAACCAATTTTATTTAGGTTACCAAATCTCTCGACAATTGGTTCAGGTGGTGGGTCACCTGGGAGGTATTTTTTTAATAAAAAGTATGGGGCGATTTCGCAATTATCGCCATCATTAAATTCATCTCCAAATCTATTGTTTGCATAAGACATTACAACTGTTGAAT
>JBBISM010000216.1:0-3980 GCA_037441245.1 Ignavibacteria bacterium | reverse complement strand
GATTTCTGCGTCTTTATGTGCTATCAATTCAACAACAGCTGCGTGAAGTTGATTTTCATCACGCATCGGTGCGGTGCAGCCTTCTAAATAGCTAACATAGCTACCTTCATCGGCAATTATAAGTGTTCTTTCGAATTGACCTGTTGAAGATGCGTTTATTCTGAAATAAGTTGATAACTCCATAGGGCAGCGCACACCTTTAGGTATAAAGCAAAATGAACCATCGCTGAAAACAGCTGAATTCAAAGTTGCAAAGTAATTATCTGTATATGGAACGACACTTCCGATGTATTTTTTAACTAATTCAGGATGTTCCTGAAGTGCTTCGCTTATAGGGCAAAAGATAATTCCTAATTCTGCTAGTTTATCCTTGAATGTTGTTGCCACCGAAACACTATCTAATACTGCATCAATTGCAACCCCGGTGAGCTTTTTTTGTTCATCAAGGGAAATTCCTAACTTTTCGAAGGTTCTAATTAATTCAGGGTCAACCTCGTCCAAACTCTTGGGACCTGATTTTTGTACGTGAGCAGCATAGTAATATAAATCTTGATAATCAATAGGAGGATATTTTACTTTTGCCCAGTTAGGTTCTTTCATAGCTTGCCAATAGCGGAATGCCTTCAAACGCCACTCAAGCATAAATTCAGGTTCATTTTTTTTGCGAGATATAAATTTAACTATATCTTCGTTTAATCCTTTCGGAGCAAATTCTTGCTCTATATTTGATACAAAACCGTGTTTATATTCGCTTTTAGTAATTTTCTCAATTATATCATCGGCTTTTTTCATAGTCTATTCTCTGTTGTTTTCTTTTGATTGATAATTAAAAGCTAAATCAGCAATAGTTGTTTTTTCTAACATACTATCTATTTCTTTTTGAATTTTTTGCATTGGAATTTTAATTGTACAATCGGGCGTTCTATCGCATCCGCAAAAATCCTCTTCCGATAGACATTCAACAACAGCTGAATTATCATCGAGAGCAGAAATTACATCAGCAATTGAAATTTCCTCTGGCATCTGGTGTAGTGTATATCCGCCTTTGATGCCCTGATAAGATACTACAATCCCTTTTTTCATCAATGTTTGTAAAACTTTTGATAAAAATTCAAAAGATATATTCAATTCTTCGGAAATTTCTTTAGCACTCAGCTTACGATCATTATTGCGTGCTAATATTTGCAGTGCTAATAGTGAGTATTCGACCTTTTTAGATAAACGCAACATAAAATAGTTCAAATATAAAAAATCAAACAAAAATAATGACGTTAGATATATACGACTATTGTAATCGTATATTTTAGTTTTGGCTAATAATTTGGCATTTACCTTCGGTGAGATCTTGCTCGATTTTCTTATACTTGACACTTTTAATAGTTCCATCTCTGTATTGTACTTTAACCATTTCGTTACGACCAATTTTGGGTGCAATTCTTCTTTCAACTCTTGATACCTGCCTATTTGCACCTTCGGGTTGATTGACAGCAATTTCTTTTTTGAGATAGTCAGGAATATTTGATGGATGATTATATTGCACTGTTTCATTTGAGCGACGCAACTGTGGAACAGCAGTAGCAATTTGTCGTTTTGCTTCTGACTCTTGTTCTTGTAATTGTCGTTGAATAATTTGAGGGAAATATTTGAATGCAAATTGAACTGACTCGATATTTATCTTTCTAATCAATTCAATAAATAACTTATATGCTTCACCCTTGTATTCCAAAATGGGGTCTTTTTGTCCATACGCTCTAAGATGAATACCTTCTTTTAAATCATCCATTGCTCGTAGATGTTCACGCCAGTTATCGTCAATTGTTTGCAAAACAGCCACTTGTTCGAGCCTTGCCATAAATTCGCTACCCGTCATTTGCTCTTTTCGTGTATAAAAATCATTGGCTGCTTCTGAAACTGCTTTGATGAATTCATTTTTACTAATATTTTTGAATTGCAGCTCATTTACTTTTGGTTCGCATAATAATGTCGCTCTAATCTTGGATATCATACCTTTAAAATCATTATTAGGCTGATATATTTCGTAAATTTCTTCAGAAAAATCTTCGATATAATCAAATAATTCCCCTTTTAGTCTTTCTCCTCTCAAAGCCTGTCTTCGTCGGTTATAAATAACTTCCCGTTGCTGATTCATAACATCGTCATATTCTAGCAACCTTTTTCTAATAGCAAAATTATTTTCCTCAACTTTTTTCTGTGCTCTTTCGACTGATTTAGTAATCATAGCATGTTGAATTGGTTCTCCTTCAGGCACTTTTAACGATTGCATCACATTAGCTATTCGTTCGCCACCGAATAATCTCATCAAATTATCTTCTAAAGAAATGTAAAATTGGGATTCACCGGGATCTCCTTGACGGCCTGACCGTCCTCTCAATTGTCTGTCTATTCTTCGAGCATCGTGTCGTTCAGAACCAATAATTACTAAACCACCATTCTTCTTAACTTCAGGGTCGAGCTTGATATCGGTCCCACGTCCTGCCATATTTGTTGCAATAGTTATAGAGCCTTTTCTTCCAGCAGTTGTAATTATTTCTGCCTCTTTTTGGTGATGTTTGGCATTTAATACATTGTGAGGAATATTTTTACGTTTTAAAAGTTTACTGATCAATTCTGAGACTTCTACACTTGTTGTGCCGACAAGTACAGCTCTTCCCTTTTTTAAAAATTCTTCTATTTTATCAATTATTGCATTATATTTTTCTTTTTTTGTGCGATAGATTAAATCGTCATAATCTTTTCTGATGCAAGACTTATTTGTTGGTATGACAACAACATCTAACTTATAAATTTTCTCAAATTCAGCAGCTTCTGTTTCTGCAGTACCAGTCATACCAGCAAGCTTTTTATATAAACGGAAATAGTTTTGTAGAGTAATAGTGGCAAGAGTTTGTGTATCTCTTTGTACTTTAACACTTTCTTTGGCTTCTATTGCTTGATGTAAGCCTTCTGAATATCTCCTACCTTCAAGGATTCTACCAGTAAATTCATCAACAATCATTATTTTGCTTTCTTGAATAACATATTCAACATCGCGTTCATATAATGAATAAGCACGCAATAATTGAGTTACAGTGTGTATTCTGTCGCTTCTTTCTGCATATAATCTATTGATTTCATCTATTTTAATTTGTTTTTCTTGTGGATTAATTGATTCATCGCCCTCGAGTTGACTCATAATAGTAGCAATATCAGGTATAACAAACATATCAGGGTCTTCTTGAGATGTGCAAAGTAATTGCCTTCCCTTTTCTGATATATCTATATTATGGTTTTTTTCATCTATTGTATAATACAATTGCTCATCTATTTCGTGCATACGTCGTCCCTGATCGCGTAAGTAATCAAGCTCTGTTTCTTTCAGTAATTTTAGGTTTTCTGGTTCTTGTAGTAACTTCATTAATCGTTTGTGCTTGGGCAAACCACGGTTCGAGATTAACAACAATACCCCAGCTTTTTGTCTATCTTCCTTATCAGAGTTTTTTAATAATTCAGTAGCTTCTGCTGTTAATTGATTAATATGCTTGGTTTGAACTTCGACAAGCCGTTTAACTCTTGGATTCATCTCTACAAATGATTGATCTGCGACTTGTCCAACTGGACCAGAAATTATTAGAGGTGTACGGGCTTCATCAATTAGTACAGAATCCACTTCGTCAACAATTGAGTACCAATGCCCTCTTTGTACCATTTGGTCGAGTTCGACTACCATATTATCTCTCAAATAGTCAAAACCAAACTCACTGTTTGTACCATACGTAATATCGCAATTATACATTTTTTTCCGTTTATCACCATCTAAATTTGATTGGATTGAACCAATTGGGCTGGGTTAACGTTGACCGAATTGCCAATGTTGAAAAAGGCAAGGCCACCAGCCTAGAGGTTTTTGCTGCCGTTACGGCCAATACCCAGTTTTTTCTCATCTTCAAAATAGCCGATACGTGGGTAAGGTTTAATCTCCA
>JBBISM010000215.1:0-3988 GCA_037441245.1 Ignavibacteria bacterium | reverse complement strand
AAAATTATTCGCCCAGATATTTATTATTTCCCTAAAACGTCATTAATATGTATCGAAAATACACACAATCGGCACGGCGGGACTATAGTTTCCCTCGATAATATTCAACAACTATCGCAAATAGCAAAAAAAAATAATATATCTTACCATTGCGATGGTGCTCGATTGTGGAATGCTTGTATAGCAACTGGTATTGCACCTCGTGAGTATGCCCAATATTTTGATACCATTTCTGTTTGTCTTTCGAAAGGTTTAGGTGCTCCAGTCGGTTCACTTATTGTAGGTAGCAAAAATATTATAGAATCTGCGAGAAAATGGCGGAAAATACTTGGTGGTGGAATGCGCCAAGCTGGTATTATTGCTGCTGGTGGCTTATATGCTTTAAAAAATAATATGAATTTGATTGAATATAGCCATCAAATTGCTAAAGAATTTGCTTTGAGATTGGCTGATGCTGATTTTATTCATATAGACTTGCATTCAGTTCAAACAAATATTGTAATGTTTGTTATTCCAGACATCATAAATGAATATGAATTCGAAAGTGAATGTAAAAAGAGGGGAGTCTTGATTATCCCTTTCGGAAATAATAAAATAAGAGCAGTATTCCATTTCCAATTATCACTCGAAAATGTAATTAAATCAACTGTTATAATAAAGGATGTTATTAAAAAACTAATACCTTAGAGGTTAAATCTTATGGATAAAGCTGAACTTGTTGATTATTTGAAAAAATTTAAACACAGAATATCTTTTCGGGTTTATTTCGCGGATGTTGATAGCTTTGGTGTAGCTCATAATATCAAATTTCTGTATTGGGTGGAATCAGCTCGAGAAGAGTATTTGATTAATATATTAAAGGACTATAAAGGAAAAGGAGACATTTATAACTTTCCTTTAATGGTTGTTCATAATTCGATTGATTTTTATTATCCAGCCCGATTTAGAGATGTTTTAACCATACATACTCGTATTAAGGAAATCAAAGACTCCTCTATTCATTTTGAAAATGTTATTTCCCGTGAGGAGACACTAATTGCAATTGGTAAATCAGTTTTAGTAAAAATCAATTCAATTGAAGGCAAGTCAGAATCTTTGCCCAACGAAGTCAGGTTAATAATAAAAGAATTTGAGGGCGATGAGATTTTAATATGAAACAAAATCAAAATTATAGCCTTGCTGAGATCTCAGCACAATTAATTATGCCACGATTGGATATTCCTCAATATCTAAATGATGAAAATTATCAATTATCAATTAAAAGATTATGCGAATTGAATGTTGGTGGCTTTTGCGTTTTTAATGGAGATATGCAAGCTGTTGCTAAAGTTACACAAGAATTGCAAAATCAAGTAAAAATACCGCTAATTTTCTCTGCTGACTTCGAAAATGGATTAAGGATGCGTTTAGAAGACGGTACTGAATTTCCCCATTCATTAGCATTAGGAAATTCTAAAGATTATGAATCAATTGGAACAATTGCAAGGGCAATAGCATTAGAAGCCCGTTCGATTGGTATTCATTGGAATTTGGCACCTATATGTGATATAAACTCCAATCCACAAAATCCAATCATTAATATTCGTGCTTTTGGAGAAACTGTCGAGTCAATTAATCCTGCAATTGAAAAATATATTTATGCACATCAATCAGCGAATGTAGTTGCCTGCGCCAAGCATTTCCCCGGGCATGGGGATACTAATATTGATTCTCATTTAGATTTACCTATAATTAATAAAAGTTATAATGAATTGATGAGTAATGAATTTCAACCTTTTAAAAAAGCAATTCAATGCAATGTTAAATCTATTATGATTGGACATATTTTGCTCCCGATATTAGATAAATACCCTTCATCATTATCTAAAATTATCATTCAAGATATTTTAACAAAAGATTTGAACTATGATGGAATTATCATAAGCGACGCCTTCGAAATGGGAGCCATAACAAAAAATTATGATTATCCACATTATATAATAAAATCGAAAGAAGCCGGTGTTGACGTTATTTTATTACCTGAAAGCCCTGAAGAGATTATAAATATATTTGCTGAAAAGGCAGAAATTGATTTCAATTTTGAAGAGATAATTAGAAATTCATTTAGTAAGCTAATCGAACTAAAAGAATGGTGTGGTTTGTTTGAGCCATACCACGGTTTTGAATCTGAATTAAGTTTTATTGAAAATGAAAAATTAGCTTTAAAGATTGCAGTCAATACAATCAAAAGCGAAGGAGATTTATCATTACTCCCCCTCGATGATGATAGACGTATTGCTGTATTTGCTTATATTGACAATGATATGGACCGTCCTATAGCTTTTTTCAAGTATTTATCCCAAGCTTTCCAAGGAGAATGTGATTTCGCATTTATTGATGAAAATTTTACTTCAAACAATACCCATTCTTTTGCAGAACTACTTGATACGAGCGACTTTTTTATTTTTGCTTTTTTTATCCGCTCAAAAGCATTTAAAGGCGATATTGGAATCAATCCCGATGTTAAATTTTGGATTAATAGTATCACCAAGGTCAAACCAGTATTAGCTATATTTTTTGGTAATCCATTTATTTCAGATGAGATTAATGCGAACTTAAAAATTCATACTTTTTCCGATTCAATTCCCTCAATAGCTGCAACAGTGATGCAACTTTGCGGACGCAGTACTCATACTGTATAATTATATATGGATTTTGGAAATAGCCATATAATCATTAATTTGCATATCTTTAATTGCTAAAATATTTATCAGATGGATTTCAAAATTTTAGTAACTGGTGGGGCTGGTTTTATTGGGAGTAATTTTATAAGAATTGCACTCCAATCCGATAAATACAAAATTGTGAATTATGACAAACTAACTTATGCTGGTAATCTCGAAAATCTCAAAGATATTGAAAATCATCCTCACTATGCTTTTTATCGTGGAGATATAACTGATTATGACCTACTAAAAGAAATATGTTCTAAAGAGAAGATTAATACAATAATCAATTTTGCAGCTGAAACACACGTTGACCGTTCAATTCAAAATTCATACCCATTTATACAGACAAACATAGTTGGAACCCAGACTTTATTAGAAATTGCACTCGAATTAAGGTTATATAAATTCATCCAAATCTCTACCGATGAAGTTTATGGCTCACTGGGTGATAGTGGGCTATTCGTAGAAAACTCCAATCTAAAGCCCAATTCCCCATATTCAGCATCAAAGGCATCGGCAGACTTAATAGTTAGGGCATATTATAAAACTTATAATATACCAGCAATAATTACTCGTTGTTCGAATAATTATGGTCCTTTCCAATTTCCTGAGAAATTGATACCCTTGATTATTCTTAATGCAATGCAAATGAAAAAAATTCCAGTCTATGGTGATGGCAAAAATATCAGAGATTGGATTTATGTTGATGACCATTGTTATGCAATTTTGGACATTCTCAATAAGGGGAATGTAGGAGAAATTTACAATATTGGAGCAAATTGTGAAAAACAAAACATTGATATAGTTCGTTTAATACTCAATATAATGGGCATAGATCATTCATTAATCGAATTTGTTGATGATAGACCAGCTCACGACAGAAGATATGCAATTGATAGCTCCAAAATTAATAATAAAATTGGATGGCACCCCAAAATGGATTTTGAGCAAGGAATTGAAAAAACTATTGATTGGTATCAATCTAATCAAGATTGGATTAATCATATCTTGAGCAAAGACTATTACGAATATTATAGAAAACAGTATGGAAAAACCAAATAATATAAGTGTTGGAAATGAATAACTATACATTCAAAGAACAAAGGAAAATTATAGAGGAAAAAATCAATAACAAAACATTGACAATTGGCGTGATTGGGCTGGGTTATGTTGGTTTGCCTATAGCTCTTGAGTATGCGTCGAAAGCGTATAAAACATATGGCTTCGATATTGATAATGAAAAGTTGAGCAGGCTTCGAAATAAGCAAAATTACATTGAC
>JBBISM010000214.1:0-4000 GCA_037441245.1 Ignavibacteria bacterium | reverse complement strand
TATTTGATTCTTAGCAGTTTCGGGCAAATCATTAAGAATCAGGTCGAAAGCTGATGGCGATAGGTTCAGCATTTTAGCAAAATCTGCTTTTGTTCTAACAACTTCATCATCATCGCTATCTTCGAACATTCCGAACATTTTGAGAATTTGCTCAATTGGGTCTGCTGGTCTGGGATATATTTGCACTCGCACGGGTACGTCTTCTTCGACGCCAATTCTACGTTTAGCAATCTTAATAGCATCATCGAGCCCACCGACAACATCAACCAGTCCGATTTTTTGTGCATCAGAGCCTGTCCAGACTCGCCCTTTGGCATAGCTTCTTGCTTGCTCGAAAGTCATATTTCGATTTTTAGCCACTTTCTCGACGAATCTATAGTATATATTATTACCTAAATCATATAATACTTGTTTCTCTCTATCTGTATAAGGATAGAATCCATTGAAGAAATGAGCAGATGGTCCGGTTGAAATAGTATCAACAGTAATGTTCAGTTTGCCGATTAATCCACTTAGATTGGGCACTGCCATAATGACGCCAATTGAGCCGGTTATTGTAAGTTCATCTGCAATAATTGTATCGCAAGACATTGAAATATAGTAACCGCCGGAAGCAGCGACATTTCCCATAGATGCATATATTGGTTTGATAGCTTTAGTTTTAACTATTTCTTCTTGAATGGCGTCTGATGCAATAACCGAACCGCCAGGACTTTCGACTCTTAGGATTATTACTTTAATATCATCATCTTCACGAGCTTTTTTAATGTAATTGACTAGTCTTGATGCGGTGATTTCTTGCGATTGACTGAATCCATCAGATGCTTGGTCAACTATTGGACCAATAGCGTAGATTAGTGCAATTTTCTTGTCTTTTGCAATATCCTTCTTCTTGATAGGCGGATCGGAGCTGAGATAGCTTGAAACTCTGACTAATTGCAATTTATCTTTTTTCTTGTCTCTATTCTGTCCGAATAGTTTATCTTTAAGAAACTCTCTGACTTCTGCTTCATTCATAAAACCATCAATAAAACCGAGTTCTTTCAGTGAGTCAGCAGTATATACCCCGCGAGCAAGAACTTCATCAACCATTTTTTTGTCTAACTTTCTATGTTCAGATACAGCATTTGTGAATTCGTTATAAATGTGATCAATGATTACTCTAAGTTGATATCTGGCTGAATCGCTGTATTTTTTTCTACTGAAAGATTCACCAGCAGATTTGAAATCTTCGAATCCTTGAACATAAAAGTCAATTCCAATCATATTAAAGAATCCTTGCATAAAGAGACTCGTTGTGCCAAAACCATTCATTTCGAGTATGCCTTCTTTCGGCATAAAGATGCTATCGGCTAATAAAGCATTATAATATTCAAATTCTCTACCTGTCTCTATGAAGGCATAGATGAATTTTCCTCTATTTTTGAAATCACTTAAAGTTCTTCGTAGCTCCTGTGCTTGTGGGAATCCCATCATTGGTGCAAATTTTGCGTTAAAGTATATACCTTTTATTCTATCGTCATCTTTCGCTAATTTGATTGCTCGGATTAAGTCGTAATATCTTGTGCCAAAAGTAACACCTGTCATAAAACTTAAAGGGTTTTCTTCGGAATTTTCAGTAATGTCATCCAAAGTCAAGTATAATACTGAATTCTTTTTTACATCTATAGTTTCGGTCTTAAAGCTAAAAGCACTGCTAATAGAACCGATAATCAGTGCAAAAAAAGCAAAGAAAAGTATTATGATAACTCCGATGATAACTATAGGTATCCACCAATTTGATTTTTTCCTTTGGGTGTAGTAAGGTGGATATTGCTGTTGGGGTTGGGTTGGCTGGTCAGACATTTTAATCTCCTGATTAATTCATAAATACAATTTTATTACGGATTAAATGAGCTAAATGTTTCAATATTTTTTAATAAATCATTTCAAAATCAAAATGTTTAGTGCAAATTAACAATTGGATGTAGAAGTAAAAAGATATAATGTTAAAGTTATTAGATTTAAGGTAAATGTGATTTAAAATATATCAGATTTCATATGGACTATTTATTTTTTCGATGAATTTTTTTTCTCTGACGAGTAATATTGAATATTTCAATCGGTTTTCTAAGTTGCCGATTACGTTGTATGCTTCTGTTATTTCTTGAAATTTTTTTAGATTTTGAGGAGTGTTATTAACATCTGGATGAAATATTTTTGCTAATCTTTTGTATGCTTCTTTAATTTCCTTAGTAGAGGCGGTTCTTTCGACGCCAAGTATTTTATAATAATCCTTTATTTTCATTTTTTTACTCCTATTATCCAATCCAATTGCAAACTATTACAAATTGCAGGTAGTTCAAATCAGTAGAGTTACTGAATTAGCTATTTTGCTATGAAATTTATTATCACAATCATATCTTAATATTTGAATGTATTTCAATATCAGTATCAGCGGGCAGTTCGCTGTAACTAATGACATTAACCATTGGGAAAGTTGAATGTATCATCCTGTAAAAATATGGTCTAATTTGGGCTGAACAGATAACAGTGGGCATAAATCCAGCGAGAGTGATTTCATCAATAGCTTCGCTTAGCGAAGAATGAATCCTACGAATCATATCTGGGGGTAAACCCATAGTGGGACTGACAATTGCTTGTGTGCTTGTTTGTAATGCTGTTGTTAATGTTTGCTCGAGTTCAGGATCTACAGCAATTGTATGCACAACTCCATTGCTATCTTCATATAGTCTCTTTATAGTTTCGGATAAATTATGTCTTACATATTCTGTTAAAACATCAACATTGTTAGTAATTTTATAATATTCAAGCAGTGATTCGAGTATTAATGGCATATCTCTGATGGGGATTCCTTCTCTAAGAATATTTTGCAAAACTTTTTGAATTACTGCGGGTGGTAATTTTTCAGGTGTTAATTCTTCAACCAGAGCGGGATAATCATCTTTAAGATTGTCAATTATATGCTTGACATCTTGGCGGGTTAGTAATTTATCAGCGTTTCTTCTTAATAACTCGGTCAAATGTGTAGTTAATACTGTAGCCGATTCGACAACAGTATATCCCATTATTTCAGCGTTTTCTCTTTCAGATGATTTTATCCAAATCGCTGGCAATCCGAAAACTGGTTCGGTTACGTTTCGTCCAACTAATTCACCCTCTGCGGTGCCGGGGTTCATAGCCAAGAGCATATTGGGAAAAAGTTTATTTCTGGCTAATTCATTTCCGCGGATTTTTATTACATATTCTTCGGGTTCGAGTTGCAAATTATCGCGTATTCTGACTGGAGGCAGTATTATCCCTAATTCCGTAGCCAATTGCCTTCTTACATTTGCAATTCTTTTAAATACGTCTCCGCCTTGTGATTCATCAACTAATGCGATAAGACTATAACCCAATTCGATTTCGACGGGGTCAACTTTGAGTAATTCCTCAACGGGTTGTTCTTCTGGTATGCGTTTTTTTTCAGCTTCGAGTAATTCTTTTTGTAATTCTCTTTCAGCTTGAAGTTTGGTAGATTTATTAGTTAAATAGGCTAATCCACCAATTGTCCCAGATAGCAAAAAGAAGGGAATCATTGGGAAGCCAGGTACAAGAGCAATAACAAATAGAGCAACCGATGCGACGACCATTGCTTTGGGTTTTGCTCCGAATTGTTTCCCAATTTCAATGTCCAATTTTTCTTTAGAACCAGACCTTGTAACGACTATACCGCCGGCTACAGAAACTAATAGTGAAGGTATTTGGGATACAAGTCCATCACCAATTGTCAAAATGGTGTAGGTCGAAAGGGCATCAGTGATTGACATTCCCTTTTGAACTATACCAATAGTAAAACCGCCGATAATGTTTATAGCAGTAATAACAAGTCCAGCTATAGCATCACCTTTTATGAATTTAGCGGCACCATCCATTGCTCCATAAAAATCAGATTCTTGTGTCAATGATTCTCTTCTTCGTTTTGCTTCCTGTTCGTCAATATAACCAGCATTCAAATCTG
>JBBISM010000213.1:0-4022 GCA_037441245.1 Ignavibacteria bacterium | reverse complement strand
GAAATACTCAGTGATACGTTCAAATCTGAACTTTTTTGGTGTTATGCTTCTTATGTATTTTTCAGCGGCATCAGCTCGTTCTCGCTCTAATTGGATATTTCTTTGTTCTGAACCAAGTGCATCAGCACTTCCGAAAAGTACAATTGTAAATCCTTCGGGTAAGAATTCTGCTAATTGCTTGAGCAATCCTTTATTATCATTGCTTAGCTCACTACGGTCATAATCAAATGTTAAAACCGCTTCGAATCTATCATAACTTAATTCAACTTGTCTTCTTGGAAGTTTCGATAAATCAATCGAATTTTTATAAATCGCCGAGAGGGTGTCTGAATGCAACGATGCAAAATATGGATAGATAGCTTTGTCATCTTTCAATCGTTCTTTTACTTTGATGGGAATGATTTTTGGATATTCTAAAATCAAGCTGTCTTTAAAGAAAATACTTTTAAAATATACTGGTTGATTTTTTGGAATATTCATATAATCAGCAAGAAAGTCAATTTTTCCATTCAATTCTGCATATTTTTGGATATTCATATACTCTTGTAAAGGAGCATTAATAACAACAATATCAGTTCTTTGATTTTCAATAACACCCTTTTCAAATTCCTGATTTGATGGAACTCTTGGGAAAATCTTGGGTTCAATGGTAATTTTACTCTTTTGAATTCCAAAATTGACTAAAGCTTTTTCAACTGCTTCAGCTCTTTTCCTTGAAAGCAATAAACCTTGTGGTTCATATTCGCTCCCTGATGTTGTTCCTTCGAGTATTATCCTTGAATTTGGGTTTTTCCTAACAATTTCTACAATTCGTGGAAGGACAAATTTATGTATGTACACAGGGTCTTGCTCATAGTAGCTTTCTAAACCTTTTTCAAGTTCATAGAATTCTGGAATTTCTGATGAGTTTCTATCAAAAAATACAGCATTAATGATAGGTGGTGTAGCCAATAATTCATTTCCTGTTAGTATTTCAAGGTCTTTAGCTTTTTCAGATATACTTAGCAAAGGTGTTGGTTGTATCATTGGTATTGATGATTCCTCTTGAATGATTTCATCTTTTGCAATTATCTTGTCTTCAATTATTTCATCAATCTCGACAGGAGGTAATACTTCATCAATGGGTTGTTTAAGGAAAGAAAATCGCAATCCAACTTCAATACGGAGGGCATAAGTTTTCCAATCCGCATCACTTGTAATATTCGTAAGTCCATAATCGAATGATAATCTTTGAGTTAAATAGTTTTTATTTCCAATGCTTAACATATTTTCTAACCCGATAGCAAAACCGATATGAGGTTTATTCATTGTTTCAATTTTACCTTCAGCCACGCTTCTATTTCTAGTCCTAAATCCATTGATATTAAATATGGCGTTTTCTGGAGATAATATTTTTTCTTTTTGGTCGAAATTAGAACTCATTGGGAACGATACTCGACCCAAAATCAATGCTCTGAGTGGTCCATTAATAAAGTTTTTTGCTATTATCTGATAATATTCAGTTTGAATATCAAAATAATGAATTTTTGTATCAATTGAATTTTCCGTTTTAACGTTGACGACTTCTTTTAATGTTGTATCATAAGCTCGAAAACCGCTGTTAAGAGTTAACATCCCTGAACGGTCAGAATAACCAATACTAAATCCCAAATGAGATTTTTGTGCTAATGAAAATTCTACTCCAGAACCAATTGTTAAGCCAAGACCTTTTCCTGATTCGAAAATACCGCAATCAATAGCATTTTGAAAATGTGAAAAATTGGCTTTATAAAAATTATTCAAAAGACCCAATCGAAAATGCAAAGCAAGTCGTTCATTATCTAATTGAGAATCTAGCTCGGATGTAAAAAGAGTAGGGTGTGTACGTAATACTAGAAAAACTAATAATAGCAATTTTATATAATTCATTTTAATTCAAAACGTATTATACATAATTCAAAGATATTAAAAAAAAGTTAATTATAAATTTTTATTTCAAAAAATGATAATTAAAACTGATCCAGAAGATATTAAGAACTATCTAAAAGATGCTTCAAATTTTGAAGGCACTGCAGATATCATCTATATACCGGAGTATTTAACTGAAATTGATGAAGCATACAATAGGTGTATTGGAAAAAATCAAAATGTTACTTTGGCTGGTGCTGGTACAGGATTGACTGGTGGTAAGGTTCCGCTCGGAGGAGCAGTGATTTCATTAGAAAAATTGAATCAAGTAATTGAAATGAATGAAAATGAAAAATCAATAACCGTGCAACCTGGATTAACTTTGAAAGATTTGGAAAGTTTTTTGATTGAATTTGATATGTTTTATCCGCCAAACCCAACGGAAAATAATAGTACAATTGGTGGAAATATAGCAACTAATGCATCTGGGGCAAGAACCTTCAAATATGGAGCTACACGTAATTATGTTAAAGAATTGAGTCTGATTTTGGGCGATGGACAAAACTTAGATATTAAAAGGGGAGAAGTATTCGCTCATCAACAAAAACTTAAACTGAAAAGTAATAACGGAAAAGACTACTCAATTGATTTAGGTAATATCAAAATGCCTTCAACAAAGAATGCTTCTGGATATTACATTAAACCCGATATGGATGCAATTGATTTATTTATTGGTAGTGAATGCACTTTATCAATAACTAAAAAAGTAACATTACTTTTACTTGATAAGCCAATGAATATATTAGGAGGATTAATCTTTTTTGATGATTTGAATAGATTGGCTGATTTTATTATTGAGGTTCGGGATACAAGTAAAACGAATAACATGTTTGATTATAGAGTAATTAATGGTATTTCTGCACGATTAATCGAATATTTTGATAAAAAGTCCCTCGATTTATTAAGAAAAGATAATTCTCAAATACCCGAAAAGGCAATCGCTGCTATATGGTTCGAGCAAGAATATGAAAAAGATAATGAAGATTCGATTTTAAATGAATGGTTAAGTATTATTGAAAATTACAGTCAATTATCTGATGATACTTGGATAGCTCTAAATGACAATGAACATAAAAAGTTGACAGAATTCAGACACAAACTTCCACTTGTTGTGAATGATATAATTGCGTTAAAAGGTTTATTAAAAATTGGTACTGATACGGCTGTAACTGATGATTATTCAAGGGATTATTTATTATTTCTGAATGATATAATGTCAAATAGTTCATTGGATTATGCAATTTGGGGACATATCGGCAACAATCATTTGCATACCAATATATTTCCTTCATCAGATAAAGAAAAAGCATTAGCTCTCGAAATATATGACAAAATTATTGATTTTTCATTAGAAAGAGAGGGAACTGTTTCAGCTGAACACGGAATAGGAAAGCTCAAAAAGAAATACTTTTACAAAATGTATCCGCCGGAATCAATAAATGTTATGGCGAAAATCAAAAATGTTTTCAATCCTTATAACCTATTGGGAAATGGAAATTTATTCTATTAAACATCAAATTATCAAACCTTTTTAAATATTACTTCTATTTCTGTAAATGAGTTCGGAGTACTTTTGATAATGCAATCACCTCCGTAATATTTACAAAGCTTAATAACGATTGCTAAACCAAGTCCAAGTCCTTGTTGTTCATATAGATTTCTATCGAATTGCACAAATGCACTAATTTCTTTTAATTGATTATTAGGCATACCTCTGCCATAATCTTTGACTTTCATTTTGTAAATATCATCAATGGCTTCGATAAAGACCTCGATATTTTTGCCTGGTTCAGAAAATTTAAAAGCATTGTCAGCCAATTCTTCGCAGATTTTATAGAAATGCTCTTGTTTAATTAGGATATTAGTACTATTAATATATTTAAAATGTAAATCATTTAATCTATTATTCAAGCTTGCGAATTTATTAAAAACAGCATAAGCTATGTCATTGGGAAAATATGTAACGTAATCTGATTGACTCGGATTGATTGAAGTAGATTTTTTATCAATAAATGATAATTCTGTATAAAGCAAAAAATTCACTATATGCCTATGCAACCTAACTGCGGAGTTGT
>JBBISM010000212.1:2636-4173 GCA_037441245.1 Ignavibacteria bacterium | reverse complement strand
CTAAACTTGGTGATTTAGCAAATGATATCATTACCTTTAAAAATAAAGGATATATTGCCGTTTCGACTTCGGGTGCAATTGAAGTTTTCGATTTAGTAACAGGAATAAACACTGGTAGAATAATATTCAACGATAGAGGCGAACCTCGCAAAATTGCCATCATCAATGATTCAATCGCTTACGTCTCAAGATTAACATCTCATTGCCTCACAAAATTCAATCCATCAACATTAGAAAAAATCAATAATCAGATTCCTGTAGGACCAGCTCCCGAAGGTATTATTGCTGTTGGCGATTTTGTCTTGGTTGTAAACTCTGGATATGGCGATTATTTAGCTAATCAACCAAAAGCAAGTACAATCTCGGTAATTGATATACAAAATGACAAGGAAATTCAGAATATCTCAACTGGTCCAAATCCGATGGAAATTATTTATAACCATCATTACAATCGTTTTTATGTAGCTTATTTAAATTTGCCATCACTCCGGGAAAGAGACGATTCTTTAGGGGGTATCATTGAATACGATGCAAATTCATTCAAAGAATTAAGACACTTTAAATGTAACCCCCGTTCATTAGTATTGACTGCAACAGGCGATACACTTTTATTTATCAATGATAACAACATTTCTCAAATAAATTTAAAAGAGAATAATCCCGGAATCGAGCTATTAATTATGAATCCAGTTCCATCAGAACAATGGTATAGTCTTGCTTATTCGACAATTGATGGCACGATATGGATTGGTAATGCTAAAAATCATTTTATTGCTGGTGAGGTTATTATCTATAATTGGTTCAAGGATTTATCAATTAGCAAAAGATTTACAGTCGGAGTAAATCCAAATAAAATCGTTTTTTACTAATAAGCTTTTAATTTAGACTATTCCTGCAATAATGTCATCGTATGTTTCCCGTTTTCTAATCAATTTAAGTTGACCATTCAAAATTAAAACTTCAGCAGGTTTAGGACGGTTATTATAATGCGATGCCATTGCATAGCCATAAGCCCCGGCATTATTGAAAATAACTAAGTCGCCTTCTTCAGCCTCAGGAAAAGGTAAATTCTTTGCGAAAATATCTGAATTCTCACAAATCTGTCCGCATAAGGTAACAAGATGAGTTTTATTCTCTTTATTATAAACTTCAACTTTATGATAAGCACCATATAAAGCCGGGCGAATAAGAGTATTCATACCTGCATCCAAGCCTACAAATGTCTTATAGCTTTTTTTGACGCCTCTAACTTTCGCGATTAAATATCCTGCATCAGCAATAATATACCTTCCTGGCTCGAGTATAAGCTCGGGTTCGCCGAAACCATATTTTTCAGACTTTTCCATCATTGCCTCGGCAATCAATTTAGCGGTTAACTCAATATCAATTTCTCTTTCATCATCATAATAAGGCACACCCAAACCACCGCCAATATCAACATATTCAGGAACAATATTCAAAGGCACAAAAATTTTACCTGCTATAGTCATTAATTTTTCAACAATTTCAGCAAAATAGTATGGTTCGAGATTATTCG
>JBBISM010000212.1:0-2614 GCA_037441245.1 Ignavibacteria bacterium | reverse complement strand
CTAACGCCAGCATCCAGAGCCAATTTATATGCTTCATAAGCCATTTCATAGGGTACACCGAATTTAGCATCACTTCCAGCTGTGGTAATGCCTTCGAAACCACCCTTTCCAATACCGGGATTTATGCGAAAAGATAATTGCTGTGGCACTCCAATCTTAATCAATCTATTAAATGATGATATATCATCTAAATTGATGCGAACATTTAATTCAAAGGCTTTTATCAAGTCATCTTTACTTTCATAATTTCCAGTATAGAGAATTTTTGATGAATCAAATCCGGCTTTTTTAGCAAGCTCAAGCTCGATGGGCGAAGAACAATCCGCACCAGCTCCAATAGATGCTATGTACTCAAGTAATCTTAGATTAGAATTTGCTTTTATCGAATAATGAATCGAATTCTTTGGATAATATTTATTTAAATTACTTTTTAACCGTTGGTAATTCTCGCCTATTCTATTTGCATTATAAACATAAAGTGGAGTACCGAATTGCTCGCATACTTCCTTTATATCGAATCCAGATATTTCTTTCATATAAACTCAATTTAAATTGGTAAAAATATCGTATTTGCTTGTATCTTTTAAAAATTCATTGTGGAGTAACTGAACTGCATTAAATAAATCCTTTTCGGTTAATACTATGCTCAAATTTACTTCAGAAGCACCGATTGAAACCATATTTATGTTAATACCGCTCAATATACCGAAAAATCTTGCTGCAATACCAGCAGTATTTCTAATGCCTTCGCCGACCGCTGCGATAATTGCCATATTCTTCTTCAAAGTGATTTTAGCAAATTTCCGTAATTCGCCAACGATTGAATTCAAATTGCTTTCGTCTTCGATTGTGAGCGATATACTTACCTCGCTCGTTGTTACAATATCAACCGAAGTCTGGAATTTATTGAATACTTCAAAAACTCTACTCAAAAAACCATAAGCTCCTAACATACGATTGGAAACTATATTAATTACAGTTACATTTTTTCTGAATGCTATAGCTTTTATTATATTAATTCCAGATTTGGCTTTGACAATTTTTGTTCCTGAATTGTCGGGATTGAAAGTATTTAAAACAATTACAGGAATATTTTTTTCGACTGCAGGTGTAATAGTTTTGGGATGCAATATTTTAGCACCGAAATATGCTAATTCCGAAGCTTCATCGTAAGATAAAATCTTGATTAATTTTACATCATTTACGTAACGTGGGTCTGATGTCATTATGCCATCAACATCTGTGTATATTTTTAACAATTTAGCATTCAACGAGGTTGCAATTATAGAGGCAGTATAATCAGACCCTCCCCTACCTAAAGTTGTAGTTTCGCCTTCTTTATCGGAAGCAACAAATCCTTGTGTTATAAAAATATCAAAATCAGGGAATTTTGATATTTCGGCGTCAATGGCCTCCTTTGTAGACTTGAAATCTACGTTAGCACCTATAAAAGTACTATCAGTTTTAATTAAATTTCTCGAATCAATGAATTGAAGCTTTTCTCCATTTGTCAATAAATATTGAGCAATAATCATCGAAGATAAATCTTCACCGAAACACAATAATTTATCCTGTGATTTTGGACTAACCTCACCCAATATGTTAAGTGCAAATGCAATATTTCTAAGTTCATTTATTTTGTTTTTAATATTATCAATTAAACTTTTAGAGAGTTTGAATTTTCTTGCAGTAATCAAATGTTGGTGTTCTATTTGTTCGATTAAGTCATAAACAGAATCTAACTGTCCTGATTTTAAACCCTCAATTATACTCATAATTTTATCTGTAATACCAGCTTGGGCAGAAACGACAATGAATCTTTTCCCATTATGTTGTGTTACAATTTTGGCTAATCTATCTATAGATTCAGCATCTTTGACCGATGTGCCTCCAAATTTCATAACAATCATATTTTCACTAAACCAAGAAATATCAAAAATTAAATTTAGTTAGTGCAAAATTAACATAAATACCTGAAATTATAAGATTGGACTTCATCTTAAATAAATTTTTTGTTGAAATTGACGAAATATTGTTTGTATGAAAGAAGCAAAAAAAATAAAAGAATCACAAAAGAGGCAACCTGAACAGTGGGTTTCATTCGAACGTTCCGCTTTCCTATTGATTTGGATTGGTGTAACCTTGATTATTCTTACAACCCTATTTTACTCCTTTGATAGTCTAAAAAGTTTCTTTTGGGATAGATTCGGTGATTACGGTGAATTAATAGGCGGTATTGTTGGATCGCTTTGGAGTTTAGCTGGTGTAATTCTATTTTACGAAGCTCTGAGATTTCAACGCACTGAACTAAAAATGCAACGTCACGAACTTGAATTGCAAAGACACGAAATCATAGAACAAACCGAACAGCAACGAATGCAAAACATTACATTAGCCCACCAAGCATTCGAAAATACATTTTTCCAATTGATGACGCTTCATAATGAAATAGTAGAATCAATAAGTATGGAAATTAACGAGCAAGGAATACTCAACGAAAACGGTACACTAAAATTGAAAATTATCAACGGGCGAAAATGCTTTGTCCAATACTATAACCTATTTAAAAGATATTTTCATTTGTCAACTATATATAGATTTTCTTTTTCTCCAG
>JBBISM010000211.1:3677-4191 GCA_037441245.1 Ignavibacteria bacterium | reverse complement strand
ATAAGCAGGTGCATTTATCTCGGGTCGAAGGACCAAAACACCAACTATACCAATTGCCATACCGATTAGAAGGATGAAGACAGAGATATAATCACGTGGTTGCAATAACACCCAAACAGGCAAAATTGCTGCAATTAGAGTATAAATGAACGTTAGTATTAGCCAGAAATGATAATCAGCAACTATCGGTAGATTATTCCCAATGATAATTGATGTGAAAAGCAACACCAACGCAGAGATTGTTGCTAATATCAAATTCAAACCTTTGCGATAAACAGCCCAACCAAAAATAAGCGCTATTAAAATTACTGAAATGGTTGGTGCGGCAATTTCGGGTTTTTCTGCTAATGTGCGGGCTGTCAAATCAGCAAATATCGCTTGAATTAATACTAAAGTAAGCCAAACAAAAATGGCAAATATTGCCTTTGCTTTTTTTGAGATAGCATTTTCTGTAACTTCGACAATAGAAATACCCCGATTGCGAACGGAGATAATCAAAGATGTATAATCATGG
>JBBISM010000211.1:0-3656 GCA_037441245.1 Ignavibacteria bacterium | reverse complement strand
AACTAATATCCAAATTAATGCAGGCAACCAACCGAACCAAGCGAAAGCTAATATCGGACCGACGATTGGTCCTGCTCCCGCAATGGAAGAGAAATGATGACCGAATAAAATTATTGGTTTTGTTGGGACATAATCTTTATTATCAGAGAATTTTATAGATGGTACTTCATTATTATCATTGGAGAGTAGAACTTTATTTTTAATAATTCCGCCCCACCAATAATATGCAAAAATGAACCAAATCAAACCAAATATAATTATTAATGCTGCATTCATAGAATATATATAATTAAACGTCCATAAGTTTTGATTAAAATTAATTAAAAATTTCATTATGAAAAAAATAAGATTCAAGGGATGTCTATATAAAATTTGAGTAGTTTAAGAATGGTCTTTTTTTATAATTTCTAAGTATCCGCGAATGTTTTTTTATTTAGAAAATCTTTTTGATATATTTGTTAAATTGATAAAATTATTTATTATAATTTGGAAGCTTATATGAAAATTATCAATGTCCTATTTATTATTTTTTTTCTGATAAATATATCGTTTGCAAGGGAAGATGTTCTAAGACCCAAAGGTAAATTCTATCACGATGATGATTACAGACGAAAAATAACACTTGGAGTCGAAGCTGGCCTCAATTACAATATGTTTAATCAAAATATGACTTGGAATGAATTATTTTTGCACGGGAGTATCTTCGACCCATTAACAACTGCACAAGGTGTTTCGCCTTGTATAGGAGCAATGATTGATGTACCGTTAGATAACACATTTGGCATTCAACTGAAATTAGCTTATGATGTGAAAAATTTCAGCCGGTCGTCAACTGGTTCTGATTATGATTTAAGCGGTGTAGCTCATGATATGATACTCGAGGTGAGTGCTAAATCAGCTTACTTCACTATTACACCTTTGTTAAGGATTAATGCCTCGGAAAACTTATTCTTTACAATTGGACCAACGATACATACAATAGTTGGACCAATCGAGACAACTTGGAAACCAGAAGTATCTGATGGTACATCTCTAAACAGCTTTGCTTACTTTAACTACCTTGGTTTTGGAGCAGCTAGCCGAGGTTCAGTTACTCTTTCAACTGATGACGCAAATAGTATTGAAAAACCAAATTCACCGAGAATTGGATTAGAAGGCGGAATTGGTTACAAATTTAATTTATCTAGCAATGTATTTTTAGTACCTCAAGTAAGACTTCAACTTATGTTCACTCCAATTACCAATGATACTGAACTTGTTGATATAAACGACAATACAATTTTACAGACTACTGATAGAATGCTAAGCAGTTTACAATTAGCTTTAGCATTATGGTTTGAATTTTAATTCTAGATAATCAGGAGAACAAAATGAAAAAAATATTGATTATAGTTTTAACTCTATTCGCTTATACATCTTATAGCCAAAAAATAGAGATTACACCACTGGATATAAATAGTACTAAAGATGATTTCAACTCTTCGATTACTCAGAATAGTCGGATAATTTATTTTACAAGTGAAAGAAAAGGAAGACAGCAGTATCTATATTCAACTGAAAGAACATCTACTGGTTGGTCAATTCCTGTGATGCTTAATAGAGAGATTAATTCAGGGGATCAAGTTGGAGCTGTTACTTTAACACCTGACGGGCAATTTATGATTTTTTCAGCTTATAATCATCCAAAAGAAGGGCAAGGAAGAACAGACTTATATAGTGCAAGAAAAATTGATGGTGATTGGACTGCCGTTAGAAATTTGGGTCCCATAATCAATTCAGAATATTGGGATTCACAACCAACTGTATCTAGTGATGGGAACACACTTTATTTTTCTAGCGATAGACCAAGTGGTTATGGAGGTACTGATATTTACGTCTCACGGAGAACACGTGAAGGATGGTCAAAACTAGAAAACTTAGGACCAATAATCAATTCCCCTTATGATGAAATGTCACCAGTAATTGGTTTTGACAATAAGTCGTTAACTTTTTCAAGTAATAGACCGAACGGATTTGGTGGTTTTGATATTTATTTTTCAAAATTAAACAATAATGTTTTTTCGATTCCAAAAAATGCTGGAGAACCAATAAATTCAAAAGCAGATGAATATTATTACTATTCACTTCCAAATTCAAAATACGCTTATTTTTCATCAGATAGAGGTGGTGGAAGTGTTGGATTAGATATTTATGTTGCTTACCCCAACCCATTTGAATCAGAATCTGTAGTATTGGTTTCTGGAATTGTTACCGATGCCCTTTCCAAATACCCGCTTGGAGCAGATATTACTGTTACAGATTTAGGTTCAAGAGTCAAAGTGGCAGAGATGAAAAGTGATGATATGACGGGTGTTTATTATGTGGTACTTCAACCTGGTAGGATATATTCTATAACTGCATCCAAAAAAGGTTATGTCTTCTATAGTGATAGAATACAAATACCTGCTGATGAAGCTGGACACGAAGAAACAAAGGATATTCAGTTATATCCACTTACACAGGGAAATACGAGATTGCTCGTTTTCTTTGATTTTGATAAATCTACTTTAAAGGATGAATCAATACCTGAATTAGACCGTATTGTCGAATTTCTTAGAGATAATAAAGATATTAAAATACAACTAGAAGGCCACACAGATGATGTAGGGACTGATGATTATAACGATAGACTTTCATTAGGTCGTGCAAATGCCGTGAGAGATTATCTTCTATCTGCTGGTATTAGTGGTTCAAGAATTAAGACTACTGGCTTTGGCAAGAAAAAACCTTTGAAAAAAGATACCTCAGAAGAAGCGAAAGCTCTGAATAGAAGAGTCGAAATGAAAATAATTGACTAAAAAAACATATTTTAAGTATTGCGTTGATTTTTATTAGTAACAGATAACTTATTGTAGTTACCTTGATGAATGGCGAATTGTATTATAAGGAAGTATAAGAAAAATATCCTGACCTTTTTGCTTGCTAATAAACAACTTAAAATCTCCTAATAAACAAGATAGATTATGGCAATAATCACAAACCTAAATTAGTATTCGAGGGTACTATCGTATTACTGCGAACTTTAGAATTCTTTGTAATGTACCTATTCGCAACATTAACAAATAGTTCCCTGATTGTAGTGTATATGTTGGTATATTAATATCGAAACGCCCCTTATTGAGAAAGCCATTATAAATATCCTGAATTTTTTGCCCGTGAATGTCGTATAATTCAGCTATTACTGATGATGGTTCTTTGAGTTCAAATGTGTATTTCCCAGTATTTCCAGAATATATAGGGTTTGGGATTATTAAATTTTCAGATAACTCGATTTGACTATGGTTTTCTGAAACCGAAACAATAGTTGACTTAAGATTCGCAAGTAATTTATTAGTATTTATTTTGACTGAATCGGGAATTGATTCGAAATTGAACTCAAATTTATCTATTCTATTATTGGTTACAATGGTTTCAGAATGAATGATATCACCGAAATAAAAATATAATTCAACAGGGCAGGTAAAAGATGAAGGAACATTACTCCCCATTTGCACTTGATTTAGATATAATTCTATATTGTAGCCGTCGTTGTAACTATGGGCATAGGTATTTATTTCAAAAATCGGGTGTCCTGCTTTAAAGACCCATTGCTCAAAAAATTTATTGAGATTTATTAT
>JBBISM010000210.1:0-4228 GCA_037441245.1 Ignavibacteria bacterium | reverse complement strand
GATTTAGTTTTCTTCCAAACTCGTAAGCGAGTGTATATTTCTCATGTTGGTATTTATCTCGGGGATAATCTTTTTGCACACGCAAGCTCGCGCTATGGCGTTACTATTTCATCATTAGAATCTACTTACTACAATAAACGATTCATCGGAGCAAAAAGATTATCCGTCGAAGACTTAAAAAAATACAGTATAAAACTTGATAAATTCGATAAATCATCAATGTAATTCTTTAACAATATTACCTTTTCATTTTTTTTTTCTCCTGACGCCCTTTGTTAATAGGGGCGTTTTTTTATTACTAACCACCCCTAATGATAAGGTAATTTGATAGAATCACATTAATCGCAATATAGAAAAATCGCCCCAAAAGAGGCGATAACTGTAAATTTTAATAATATTCAAATGGAACTATATGAATGATTATTTTATTATTACCATTTCATCACATTCACTTCATCAACATATACAGTCTTTTTGTTTCTAAACAATGCAAGCACAATAGCCAATCCGACAGCAGCTTCGGCTGCTGCAACTGCCATAACAAAAAAAACAAAGATTTGACCAGCTATATCTCCCATAAATGATGCGAAAGAAACAAAAGTAAGGTTCACTGAGTTGAGCATAATCTCAATTGACATAAAAATTATGATGGCATTTCGTCGTGTTAATACACCAACAGAACCGATTACAAACATAATAGCAGATAAAATCAGGTAATATTCTTGTGGCACATAAGTCATCATTTCAATCTCTCCATCTACTCATATTTTCGTTTAGATAATACAATAGCACCAATAATAGCTACAATTAATAATATTGCAATCGCTTCGAATGGGACTATATACTGACTAAATAATGCTTGTCCTATTGACTGAGCAGAACCAATCTCGATTGATTTTTCGGGCAAAGAAATATTATCACCTTTACCTGCAAGATACATAGTAACAAATTGCAAAATTAGACCAACCGCAAACAGCCCAGCTATTACTTTTCGGAAATTCAATTTTTCTCGCAATTGGTCTTCATCCCTTAAATTTAAAAGCATAATTACAAATATTACTAAAACCATTATTGCACCAGCATAAACCAGCACTTGGATAACAGCAATGAATTGGGCATTGAGAGTCAGATACAAACCTGCTAACATAAAAAAATGTACTACTAATGACATTGCCGAAACGATTGGATTTTTATGTGCTATTGTTACGATTGCACTAGCCATTGCAAGAACACCCAGTATAATAAATAACAGAACAGTTAAATTCACTTTAAACCAGACAAATATAAAACAATAAAATGCAAATTAATAAAAATTGAATTGCAAAGAAAATTTATCTCAGGGATGGATGTTTTGTAATTCAGGAAGAACTTTTCTATTAATGCTTTTCACTCCCTTAATTGCAATTATCTCGGATCTAATTTGATGGAATTGTTCAATATTTTGTATAGACACAAGCAACTCAATTTGAATTTCATCTTCGGTATTTTCAACTCTAATGCCTTTGATTAAGGTATCTTCAAATTTAATGATATAATTTGTGATATTATTGATAATATCTTTCTGTTCTTTTGTAATTATCATTAGACACGCGATTAATTCATTAGGATTAATAGAAGACCAATCTATTTCGATTAGGTTGTAACTCTTGGATTTTTGTAAACTTTGCAACACAGTACAGTTTTTATGATGTATGATAATTTCGTTAACATCTGTTATTAATCCAATAATTTTATCCCCTGGCAAGGGATAACAGCAATTGGCAATATCAACAGCAATTTTTTCTAAATCTTTAGCTTGATTATTTGAATCATTTGTATAATGAATATTGTTTTTATTATTCAAATTGATGTATTCATTTAATTTGTAGGATATAAATTCCCATACTCTATCAATATTGATATTTCCTTTTGCGATTTCCTCATAAAAATCTGTTATACTATTAAATCGCATTGTAAGTAATAATTCTTCAAACTCCTTTTCAGTTAAATCAACATTTTCCTTTTTGACTTTCTCGAAGCAAATTGTTCGACCCTTATTTTCCAATTCTTTCTTGATATTTCTAAAATATTTGATTATTTCTGATTTTGCTTTACTTGTAACAACAAATTTCAACCACTCTTTGTCTGGTTGTTGATTTTTAGAAGTCAAAATTTCGACCGTATCCCCATTTTTCAAGCGATAATCAAACGGTAGAATCCTCCCATTAACTTTAGCACCAATGCAGTGATTACCTATATCAGAATGGATACTATATGCAAAGTCTAAGGGTGAGCTATCCTTCGGCAATTTTTTTAATTCTTTGGATGGTGTAAATACAAATATCTCTTCAAAAAATAGACTACGTTTAACATTTTCTAACAATTCCTGATGTGATTCTTCTTCCGAAATTTCATTGAACAACCTCAAAGAATCAATCCACTCTTTGATATTTGCCTCATGCAAAATATTTTCTACCTTAGAACTTCCCCCTTTATACAAGAAATGGGCAGCAAAACCTTTTTCGGAAAATTCATGCATTTTTTTTGTTCTAATCTGAACTTCAATATACTTACCATTTTCATCAATTACTACTGTATGTATTGAACGATAGTCATTCTTCTTAGGCGTGTGAATATAGTCTTTAAATGTTCCTGGAATGGGATTATGTTTATCTGTGATTTTACCATAAACATAAAAGCAGAGATTATGATCTTCAGTATCCAGAATTACTCGAACTGCGAATAAATCATTTAATTTGTCAATCGTTAATCCCCGGGAAATCATTTTTTGATAAATAGAGTAAATATGCTTAGCCCTGCCAGTTATCTCCACTTTCAAATTTAGTTTTTTTAGAAATTCATCATCGTCCAATAATTTTTTTAAAGGGGTAATGAATTTTCGTATATAATCCTCGCGTTCCTTCCTTGTGCTTTGAATCTTATCGCTGATTCTGTTATATTCATCAGGATTCAGAAATTTAAAGGATAGATCTTCTAATTCCCACTTGAAATTTCCTAAACCAAGGCGATGGGCTATCGGGCAGTAAATATGTAATGTTTCACGAGCCAAATACAATTGTTTTTCTTTGGATAAATATTCCAAAGTTCTCATATTATGCAACCTATCGGCGAGTTTAATTAATATTATTCTAAAGTCTTTCAGCATAGATATAAGCAACCGATTATAGCTCTCAATCTCAATCATATCGTCTGAGGATTGAGATTCAACGTGCTGAATCTTCGATAAACCCTCAACAATATTGGCAATTTTTGAACCGAATACATTTCGAATATCTTTTATTGAACAATTCTCGCCATAATCAATAACATCGTGGAGTAACGCTCCTGCAACTGATTCGTTGTCGAGAGTAACTTCATTAATCAATATTTTTGCTACTTCGAGAGGGTGTTTATAATATGGTTCACCTGATTTTCTAAATATATTGCGGTGGGCATTTATCGAAAATATAAACGCTTTGGTTATTAACGCCTCGTTGAAGTTCTGTATTTTGGTTTTACAATTATCAATTAATGTTAATAATTCTGCCTGAGTCTCATCTAACGGAGTCTGTTCATTCTTTGATTTCCCAATAAATCGCTTGAATGGTTTTTGGAACATATCGAATAAATGTTACTTGAAGTATGAATTTTATTTATTTTTCGACGTTATTTATCATCTTTTAGTATTGTTTCAAATTGTTTTCTTAATAAATTGACGTGTTTTATATTAATGAACGTAATATTGCAAAGAAACGATGATTTGATTAGTTTTGCATCTAATTGTATATCAACGAATAGAATATATTGCAAATTAAATATATTTCATTTATCATAATTCTATTATTTTGTATGGATGTCATGAATTCTTATGCAGATGACATTGATACAACCGAGAATCAAAACATTAATTTGGATTGGGTTTTAACTACAAATTCAATTATCACATTGCTCAATTCGGCAAAATACCTACTTTTCCCTCTTGTTGTGGTAATTATGGAAATCATTGGGCTAATGGTTTCGATGTTTTCGGATTGTTGGATTATCCAATTAATAATTTGTCTTTTCTAAGCTTTCGTCTTGCTCTCAGCAACAATAGACAAGTATTCACAAATATCGAATTAACCAATGTGATTATAAATGGAATATCTGAGCCAGGCAGATTCGAACATAAACTCGATTCAAAAATACTCGATTTGAGCTTTCACGGATATTACAGCTATATACCAATCAAATTCTTAAATTTCCATAT
>JBBISM010000209.1:0-4249 GCA_037441245.1 Ignavibacteria bacterium | reverse complement strand
GCTACATTTAACACATACTAAGTTAAAAAAATTATCTATAAAAAAAAATAAACTAAAAAAATTTTTCGTTATATAAAGAGAAAAGTTTTCAACATCAATTTATTGTATTAAATTCAACAAATTGCGAAGATTTTATATATTGAAGTTAGGTTATCTTAATTTCAAATTTAGATAAAAAAATAAGACTGCTATTTAATAATCTAAGTCTAATTAGAGCGATTGAATTGTGTCTATAGTTCGAAGATAAAATTGCATTATTCATTGTCTGGTTGAATTTCTCGAATTCGATAACCGACCCCCCTGATGCTTTGAATAAGCTTGCGAGAGCTTTCGTTTTCAATTTTTGCTCTCAATCGCTTTATGAACACATCAATTATATTTGATTCTTGGTCGAAATTATGTTTCCAAACGTGTTGGGATATAGTTGCGCGGCTGAGTATTCTGTTCTTATGCCGCATAAGGTATTCGAGCAAAGCATATTCTTTTGTTGTGAGTTCGATTTCCCTACCAAATCGGTATGCTAAATGAGACACTGTGTCTAGAACAAGGTCGGCGCATCTTAGTTTCGTTGATTTTTCGGTGCTTGAACGTCGCATTATAGCACGCAATCGGGCGGCTAATTCATCGAAATTGAAAGGTTTTGCGAGATAATCATCAGCGCCCAAATCAAGTCCAGCAATTTTGTCTTCTGTTGCACCTCGTGCGGTAACCATTATTACAGGAGTATGAACACCCGCATCACGCAATTCTTTCAATATTGAGAAACCATCGCGACCGGGAAGCATTATATCGAGCAATATAGCATCAAAAGGATTGTGCAATGCTATTTCTAAGCCAGTTATACCATCTGCTGCGGTCTCTACTATATAACGTTCTTCTTCTAAGCCTTGCTTTATGAAAGATGCTACCTTCCTGTCGTCTTCGATAATTAATAGTCTCATAATTTATCCACCTTATTTGTTCATAATTTATTTTTAATGATTTATTTTCTTATAAAAATGTGATAAATTTCTTTCACACCATTTGACATTTCCAAGCTTAGATAGTATAAACCGTTTGAAGCTGTTGTTCCGATGAACGTATCTCCATTCCATCTATCACAATAGGCAAGTCCCGGTTTACGAGAAATATTAGATACTGGCTCGGCGACTAATCTATTAGCTGCGTCATATATGCGAATCGTTACATAAACTTCATCAGGAACTTCATATATTACTTCTAATGTTTCAAATGGTGGATTGAATGGATTGGGAGCTACAATACTTATATATGTGGGTTTATAATCAATAAATAGTGTATCTGTCCTATAGCAAGTGTTTTTGCAGCAAAATCGCAAATTGACTTCATTCGGCATATTAGTTGGTATCTGCCAAATATATTCACCTGCGGAAGCTGGAACTTTATCCAATGTATGATATGCATTACCGCCATCAATAGAAAATAGTATTTCGACGGTATCGCAAGTTATTGTTAATGGAGATAATAACCATTTAAATACTTTCGATGGACAGCTTGTTTGGTTCTCGTAATAAACTATCGGTAAAATTGCTGGCGTCAAACTGATTGTTCCCAAATTGAAAATGTTTGAGTATGGGAGTTTTTCTGCCTGAATGCCAATCAAAATGGGTATTTCATTTTGATTATGGCAATCCGAGAAAATAACGCAGGGCAATTGACCAATAATAGTATAGTTATTACCAACAAAATTTACAGATTGGTTTTCAAGAGTCAACCATTGCGAGCCATCTATACTGTAAACTGCTGTAACTGATTCTATGCACTCAGCTAGTCCTTGCAAAGTAATCCAAGAACTTGCAGGATAAATGCTTCTATTCAATGGTTGTGGTAACAAAGTTGGTGGATTAAATGTCAATAAAGATGAAGAATCTTGGAAATCGTTACTTCTCAAGCTTTGAATAATAAATCTACCCGTTTTACCACTTAAAAGATTATCAACAACATATTTGAGACCCAGAGTATCTCCCTTGTTGATAAATCCTTGCCTTATAGCAACAAGATTATTAGTAGGATTACCGTTTATGTATTCCCTGAAAAATATGGAAATTCTATTTATTCCTTCGATAAGGTTTTTCCAAATAATATCAACAGTATCGCCAATGCAATAAGTTTGATTAGGTGGGTTTTGTTGTCTTGGGCTTAATATCTGAATTATGCCAGGAATTTCCGACCCGATTACATATAGACTATCCCAGGTAACTACAATTATATCGCTTTTCCCGTCGCCTTCTAAATCTGCAATAGCTATATTTGAAATGAATTCATTCCCGAATTTCATTATAAAAACGGTATCGAGCGGAATACCTATTTGAAATTCGAACTCGGTATAGTCCCTCATTCTTAGAACAAGAAGGGTAGAGCCATTGACTAAGAAAATCTCATCTTTTCCATCGGCACCGCTATCAATATCATTAACTGCGGCGACCCAGCCGTTAATCTGCATCGTAGCAATTGTATCAAAAGGAAATAGGCGGCTATTTGGTGGTGATGGCTTTGGTATTCTCGGACCGCTATTATAACGCAAAACCATTAATTTGTTGCCTGGGTAAACAAAATTTCTGGATGATTGAGTAACAACAATTTCATTCCCTCGATTATTGGGATAATAGGGCAATAGTTCATTATTTAAACCCCCGTCAACATTACCAATTGCAACTGACCAGAGGTGATTCAACCCCCCTAAAATACTTGGCGAAATATTATCTCTTGGAAATGTTATTGGATTGCCATTTGGACTGAATAAATGAAGTTTAGGTTTACCACGCGAACTATCCAAACCAATATATTCTTCTGCAACAAGAATAAATTTGGACTGATTGGTGCTATTGTCAATAATATCAACAAAATATGGTTTGATAATTGGGCGTTTATCGGATGTATCGAGAAATGATGTTAAATCAATTGGAGTGAAGGAATTTGAAATTGAACCTGATTGCAAATTATATGCAAATAAATATGGGATATCAGCTCGGGTAGGAATAAAAAATCTGTTATTTATCTCTTTAGTATGTTTATCGGGATAACAGGGTAAAAGCAAAGTTGGTATATCATTTACTATATCAAAAGATGGTTGTGAAATATTTATAAATGGGGCAAGCGTTACCCTCGAATTGATATTATCGCCTACATCGGGGAGGGGATAAGTATAAATTGTATTACCAGTATTGAATGCTGTTAAACCTCGAAAATAATCAGTATTGAGAGATGTATCAGGGGTTGTCATATTGACAGTGGAGTAAACTGAGAAATACGCACCCACTTGATGCCCGAATAATGGCTTTACGCTTGCGAATAAATTTGGTTTAAAGTCCCGCAAATCAATTGCAAGGCGTTTGAGCAACGAGAGAGTATCGAATTTATGATTAAACGATGCAAGATAAGCAAATCCCAAGCTATCCCTATCATTAAAAAATTCTATAGTTTCGAGCCCCATAGAGAGCGGAACATTTGTAAATCCGCCAATAACAGGCGACAGAGTATCGAATAGAACTGAAATTCCTTTAACAAAAGGAGGCAAAGCTGTATTTTTTTTCTTACGTCCCGTTGCTTCAATTAAGATTAGTTCATCTCCAATAACTGATGCGATTTCATTTGGACTCCATCTAAAATTACTTTTAATTTTGGGATTATTAACGATATTCCCAATTAATGGTTGAACATCGCCAGCAATAAATGGAGACGACCATTTAATAATAAATGAATCCAAGTTTTGTCGGCTCGAAGGTATTGATATATAGCGGGTAGCTGAATAATTGCCATCAGGATATAACCAATTAACTGGACTTGCTGAAATAGTTTGACTTGAAGCGGTTAAACTGCTAAAAAGTGCAATGGCGAATATTGTCAATACTTTTGTGATAATATTTAAATTGTTTATCCGCATTTCGATTAATGAATTTTTCATTTTTAATTTATAAATATTTCTAAAATAATAAATTTCATTATAATTTCATAATATTTTCATTATTAAAAATCTTATTATTGATAAAAATCAATAATAATAAAATTAATCAATAGCATAAATTATACCAATTTTAAATTTCATTAATTGAGATTTGTTCATTTATTAATTTCTTTTGTTGGAATAATTCATAAAGTTATTTTACAGATAGAAATATTTGAAGAATGAGAATTGCATTTATTCGTTATAAATTCGAACTTTTTTTTCACTAACTGACTAAGAACAATGCGAAGCAACAAAGTATCCGGTCTTGATTTATTCTCAAACCAA
>JBBISM010000208.1:0-4254 GCA_037441245.1 Ignavibacteria bacterium | reverse complement strand
GTGCTTCGAGCAATACCTTAGCCAAAGTAATGCATTCATTTGAAAACAATAGAGTATCGCTATAATAACCTTCCTTTGATGCTGTAAATCTAATATCGAGTGTGAATTTTTGCTGTGGGATTAGTACTAAATTCATTGGATTATTCACAATCGAAAAACCAGTATTGTAATTTGAAAGTTTTATCGAGTTTAGATTGATATTAGATTTCGAAAGATTAGTAATTGTAACTCTTTTTGTAATTGATTCCCCTTCGGCGAGCAATCCGAAGTTAATTTTGTTCGGTTCGGCAGCGATTTTGGGTGGGTAATAATCAATTATAATAAGCGTATCATTTCCAGCATCATCAGTAAATCTGATAACGGCTCTTGCTTCTTTTGCAAGGTTAATAATCCTCAATTTCCAGGTTGTTTTTGGTGAGATTTCAGGAATGAATTGTTCATTTTCGAAAATATAATTATAGCTTTCATCTTCGAAGAAGAAGATAAGCGAGAGGTTTGAACGTATATTAGGGTCATCAGGTTTATCAACAACAGTGCCTTGCACATTGCCTTCGCAATCGAATTCCCAATTGGGCACAGGTGGCTCTTTGTCTTTGCTACGTTTGTTGAGCAATAGCGTTGAAGCACTTAATCCATAGGATTTGAATTCATTCGAGCCATAAATATATGCAGTGAAAGGCAAATTGGCTTGAAGTCTATAAATAGCGGATTGCTCCCACGGCAAAATTCTAATGGCATATCTTTGACCATTAACATCAATTGGAAATACTTTTTCGTATAAAACTGGTTTTAATTCTTTAACTTTTCGCCAGACAAGGGGACCGTCATAAACTCTTGATATCTCGAAATCATCCATCGGTAAGCTTGAATTATCGCAAGGATAAATCAAGACAAGATAATTTTCAGAATAATTTTGATTGGTAATTCCAAATGAATAAAAAGTTACATCAGTTTGATATTGTTCGAGGGGATTAATATTTATTTGGAAAGGATCGCTTTTGGGTTTTGGTAAACCATCTTCAATGGAGCCAGTATTAAGCAGTGTTAATCCAATTGGTTTATCTGCAGTTATGACTGAAACATCATTAGTCGAATCTTCAGTAGAACGAATTTCAATGAATCCTTCACCAAACATACCGTTATTTTTGGGAATATTGGCAATTAGTTTGTCATTCATAAATACATTTGTGTTCGGTTCGCTTGCATAAATGCGTAGGATTGGACTATGTTTTCTTCCGGCAAGACTCCAGGTGTGATATATCTGTCCCCAGCTATTTATTGGAATTTCCTGTTCGAGTAAATAGTTGCACATACCAGTATAACTTGGCACATTGGCGCATTGGTTTGCAGTAATTACGCTAACGGGATAATTGGATTCAACTTTACTCCCTGATAAGTCAGCATCATCGGCTCCAGATGAGATAATCCATACATCTCCTTTATTGAGGTTTTCTTCGATAGAAAATCCGGGTTTTAGTCCTCCCGCTGTTTTTGTGCTTTGATTGCCTCCTAAAGTGAAACGAACTTTAGTATTATCGAAAGTTGCTACGATTCCAGTAATACTCGGAAGACTTTTATAATAAAGATAATAACCAGAAGCATCGGGATAAGATGATATCATATAGTTGTTGCTTAAAGCGGAAACAGGGAAAACGACAAAACCTTCGCTTATAAGAGAATAATTAACAGAAACATAAAGGGCAATCGGTAAACTTGCTGAAACTCTGACGCCTTTTCGGTATGCAACAAATTCTTTGACTTCGGGGGTAAGGGCATTTTTAACGTAGGGTAGTATATCGCTCGCATTTATATTTATTATGGTTGGTTCATACGGGACAACGAATCTTGATATTCTATTTCCACCAAACTCAATGGAAGCCATCGTTCGGAAGGTTGAGATAATTATTAGTTGAATCTGCACATTCGAAAATGTTGGTTCTTCGTGCAATGGCGGTGGAATCGTTAGCCAAAATTCTGTTCCGAAATTATTTAATCCGAGATTTTTTGGTAAAAGATTATTTATTCTTTCATAATCCGTTTGTGAATAGCATATTGCTATTGAAAATATTGACAAAATTAATATTTTTGATATGTTTTTTATTTTTTGCATAATAACTTTTACGAACTTGCAAACCATATATTATAATAGACACATAAAACAGAAAAAAGTCTCAAAAAAAATAAAAAAAAAATGAAAATAAACGGTAAAAATTTTACAACAATATGGGAATCCGATGATTCTCAATCGGTCGAAATAATTGACCAAAGATTATTGCCCTATGTTTTAGAAGTTAAAACTTTGAGAACATATCAGGATGTTGTTGTAGCAATCAAAACTATGATGGTTCGGGGCGCTCCACTGATTGGAGTTGCATCCGCTTATGGTATGTATTTAGCTTGTCTTGAAGCTTCTATCAGAAATGATGAGTTTATTGATTTCGTTGAAAAAGCTGGGCGGGAAATAATTTCTTCGAGACCTACAGCAATAAATGCCCGTTGGGCTGTCGGAAAAGTAATTGATGCAGTAAAAAGCTCGAATAATTATGAAGGCAGTATTGAGCAAGCTCTGAAAATTGCAAGAGGGATCGCTCAAGATGATATTAATAGTTGTAAATTAATCGGTAAATATGGTCTCGAAATAATTGAAAAGATTGTGGAGAATAAAGGAAATGAAACTATAAATATTCTAACTCATTGTAATGCTGGTTGGCTTGCTACTGTTGATTGGGGGACTGCTACAGCACCTATTTATATGGCTAATGAGCGAGGAATAAAATTGCATATTTGGGTAGATGAGACTAGACCCTTGTATCAAGGGGCTAAATTGACTTCTTGGGAATTATTTCAAGAGGGGATTTCTAATACCATAATTACTGATAATGCTGGTGGTTATATTATGCAAAAAGGTTTGGTTGATTTGGTTATCGTCGGAAGCGATAGAACTACAATTGATGGCTTTGTAGCAAATAAAATCGGAACTCATCTTAAAGCCCTTTCCGCTTATGATAATAATATACCGTTCTACGTTGCTTTGCCTTCATCGAGTATTGATTGGTCTATGAATATTGATGCAAAAGACATACCCTTAGAAGTACGTTCGGAAGAAGAAGTTTTAATTGTTAGCGGTTGGAATGGTTCTGAAATTAAGGAATTAGAATTGACTTATAAAGGTGCTAATGCTCTTAATTATGCTTTTGATATTACTCCTCCAAAACTTGTTACTGCCTTGATTACCGAACGCGGAATATGCAAACCGAATAGAGAAGACATTTTGAAAATATTTCCTGATGAAATATAAGATGAAAAGCGAAATAATCAAATTTAAATGCGAATTAATCAAAGGGGAAATTCAAAATACGTCAATTATAAATGATTTGAATTCGATAAGACGGTTTTTATTAAACAAAAAATTGTTTGGATTATCAGAAGATGGCATATCGTACGGTAATGTGAGTATGCTGTGTTCTGAATTATGGCAAAATTATTCAAACAAGCCCAAATTTATTATAACAACTTCGGGCAATTCTGGGATAGAGACATTCACTATTTCGGACTATTGTGCAGTTGTTGATTATGATTTCGAGCAAAATTTTGTTAAATGTATAGGCCGTCGAAATGCATCATCAGAAAGTTTGACCCACGCTAGTGTCTATAATGCAGTTGATAAAGCAAAGATTGTTGTTCATTTTCATAATAGACAAATTTGGGAGGCATTAATCTATCGAGTTCCAACAACAGAAAGAAGATATGAATATGGAACAGTCAAACTTGCATTAGATTTAATCCAGATTATTAAATCATCGCAATGGAAAAACGATGTAATTATTCTTGGTGGGCATCCCGATGGTGTAATTCTATGGGGCGAAACCATAATGGATTTATTAAAAAGAATAGATGGTTTAATTAATAATGCAAAATGAATAAAAGTGTAATTCAACAAAAATTAATCAATTTATTTGCGAATTCTCTTCTGTTAATAGTTATTTTACTGAATTTATTGCTCATCAGCTTAATTCTTTTAGAATTGCATCGATAATTTCGTTATGCGAAACGTTGTCAGCTTCAGCATTGAAATTTGTTACTATTCTATGGCGTAAGACGGGCGCAGTAACACTACGTACATCGTCAATATCAGGAGTGTACTTTCCATTTAGTGCAGCTTTTGCTTTTGCTCCAAGAATAAGGTATTGCGAAGCTCGAGGACCAGCACCATAGGCGATGAAATCTTTAATTATTTTCATAGCACCGTTATTT
>JBBISM010000207.1:2707-4290 GCA_037441245.1 Ignavibacteria bacterium | reverse complement strand
GCCTTCGGCAAATAAGAAGAAGGAATTAATAATGAATAATGAAATGATAGTAATTATTAAATTTTTCATACAATTCTCCTTATGTTTATTTTAATTTTTCGTTTTTCGTTTTTCATTTTTCATTAATGACTAAATAATATTTTAATATAGTCTAATGGATATTTAAAAGATAGGATATGTTCAAAGCAGTAGAATAATTGTTAGCAAGTTGTTTGCTATTATAATATTTGTAAATTGGGTAGTCAAAGATTAGTGTAATATTGAAGTTATCAATATTATAGTTTATTTGTGGGCAAATGAAGAATATATACCCTCCCGAGTTAGGCATTGTTTTCATATCGAGAACATCTTGGCCTTTAATCTCGCTTCTGAACTGTAATAATCCCATTAAATTATCTATTACATTCTGAGCGAAAAAAACGCTGCTTATAAAAATTTCTCCATATTTATATTTCTGTCTATTTTGTTGATTGATTTCGGTTCGATGTATTAGAAAAATCCTTGCATCTTCAGTAATATCTAAATTAGCAAAAAGGTGAAAAGCAAATCCTAATGTTCCGGTTGAAGGCTGTAAATCATAGGGTACTCTAACATTGCGATATTCGAAAGGTTCTGTTGTAAATGGAAATTTAATACCAGCACCAAGAGTTAACTCAATTCCATAATCAAATTTATCAAAAATATTATATTTTAATGAAACTAAATGATTAGAAAATCCATTTGCTTTGATGATATCAATTTCGTATTCTTGTGATTTATTTATAAAATATCCCCCTTCGGCTTCTATCAAAAATTGATTTGTTATTCCATAACCAAGGTTATATCCAATAAAAGCGAATTTCCCATTTTTTACTGAGATATTTGGAACTCTCTTATCTCCTTGATAGTAATCATTCGATTTGCTGTAGCGATAAAAAAAGTTTGCTCTAATTGTATTTTCTGACAATATTCCCAAATTGGTTGTACCACCAGATGGAATGCCTACATTACAACATTGAGCAGAAGATATATATGAAATAATAAATAGGAATATAATTAAATTAAATAAAAGCTGTAATCTGTTTGACATCAGATTAATCCTCGAGATTGCTTGCGTATCTATCATATTATTTATAATCAAAATCTGATAATGTATTAATGAAATGAGAATTCATTAGAATAAGCACAACAAGAAGTCTCAGTCAATGACTGTTATTTCTATACTCTTGCTTGCTTTATTTCCATTTTTATCTGAAATAGTGCAAGTAATCTTGGGTTTGGATGCACAACAATTTGAGAAATAAACCGTTTGGCCGGAACCGAGAATTGCTCCTTCAGATGCTTTCCATTGATAGTCTAACAGTAGAAATGGTGGGTCAATAAAGGCGGTAATATCGGTTGTAGTTCCAATCTTAATAGTTGATTCGCGTGCAAATAAGGCAAATTCGATTACATCGGGCGGTAATTTCGTTTTCTCATCATCAACCTCGGGTTCAGTAGATTTCTGGCAAGCCATACACAGAACTATGAATGGAATTAAAAATATCAATTTTTTCATTATACTACTCCTTAAATTCAAAATAACTTACTCTAAACTTATGCAA
>JBBISM010000207.1:0-2679 GCA_037441245.1 Ignavibacteria bacterium | reverse complement strand
TAATTATCAATAATATGACCATCAATCATCTTTAGAATTCTGTCTGAATTTTTAGCAACATCATTGCTATGAGTAGCTACAATCAATGTTAGATTAAATTCATTTTGTAATTCTCTCATTAAATTCAAAAATTTATAAGCATTGGCAGAATCTAAATTACCTGTTGGTTCGTCAGCTATAACAATTTCTGGATTATTGACAAGTGCTCTTGCTATTGCGACCCTTTGTTGTTCGCCTCCAGATAATTCGGACGGTTTTTGATGTGCAACTTGGGCTACTCCGACTCGCTCGAGTAAATACAATGACCTGTGATTAGCTTCGCTGAATGGTATTCCTCGTATTAAAGATGGTATCATTACATTTTCTATGGCTGAAAACTCTGCAAGTAAATGATGGAATTGAAAAACAAATCCAATAGTTTTATTTCTTATTTCAGATAATTTTTCATTATTTATTTTTGGATATTCATAGACAACGCCTTGAGAAATTAACTTCACATCGCCCTCTTCGGGTATTTCTAAACTTCCCAAAATATATAATAACGTGCTTTTTCCGACACCTGAGGGACCAACGATGGAGACGAACTCACCTCTTATTAAGTCAATATCAACTCCTCTAAGGACTTCATTAATGATTCCAATTTTTGTATTATATGATTTCCAAATGCCCTTTGCTATAAGAATTGAGTCATTCATTAATTATTCCAAAATAAAATTTAATAATAAAAATGGCGTCGCCAAGGACGCCAGCAATAAATTTCTTTTCTGCTATCATCTTATCCATTTTTACTATCATTAGTGTTTTCTTCATTTTTTGATTCATTTTCGTCATCTGTCTTTTTCTCCATATCGGTAACTTCCAGCTGCTCAGTTGTTTCCACAACTTCTTCTTCAATAACTGGTTTTTCTTCCTCGATTTGTTTATCTGATTGTTGTTCTTGAGTTTCTTCTACGATTTGAGCTTGTTTCTGCTCTGGGGTATCTTCCATAGCTTGTGATTGTGTCTGCTCTTGTATAACTTCTTGTTCAGTAGTTAAATCCTCAGTTGCAGTTTCTTTTGGTGTTGCTTTAACTTTGGTAGCTTTTTTAGCTTTTGTTGATTTCTTTTTCCTTCTTAATGATACAGCGCCATCTTGAGGTTGAGACCAATCGACAAGTTCGATAACAGCCATTTTGCTAGCATCGCCTCTTCTTGCACCGAGTTTAACAATTCGTGTATAACCACCTGGTCTTTCTTGTAGAGCAGGTGCAATTGTTTCAAATAATTCTTGCAGTACGGCTTTGCTATTTAAAAATATCGAAACAATTCGTCTATTATGAATATCTATACTTTGACCTTCGGGCAAAGCATTGCTTTGCTCACGAGTCAGAGCATTTTTTGCTTTGGTTATCAACCTTTCGGCAAAGGGTCTTAACTCTTTCGCTTTTGCCTCTGTTGTCATAACCCTTTTATGTTGAAATAATGCTGTAGCCAAATTTCGCAATAAAGCTTTTCTATGACTGCTCGTTCTATTTAATTTTCTACCGGTTCTCAGGTGTCTCATTACTAAATCCCAAAATTTTCAAAAAAATTACTCCGCGGTATCTGACTTAGGTTCTTCTCTGAGGTAATACTCTACATTCATTCCGAATTCCAAGCCAAAATTTGTAACGACTTCGGCAAGCTCAGCAAGAGATTTTCTGCCAAAGTTTCTGAATTTTAAAAGTTCTGATTCTTGCAAACCAACCAGTTCGGAAAGATTTTTAATGTTTGCTGCTTTTAAGCAATTGTAAGCCCTGACGGACAATTCGAGTTCTTCGACAGGGGTTGTGAGAATTTTCCTCAACCGATTGCGCTCGACAGATTTAACTTCTTCTTCAACAACATCAGATATGGGTTCATCTTTGGGGGAATTATCGAATGTTATGAAAAATTTTATATGTTCGTCGAATATTTTTGCAGCTGTATGCAGTGCTTCTTGGGCTGTTATTGTACCATCTGTACGAATATCAAGGACAAGTTTTTCATAGTCTGTTTTTTGACCGACTCGATAAGGCTCGACGTTAAATATCACGTTCTTAAGTGGTGTATAAATGGCATCAATTGGCATCATCCCAATCGGGAAATCCGATATTTGTTGCTCTTCGGCTGGTACATATCCTTTAGCTCTTCCTATTCTTAATTCAACATCAAATTCAGCATCTTCAGCTAAGGTTGCTATAATATGGTCAGGATTAATAATTATAATTTGATTATAATTCTCTTGTATGTCTTTTGCAGTCCAATAACCAGGACCTTTCAAATGAAGCAAGACTTTGTGCATTTTTTTATCGTTAGCAATAAGTCTGACTTCCTTCAAATTTAAGATTATTTCAGAAACATCTTCCAGAACACCGGGAATCGTTTGAAATTCGTGCAATACGTCGGTTATCTTAACACCTATAATTGCCGAACCTGGTATAGACGATAAAAGCACTCTCCTTAATGAATTGCCAATTGTAACACCAAAACCTTGTTCAAGTGGTTGCAGGATAAACCTTCCATGAAAATCGGTTGATGTTTCGTCAATTTGTACCCTATCGGGCATTTGCATCTGAATGTTCATATCTTTACTTCATTTGTATTATTCATAATAATTTTATTGGCTTAAAATTCTTTAAACTCTTCTCCTCTTAGGAGGTCGGCAGCCATTCTGTGGAA
>JBBISM010000206.1:0-4312 GCA_037441245.1 Ignavibacteria bacterium | reverse complement strand
ATATTGGATATGGGCTACATTATATTATTGACGGCTCTTTTTCGCAACACGAAAAAATAATTGAACCTGAATTTATTGGGACTTTTCCCAACGGGTCGAGAATTAGAAACAACTTTGATGGGGCTTTGCCTGAACTTCAACGATTTCAGTTATCTTTTTCTGGCGGTTTATCTTATGAATTACCTCTAAGAGAAGATAGAACTTTTACAATAAATCCTGAATTATTCTATAGTTATTACCCATTCAATTTAATCCACAAAATCAGTTGGAATTTCCACTCTATAAAATTAGGGCTCTCATTAAAATACAAAGAACCTCCTCCGCCACCACCACCGCCCCCAGCACCTATTTCACCACCACTACCAGAACTCGAATTACCCAAAAAACCACCTTTTTTAACAGCTTCAATAAAAGCTGTCGGTTTAACCAATTCTTCGGTTGAGAAAGCTGATTTTAATATAATTATTGAAGATTTCGTTTCCCTCAATGTTAGACCATTGCTGATGTATATATTTTTTGAGGAAAATTCAGATAAAATACCCGAGAGATATAAATTATTGAGTCCAAGCGAAACATATACTTTTAATATAAATGAATTGAAGAAATTGAATACTCTTGAGACATACTATAACATACTTAATATCATTGGTATGAGACTCCGTAACAATCAATCAGCATCCTTAACTTTGACAGGTACTAATCGAAACATAAACGATGAGAGAAACAATCTTGCGCTTTCCCTCGATAGAGCAATGGCTATTAAGAATTATCTTGTCAATGTTTGGAACATTCAACCAAATAGAATTAAAACTTTAGCTAGAAATCTACCAAAATCACCAACAATAAGCGATGAATTCGGAGCAGATGACGAAAATAGAAGAGTTGAAATTTCATCAGATTTTGAAGGAATTAATCAGCCAGTTATGACTAACGATACCTTGCGTAAACTGGCTAACCCTGCTATTAGGTTTTATCCTAAAATCATTTCTGAGCTAAATGTTGATACCTGGCAATTAAACGCTACTCAAAATGGAATGGTTTTATTTCAGCGAAATGGTAAATCAGCGCCACCTCAATACTTCGAATGGACAATAAATGATAGTTTGTTACAAAATAGAATCAAACCTGGACTAATCAAATACTCATTCAAAGTAAAAAATATTCTCGGTCAATCATATCAAACTCCAGACCAATTTGTACCCGTCGAACAATTGACAATACCTAGAAAAAGGCTCGAACGCATCGAAGATAAAGAATTCGAGCAATATAGCTTGATATTATTTGATTATGGCAAAGCTAAACTCGATAATACACACCTTCAAATGGTCAATTTCATAAAATCAAGATTAAATCAGAGTTCAGAAGTTTATATATATGGTTATACAGATGCAATCGGAAATGAAGAAGTAAATCGTAGATTATCCCTAACAAGAGCGAAAGAAGTAGCAAAAGCTCTGAAAATAGACAAAGCAGTCATTGATGGTCTCGGTGAAAGTAAAATACTGTATGATAATAAATTCCCAGAAAGCAGATTTTACTGCAGGACAGTTACAATTGACATTATAACAACTATTAATGAAAATGAAAAATAGATTCGCTTATGATAGAAGTTTTAATATTTTATTTACATATTGTTGCTGCTTTATATGCTTATACAAAAAATTGGCAAAGCGGAACAATTAAGGATGGTTTTTTGGCAGTTGGTATTATTCTTCTTATGTTTTCTATCGGTTGGGCAATCACTTCAACTATTGCTTCACTGATTATGCCTGCTAAATGGAATACTATATTTTTCAATCGGGATACACTTTCACTTTTATTGCTTGTAGTCCCGGAATCTATATTTTACTATTATTTTTTTATTAAAGATAAGCCAATAATTAAAGATTCATCAAACGGGCAACAGAAATAATAATATTATCTACTGTTACAACTTGAGCTTGGGGTATATTTTTACATTTAGTCTTTTTAATTGGGGCTGGTTGATGATAAACTAATTTTTTTTCGATATCAATTCTTTTATCTTTAATTCCATTGTTGATTAAATAATCCTGAACATTTTTAACCCTTGCCTCGAGAAGCTCTTTCATTCGCTCTTCAGTACTTATAGTTATAGTTTGGGGTTTTTTCCTTTTAGATTTTGGGTCGTTCACTTTAATTTTTTTAGGTCCGAACCAGGAATCCTCAGTACTGACAATTATTTTTAATATCAATCTTGGATTATTTGCCAAAAGCTCCTTGACTTCGTTTAACATTTGTAACTCTGATGCAAGCAACTTATCTTCATTTGGTTTAAACATTTTATAAGTGGATAATACCATTCCAGGGGCTAACTTAGAACAAGTAAAATTCTGGTACTTTTCTGTATATTCAGATACTTTCGGCAATGTTATTTCTTTATCGCCTTTAATAATCATATAATCTTGGATTAAGACTTTGTATGTTTCGTCAGCATTTAACACTGCTTGATATGAACCATCAATCGAATTAGAATTGACAATAACTTTCTTACCATCACTTGCTACAAAATTTATCTTCAATCCCAATGGCTTTCCGCTATCATATTCATCAATCTTACCGTTGAGAAGGATTACGTTTCCTAATTGAGCATTGCATATCAGAATATTAGTCAATATGATATAAATCAAAATTGGGTAAAACAGTAGTTTCATCATCTATTCCATCTAATAATAACAATTAATAAATTTATCGTCATATTTTTATTAAATTTAACGTATTAAGCCGTTAAATAATTTTTATTCCTCTCTCAATGCTTTCAAAAGGTCTGTTTTTCCAGCTCTTCTCGAGGGATAAATCGTTGCTAATAACGATAGTAAAAGCGAAACAATGCAAATCAAAACGACATTAAAGTAATTTATACTCAATGGCAATTGACTTACGAAGTATTTTGATGTGTCAAGTTTGAACCAACCATACTGCAACTGACCATAGCATAAGCCCAAACCGAGCAAAACTCCTATAATCGTTCCAATCGAGCCAATCATTGAACCGACAGCTATGAATAATCTTGTTATTAACTTTTCGTTTGCTCCTATGGCTTTTAATGCAGAAATATCACTCCTTTTTTCAGCAACTGTCATATTTAAAAGCGCAAAAATATTGAATACAGCGATTAAAATGATTAGACTCAATATTGAGAAAGCAACCATCTTTTCAAAATCCATTATGCGATAAATATCCCGATTTAAATCTTTCCAGGTTTCAATTCGATATGATTGTGGTAACATATTTTGTATTGTAGCTTTAATGCTCTCTAAATTATCAATATCAACGACCCTTACATCAATTGCAAATTCTAAATTCTTTTTCGAAGCAAACAAATTATTAATTTTGCCTATATCAGCAAATCCGTAAAAATCATAGTTATGATTTGAAAGATATATTCCTCTGATAACTGATTCTAAAGGCGAGGGTCTTCTATAAGTCCGTAATGATGTTTCTATCATTTCGGGCGTCATTAAATATACCGTATCACCTGGAAATACTCGCAATCTATCTCCAATTGCAGCTCCGATAATAAGTTCATTCGTAAAATTGAGACTATCGAATTTTATATCCCCTAATATGATATTGTTTTTAATTCCAGATATAGTCGCTATTTGATTTGAAGGCACTGCATACAATTGTAAAACCTGCATATTTTCACCTTTGAAAATTACCGTTTTGGAATATACAACAGGAATACAAGAGACAACCCCTTTAATGTTAATGATTTGATTGATGATATTCAATTGCTCTTCATCACTTAAAGTGCTTTCTGGAATTATACGCAAATGTGGGTCAAGTCCAATAATTTGCTCCTTTGCAATATCACTAAAACCATTAAAAATTGACATTACACAAATTAATGCAGCAACACCAACGGAAATACCGACTATAGATATAATTGATACTATATTGATTATATTGAATGAGTGGCTCGCAAATATATATCTTCTGGCAAAGAAAAGTATAAAACGCATATTTAATGTCAATTTTAAAAAATTCACCGAAAAATAAATAAGATTCAAACTTTAAGAAACATTAATTCGATTAGGACTCGATTATTTAAATTTTTTTATTTTTATCTTTGCATTATTAATTTAATTAGAGATGATTTTGTTTATGATTATTTAATTCATCAAGAAAATATTCTTGCGAAGATAAAAGAACACTATTTTTTTGAGCTTTGATTTTTGTATAAGAACCATCTGAATTTAATCGCCAAGATTTTAGATTGTCATTCCAATAAACATTGAGTATTTCCCAAAGTCTTTTCTGAATTTTTTTATCTTTAATTGGAAACGATAAT
>JBBISM010000205.1:0-4337 GCA_037441245.1 Ignavibacteria bacterium | reverse complement strand
GTATCGGAACTTCGTATAGATTTTCTAAAGTATTATCAACTGCCTGCAAGTTCATACGAACAATTTCTTCGCCTTTAATAAAATATGTTTTTCTTATTGATTCTTTAATCTTTTCAATTGCTTCCTCCTTTGGTAAAACATTTGATATAGCGAAGAAACATACTTGCATTACAGTGTTTATTCTTCTACCCATACCGCTATTTTCAGCTACGTGTTGAGCATCAATAACATAGACCTCGCTTTTTTATCCAAAATTCTCTGTTGAGTAGTCTTTGGTATATTATCCCAAGCTTCTTCCGGTTTCCAAGGTGCATTGATTAAGAATGTACCTCCATCTACTAAATCTTTGAGCATATCATATTTTTCTAAGAAAACTGTTTGATGGCAAGCTATAAAGTTGGCATGAGAAATAAGATAGGTTGACCTGATTGGATTCGGACCGAACCTCAAATGCGAAACGGTAACTGCACCGGCTTTCTTTGAATCATATACGAAATATCCCTGAGCATAATTATCTGTATTTTCGCCAATTATCTTGATTGAATTTTTATTCGCACTCACTGTACCATCAGAACCAAGACCATAGAACATAGCCCTTATTACATTATCAGGCTCAATGTTGAAGCCGGGGTCAAAATCAAGACTTGTTTGAGTTACATCGTCATTAATACCAACTGTGAATTGATGTTTAGGTCTTTCCAATTTTAAATTATCAAATACAGATTTTACCATAGTTGGTGTAAATTCTTTTGAAGATAAGCCATATCTTCCGCCAACAACTTTTGGCAACGCTCTTACATTTCCATAGCCATGATTTATACCTTCAATTAATGCATTAATTACATCTAAATAAAGAGGTTCGGCTGTAGCACCGGGTTCTTTCGTTCTATCGAGAACAGCAATCTTTTCTACTGTTGGCGGTATTGCTTCAACAAATCGTTTTATATCGAAAGGTCTGTAGAGTCGAACTTTTAATACACCTACCTTTTCTCCGGTATTATTTAGATACTCGACGGTTTCGTGTGCAGTTTCGCAACCTGATGCCATAAGAATGATTATTCTATCTGCTTCGGGATGCCCTACATACTGGAATAGTTGATATTGCCTGCCGGTTAAGGATGCAAATTTGTTCATAACTGATTGGACAATATCAGGGCATTTATCATAAAACGGGTTAATAGTTTCACGATTCTGGAAAAACACATCGGGATTCTGTGCAGTTCCTCGTATTACGGGATGATCGGGGCTTAATGCTCTCTTTCGATGTGCAATGACAAACTCATCGTTTATCATTTCCCTCATAATATCATCGCTAATCAACTCAATTTTTGATACTTCGTGAGATGTACGGAAACCATCGAAAAACATTATGAAAGGAATTCTGGATTCGAGTGAACTAGCTTGAGCTATCAATTCAAAATCCATTACTTCTTGTATCGAAGCCGCTGATAGCATTGCAAAACCAGTAGTGCGAGCTGCCATTACATCACTATGATCACCAAAAATCGAGAGTGCGTGGGTTGCAATAGAACGTGCACTAATATTGAATACGCTTGGGGTCAACTCACCAGAAATTTTAAACATATTTGGGATCTTCAATAATAAACCTTGTGCAGCAGTAAATGTTGTAGTCAAAGCACCAGCTTGTAAAGAACCATGGACTGCACCAGCCGCTCCTGCTTCGCTTTGCATTTCGACAACTGTTGGTACAACACCCCATATATTCTTTATTCCTTTAGCTGCCCATTCATCTGCATATTCACCCATATTTGAAGATGGAGTTATTGGATATATCGCACAAACTTCGTTCACACGATAAGCAACATAAGCTGCCGCTTCATTACCATCAATCGTTACATAAACTTTGTCGCTCATAAATAAGACCTCAATAATTTATTTACAAAAAATTTATAATCTATGCTTATAAAATTTTTATAAATTACAAAAAAATAGCTGGTTAGAATTATTATATAGCTTTAATGTCTCCGAAATGTTGTCTTTGTAATATTATTATTATTAATGCACTTATAATAAATAAAGGGTGGATTGAAGTCCACCCTTTTTATACTTATTTGTCAACTTACTTAGTTGGCGGAGTAAATACTCTTGTCTTTAATTCATTATCCATCAAAAATAAACTGCTCGGATTGTCCCCAGCTAATTTGAGTCTCGAAACTATATCGCTGACTGTTGCTTCTTCTTCGACTTGTTCTGTAATGAACCACTGCATTAGTATATGAGTTGCATGGTCACCTTCCTTGATTGCTAAATCTGCTAATTCATTTACCCAGTTAGTTACGAGTTGTTCGTGATGGTAAGAAGCTTCGAATGCTGATAATGGAGAATCCCAATGAGAGGGAGGGGCTGAAATTTCACCAATTTTCGCATTGCCGCCTCTATTTAATATATAATCAAAAATCTTTAAGGCATGAAACATTTCCTCTTGAGCTTGTACCCGCATCCAATTCGCAAAACCGTTGAGATTTATTGAGTGATAAAATCCTGCCATTGATAAATAGAGATTTGAAGAATACATCTCTCTTGTAACTTGTTGATTCAGCGTTTCTTCGATGATTTGTTTTATCATTTTAACTCCAATTTGTTGATTATTTTTTAAATTCGATTATGAACTCAGTCCCCGGTCTATCTTGTAAAGATTTCAAATACGATGGGGATTCGATTTTTATTGTTGCGTTATAATATTTCAAAGCTTCAATCACAACTGACATCCCCAATCCAGTTCCTTCTATACCTTTTTTCTTTGAAATGGTTGAACGATAGAAATCTTTAAATATTTTATCTTTTTCCCCTGGTGGTATTCCAATACCGTTATCAGCTATAGAAACTGTCAACAGCGAATGAGAATCGTTTAAATAAATCTCAACAATTCCACCTTCATCAGTATATTTTATACTATTCGATATAAGATTCGAAAAAGCTAATTTTAAAATTGTCCAATCAGCTTTGAAAGTAACTATTTCGGCTGGGTGTGATTTAATGTTTACATTTATTTTTTTATTCTGGATTGCATCTCTGAAATCCTTTAATATCTCATTAAATAAATCTACCAAATTAATATCTTTAGGTTCTGTTGTTAAAATTCCCAATTTTAGGCTTGATAGACATAGAATATCATTAATCAAGTCAATACCACTATTTAATCTTATTATTGAGCGTTCAATTGGTCTTCTGATTTCTTCAGCAACTTTACCATATGCATCTTCCATTATCATATTTAGATATGTTATGACAGCAGAAATTGGCGTCTTGAGGTCATGAACAAATGACATTAAATATTTCGATTTTGCCTTTTCTGCTTTTTCCAATTCTTTATATGCTTCGTCTAAAGCACGTTGTCTTCTATATAACTCCTTAGATATGGAATTAGCAAGGTATGTACTTAAATATAGTGCTAAGGCAAATATTATATAAAATACTATTATATATTGAATATTGTCATATTGATGCGATATCAATAAACCCTGTATCGTATAATGGGGGATTATGCTGAAGTATTCCAATAATGTCAAAAGAACAGATGCAACAAAAACAGTTGTTATGATTAAACTCATAACAATTCCAGGAAGGAACAAACTACCTATGATAACATGAAAAATATACAATACAAATAGCGGGGTCTCGATTCCACCAGTAAAATAAATGAAGAGTATTAATGCAATAAAATCTGTACAAATCTGCAACAATGAGAAATGTGGACTTCTAAATCTCCTTAGCTCTTCATTATCTTTTTTATCTCCTTTATCACCAAACCAATCTCTTCTTTGAGCAAGCTTAAGCCATAAAAGGTGGAAAAAAGTGTTATAAAGTAAAATTGATGATGCAATAATCCAATGAGGTAAAGTATAAAGATAAAAGTCAGGGTAAATTATTCTGAGTAGATAGGTACCCAGTATTAAAGATGTGAGCATCAAAACAGCCCCATATCGGAGCTTAATCAGCCATAAATTTCTTTTACGAATTTCGACCCAGAAATCCTCAAACTGAACTCGAGGGGGAACAAGTGTAAATATAGATTTTTTTTTCACAACTTTATACGCTCATAAATAATATTAATATGAGCAATTTACTATGACAAATGTAAATTTTTCACACTTTTTTTAAACTATATATCTTCCTCGCTTTACATAGTGCGTATGTAATAATTTATGAGATAAGTGCCCACAAGGTCCATCCTTTAAAAACTGCTCATAGATCAACTTAATATGTGGATTTTCATGTGATTTTCTAACACTCATTGTTTGATCTTCGTTATAAATAGCTTCAGCTCGTTTTTTTCTTATCTCAGGTGAAGTCGGAATTGGCTGGCCACCACCACC
>JBBISM010000204.1:0-4360 GCA_037441245.1 Ignavibacteria bacterium | reverse complement strand
GGGGTTTTGCTCCTGAATATACCGATATGATGTGGCTCATACTTCAGCACGATAGGCCTGATGACTTTGTTATTGGAACTGGAGAAAGTCATTCGGTCAGAGAATTTGTAAATAAAGCGTTTGAATATGCGGGTATTGAAATTGAGTGGCGAGGCGAGGGAATAAATGAAAAGGGTTTTATCAAGAGTATGAAAACAATTTCTAATTGCAATCTGATGCAAGGTGATATTATTGTTGAAATAGACCCGAAATACTTTCGACCGACAGAAGTTGATTGCCTTCAAGCAGATATTTCCAAAGCAATAAATATACTCGCTTGGCAACCAAAGATTTTCTTTGATGACCTTGTTAAGATTATGGTTGACTATGATTTAATATCGCTGGATTTAGACGCACCGTTGGAGGGTATTAAAAATGCTATAAATAAAGGCGTCAATTGGACTGAACATAAATTTTTATCTTTAGATGACATTAACAATGACATTTGATTCAAATGCAAAAAGATGAAAAAATTTTGATAGCTGGAGCTGGCGGAATGGTCGGCTCTGCGTTATTTCAGAATTTGAAAAAGCTTGGTTATACAAATTTGGTTGGTATTGATAAGCAAGATGTTGATTTAACAAATCAACAAAAGACTCTTGAATTATTTGCAAACCTAAAGCCAGATTATGTCTTTCTCTCTGCTGCTAAAGTTGGTGGAATTTTAGCTAATAGCACGTATAAAGCGGAGTTTATATATGATAATTTAATGATATCGGTAAATATTATAAATTCAGCAAAAATATTTGGTGTAAAAAAATTACTAAATCTTGGTTCTTCTTGCATTTATCCGAAGATAACTCGACAACCAATTACAGAAGAACAATTATTGACAGGTGCATTAGAACCAACGAATGAGCCATATGCAATTGCAAAAATTTCTGCTATTAAATTATGCCGATATTATAATGAACAATATAACACAGATTTCATTTCAGTTATGCCGACAAATCTCTATGGAGGTCTGGATAATTTCAATTTAGAGACATCGCACGTATTGCCGGCACTTATACGAAAATTTCTGCTTGCAAAAAGATTATCTGATGGAGACTATGATTGGATTTTCAAGGATTTAAGAAAATTTAAGCTGGGCTTTGGATTGGATAATCAGATTTATTCAATGGGAACAAGAGAAGTTGATGAAATAATGGCAAAGCTCGGTATAAATAAAAATAGCGTTACATTATGGGGTTCAGGAAAAGCATTACGAGAATTTTTGCACGTTGATGATTTATCAGATGCAAGCATTTATTTAATGAATAATTTTTCTTATTCTGATATAGGCGAGTTCATTAATATTGGAACAAGTCAGGAAATATCAATAGAACAATTGGCTGAAAAAATTAAGGAAATTATTGAATATAAAGGAGATATAATCTTTGATGCATCTAAACCAGATGGTACCCCCAGAAAACTTCTTGATATTAGCAGAATTCGCTCTCTTGGATGGTCGCCTAAAATCAAATTATCAGACGGCATAAAATTGACTATTCAAAAATATTTTGATGAACATTAATTCGTTGAATTTCAATTAAATGCAGAAAATATCCATAATCACAGTTTGTAAGAATGCTGAAAATAGTATAGAGCGGACTATCAAAAGTGTTATCAATCAGATTTATGAGAATATTGAATATATAGTTATTGATGGTCAATCAACAGATGGGACTATACAAATAATAGAAAAGTATCAGGACAAAATAACTTACTTTATATCTGAACCTGATAGCGGGATTTATAATGCTATGAATAAGTCCATACAAATTGCAAGCGGGGATTATTTGCTATTTTTAAACGCAGGTGATTGTTTATTTGACTCAAATACAATCAAGAGGATTTTTATAAAAGCGAAAGACGAGGAATTAGTATTTGGCGATGTTTTGTTACTAAAAAAGGGGAAACCTTTTTTTATCAAGAAGATACCTGAAAAGTTGACGGACTTTTTTTTAATAAATGATACCTTACCCCATCAAGGTACATTTTTTAGTAAAAGAATATTCGATAAATTTGATGGATATAGGGAATTGTATAAAATATCAGCTGATTATGATTTAATCCTTCACTCAATAAAAAATGGTCTAAGTTATAAAAAAGTCAAAGGGATAATCTCAATAGTGGAATTTGAAGGTTTGAATAGCAACAGAACAAACATTGGTTTGAGGGAGGCAGAAAGGCGAGAAATTCAAGCTCAATTTTATCAAAATAATACTTTCCTTAAAATTCTTTCCATGTTTCACGTATTTTTGATAAAGTATCCAAGGTATTTTATCGGTTTTATAATGGCTTGTAAATTGGGTAAAAAGATATTCAATGGATGAATTAGAAAAAAAACAATTTCCTGGTATTAGCATTATAGTAGATAGTAGCTGTTTATAATAAAGCTACTTATATTCAAAGATGCATAGAATCCTTATTAAATCAATCCTATCCAGGTGAAACTGAGATAATTGTCTCTGATGGAGGTTCCAACGACTTAACCTGTGAAATTGTGAAAAATTTACAAAAGATTACCCCAAAAATTAAGTTAATAAACAATCCAAATAAATACCAGTCAAGCGGACGAAATTTAGCAATATTGCAAGCCAAATTTGATTTGATTGCCTATATTGATGGTCATTCTATTGCTGATGAAAATTGGCTATCTAAGTTATACTCCGTTTATTCTGAACTGTTGGTTGAAGATGAAAAATTGATTGGGGTTGGTTCTCAACATTTGAATGCCAACGAAACCCCATTAACAAAAGCAATAAGAACAGCTTTTAATAGTTATCTTGGGGGCAGATATTTTACATCCTTTTCTCAAAGAAATAATCTTCAAAAAGTCTTTACTACTTATGCTTGTCTTTATAATAAAAACAAATTAACGGAAATTGGGCTTTATAATGAAAATCTAAAAAAAGGGGAAGATCTCGAATTGAATTGGAGATTAACAAAACAATAGGGCTACAATTTATATTTAGAACCCCAAGCGATTGTCTATTACTATACTAGAGACAAGCTCAGCAGTTTCGCCAATCAGATGTTTGATTATGGCTTTTGGCGTGCTATGGTTAATTCATTAACAAGAAATAGATTTGATATAAGCTTAATTCTGCTTTTATTAATGATTTTGATTCAATTAATATCAGTATTAATTTCGATAACAGAGAAGAATCTTATTTTAATTTTTACTCCTTTAGCTTTTTATATACAGATAGTAACAGTCTGGTCACTTATTATATCTCTATCTAAGAAAATTCGTTTCTTCTACTTGTTCGTTGTTTTTAGTATTATACATATTTACTTTTTTGCTGGTTTTTGTAAAGGTTTTTTTTCATCTTTCCGAACTGGCTTCTTTTCTCAAATACGAAACACCCCAGATTAATTTTTAACCCTATTCATTGTTAGAATTAAAATTTTTTGTATATTGCTTGTTTTGATGCTGTAATATTATAATTAAATAATATATGACAAAGAAAAACATAAATAACAAAAAATACAAGAAAGAGACCGACACATCAATCGGTCAAGTACTAAATGTTGAACCTCGAACAGTCAAGATGTATTATAAGGGTGAGGAGCGAGAAATAATTTTGAACTGCCCTTTTGATGCAAGGAAATATACGAAGGAACACGTCATAGGTTGGTATAAGGAGATACATCTTGGAAGATTATTAGATGATAAAGCAGCACTTTACTTGAAAATGGGAAAAGGTTGGTCTTACCATGCACCCTTTGGCGGGCACGATGGCATTCAAATAGCAATGGGCAAGTTATTTCGAAGAAATAAAGATTTTCTATTTCCATATTATAGGGATTTGTTGACCTGCTTATCAGCGGGCATATCAGTTGAGGAACTAATACTAAACGGGTTGAGCAAAGAAACTGATGTTGCAGGAGGTGGTCGTCATATGAGCAATCATTTTGCTAAGCCCTCAATTCGAATTCAAAATGTATCGTCTTGTACAGGAAATCATTCACAACACGCAGCTGGAGTTGCTCGTGCGATAAAAAAATATGACGGTGATGAACTAGCAATATATTCAAGCGGAGAATCTGCTTGTTCTGAAGGTTATTTTTGGGAAGCCATTAATTGTGCAACTTTGGAAAAATTGCCAGTGATATTCGTTATTCAAAATAACAAATATGGAATATCTGTACCAGTATGGGAACAAACAGCTAATGCTCAGATTTCGGACAATTATAAAGGGATGAGAAATCTTGCCATTTTCAATTGTAATGGTAGATGTCCATTTAATTCTTATAACACTCTTTTAGAGGCACGTGAATATGTATTAGCTGGTTATGGGCCTGCACTTGTTCATGCTGATTGTGATAGGAT
>JBBISM010000203.1:0-4400 GCA_037441245.1 Ignavibacteria bacterium | reverse complement strand
GATTTATGTATAATCAAAACTTTTTTCGCAACGCAATTGCAGCTATCTTCTGTATCCTATGTGTTGGGGGGGGTAAAACTTTAGCACAGAATGAGTGTGACAATTTTCCCACGCTATTGGGAAACCAGAATATCGGTATTCACAATAATGGGAATATCGGGATGAAACCATTGCATATCAACAGCTTTGCACCCCCTTTGCAATGCAATGACCCTGCAATAAGGTTGCAATATCAAGGACAACCAGAATTTTGGGGGCATCTCGTTTTAATTAATCCATACAATAATACTTATTCCACAAATACCTCATCAGGCGATATTGTCTTGCATGCAGATGCAACCGCCGAGGATATAGTGCTAACAACCAGAAACAACGCAGGCAGATTAAGATTTTGCACAACACCAGAAGCGCAAGCACCAGATTTAGAACGAATGACAATCCTACCGAACGGGCACGTCGGTATTTTTCAATTGGCACCCAAAGATGCATTACAAATCGGAAATAAATTGAACTTCCATATCGGAGCTAATTATGACTTCATTGGATATAATGAATATGTAGATGGGCAAAATAATCGAAAAAGAATAGAAAACGGATACTCATATTCATTAACTTATGAAAATAATGGAGCTTTATTTCTATGCAATGCTGGTATTGGCAACCAGAATGATATTATCACCTATGAAGAGCAAAATGGAGGAATGATGGGATTGACAGTAAGGAATGAGAACAATCAAGGATTGATTGGTATCGGAACATATCCGCTCAACAGTAATAGCAGACTTTCTATAAGAGGGCTCGGAATCAGCGACGCAACATATTCAATATTTATAGCCGATAATAATGGATTGCCTATTTTAACTGCTAGAGATGATAGACGCGTTGGAATAAGGAACCCCAATCCCAAAGGTATTCTCCAGGTAGGAAGCCAAATAGTTTTCGAAGATGGGGGACGCAAAGGAATGAAGTTCAATGCATATTGGGATGGCGTGAAAAATGTGAACTTTGCAGGCGGAATACCCTCTTATGCAATGACTATTGATGCGGACCCCCAAATGCAAGAGAAAGCAGTAACTTTTTCAATTGATATGGCGGAAAATAATGGCGAGGAAGTATTTACGAGCGGACATTTTCTACGTTTCTTACCTAATGGCTCATTCGGAATAGATTCATATTCGCCTGAAGCTAAACTGCACATAATCAGCAATGGTGATGACGAAAATTCTTTCGCATTAAAGGTTGAAAATAATATTCCCACAACATTATTTACAATCCGCGACGACGGAAATGTGGGAATAGGATATTCGAACCCACAAGATAAATTTGTAGTGTATGGAAATGTTGGTATAGGTACAGACGCACCTGAACAGGCATTGAACGTCATCGGCAATGTGCAGATTGGTAGCGATTATTTTCAACCGGCATTGCCGCAGGGCTTGAATTACAGGCTGAGTGTGGACGGGCAAGTGGTGGCGAAGGAGTTTCTATGCGACGTTGCTCAAGGCAATTGGGCAGATTTTGTGTTTGATGAGGAGTATCAGCTATTATCACTAAATGATCTTGAAAACTACATAAAAAAAGAAAAGCATTTACCTGACATTCCAAAAGAAATCGAGGTGATAAGCAAAGGAGTTGATTTAGTTAAAATGCAAACGAAGCTTTTGAAGAAGATTGAGGAACTAACGCTTTACATAATTGCTCAACAAAAGGAAATTGATTTTTTAAAAAATAAATTAATAAATAAATAATAAATTTTAAAAATTAATTATGGAGTTAATGATGAAAACAACATTATCAATAATGCTTGTATTAATTTTATCTCTTGTTAGCTGCAATGAGGATAAGCCAACGGATAATCAAGGAATAAAGATAATCAATGCAGAAATAACCGAAACAAGTTATTTTCCACTTGCAGTTGGGAATGAGTGGGTGTATGAAGTTTCTCGTGATACTGTAAGATATTATATTAAAATAATTGAAAAGAAAATAATAAATAATAATGAGTACTTCGTATTTTCATTTACTCCTGAAATGGGAGGGCATATTTTTAAAGATGGTAAGAGTTTCTGAAAGTTCAAAATTAGTTCAATATATTGAGGATGAAGAAAAACTATATCGGGACTTTTCAGATACCATTAATGACATCAATTATAAAAATGAATTTGAAACATCAAATGCAGCCAATATTGATTTACCTATCGGTAGGTTTAACGACTGCAAGATGGTTACAAATTATAATGATATGGAACCTTCTTTTTGGTTTTATGCTAAAGGTATCGGTTTAATTAAATATGGTTGGTTCAGAGGCGAATATCATCTTATCAGTGCTAAAATTAATAATAGAAATTACTAATTTTAAAAGGTGAGTGATGAAATTTATTATTTATTTTACAGTAATGATCTTAAACATATATTTCTTATTTACTCAGAATATAAGAATGTGTGGCACGAAGGACCCTGAGTTTGTGCCTGCATTATCACAACAAGATCACATATTACTTACAGATGCTGTATGCATTCCGGTGGTTGTTCATATAATATGGAATCAAACATATCAAAATATATCAGTCTCTCAGATATTATCTCAAATAAATGTATTAAATGAAGATTACAGAAGAATGCAGAATACACCAGGTTTTAATAATGATCCGAGGGGTTCTGATACGATATGAATTCAGATTGGCTACTAGGGATCCACAAAATAATCTTACCAATGGAATAACAAGGCATTATTCAACTCAAGAAACATTTAACGCATATAATAATAATGATCTAACTACAAAAGAAATTTTTCTTATTGGGATAGAGAAAATTATTTAAATATATGGGTTGTTCCAAGGTTAATTACAAACAACGATACAACTCTAATGGGTATAAGTTTAAGTTGGCCTTGGAATATAGGTGATATGGATGGAATTTTGGTTAGAGATGAATATTTTGGTGATGATGTTGGTACTGCGAATGATTGGCCTTGGAATTGGGGACGAACTACGACTCATGAAATCGGTCATTATCTTGGTTTATTACACACATTCCAAGGTGGTTGTCTTAATTCAAATTGTAACACTCAAGGAGATAATGTATGCGACACTCCTCCAGTTTATAGTCCAACAGGTGGGTGCCCTACGGGTAGGAATTCGTGTAATACAGATAATCCTGACCTTAACGATATGATTGAAAATTATATGGATTATTCTTATGATGAATGTATGAATATTTTTACAAATGGTCAAACAGATAGGATGGATGCTAATTTCTGGACTTACAGGGCAGATTTGGAAACAACAAATGGTTTAACGAGTAATGATTTTATTATATTTGGTGAACATGAGGGCAACTATGATTATAACAGTACAACCAGAATTGTGTCGCAGTCAAATGATCCTTATAACGATTTTGTAATTGATGCCGGTAGTAGTGTTATATTAAGATCAAGAGAGCAAATCGTATTAAATCCTGGTTTCAGAGCTTCAAATGGATGTTTCATCCGTGCATTTATTGACCAAAATTTGCCAGCATTTCCTAAAATACCTGTAACTGATTTATCAATGAAATATAATGCAGATATATCTATTATTCCCAATCCTGCAAATTCTTTAACAAAAGTCAGATATTCAATATCTGAAGTAAAGGATGCTGTAATATATATATCGAATATTATGGGAATTAAAGCGATGGATATTATGCCGAAAAATATTAGAAGGGGAGAAAACTCTTTCGAATTCGACGTCTCTTCCCTTCCCTCCGGAATATATTTCCTTACTCTCAAATCCGGAGGTGTGGCAGTAACAAAGCAATTTGTGGTGATTAGGTAATATTGTAAATTTGGGGTGGTTTGTCATTGCAAGCCACCTTAAATAAAAAAATTGAGGAACTGACGCAATAGAGTAATGCATTAGAGCATTTTTTGCTTTATAGTTTTCTATTTCGATAAGAAATAATTGTAGCAGTGAAACAATTTTATCTATATAATCAAGATTTTTTCGAAATTTTTGTTTTATCGGGAACTAAAATAACCGATAGCGACCTTCCTTCGAATTTGATGGGAGAATCTACTTTTGCAATATCGCTAAGAGCTTCGACAAATTTTTCAAGTAATTCTCGGCCAATATCAACGTGAGTAATCTCCCTGCCTCTGAACAGTTGCTTTAACTTTATTTCCTTCCTCGATAAAATCTCTTGCATGCCTTGTTTTGAAATTGAAATCGTGTGTGGCGGTTCGTCCCCTGAACCGAATTTCTTTCATTTGTTGCTGTTGCTGTTGCTTTCTTTGTAGTTTTTCTCTTTTTTGCTGTTCATAAGCGAATTTGCCGTAATTTAATATTTTTGCAACGGGGGGTTCTGCGTTAGGAGCAATCTCGACTAGGTCTAAATCCTGTCCTTCAGCAATTTTTAAGGCT
>JBBISM010000202.1:0-4447 GCA_037441245.1 Ignavibacteria bacterium | reverse complement strand
GTGCTTGCTCTTCAGAAATATGATTGAGAGGAATATATTCGTCTTCTGTTTTCATATCTGTAAGAACAGAATGCCGTTGACTGAATGTACCTCTACGGCTATCCTGTCCAGAAAAACGTATATCTTTGCCCATCAGTAAAATGCTTCCAAATGCTAAAGCTTCTGCAAAAGCCCAGTCAATCGCAGGAATTGATGATTCAAACATTTCTTTTCTTCTTTCGAGAAGTGTTTTGACTTTGGGATGAATATTGAATCCAAAAGGAATACTTGTAACTGAATTATTTATTATTTCTAATTTATCGAATGGCACCGAGGTATCAATTCTCTCAAAAATTTGTCCAGGTTTGTATAAAGAAGGCTTTCTTTGTAGTTTTGATTTTAATTTTCTATCTGTAAAGGCTTTATTTAGAGCATTTTTGATGGTGGTTTTATATTCATCGGCATCATTTGGGGAGATAATTTTCTCATTTATTAGCACTTTTTCGTATAATTCCCTTACGGGGGTCATTGATTTAATCTTTTTGTAGAGCAACGGTTGTGTATATGTGGGTTCATCAGCTTCATTATGCCCATACTTACGATAACACAACAAATCAATGACTACATCACAATTGAACTTATTACGGAATTCAACAGCAAAATTAGCAGCTGTACAAACAGCTTCTGGGTCATTACCATTAATATGGATAATTGGTGCTTGAATCATTTTAGCAATATCGGTAGCATAAGTACTTGAGCGAGCAGAGTTAGATGAAGTAGTAAATCCTATTTGATTATTAATTATTATATGTATTGTTCCACCCGTTTTATAACCTTCTAATTGAGATAAATTGAGAGTCTCAGCAACTATTCCCTGACCAGCAAATGCTGCATCGCCATGTATTAATATGGGAAGAACTTTCGAATAGCTCTTATCCTTAACTTCATTGCAATATGCTCGTGCCATTCCCTCTACTACAGGGTTGACAAGTTCTAAGTGCGAGGGGTTGGGTGCAAGGATAATTGATATAGTTTTATTTGCAGGTGAAACATAAAATCCCCAGTCCCCTAAATGATACTTTACGTCACCAGAGCCTTGATAGGATTCAGCATCAAACTCTTCGTTGAATTCATCAAATATCTGCTCGTAACTTTTGCCAATATTGTTGACTAATACATTAAGCCTACCTCGATGAGCCATACCAATTACTATGGAATTTAACTCTGTTTCAGCTGATTTTTCGAATAGCTTATCCATCAAGACAATCACAGATTCGCTTCCTTCGAGAGAAAATCGTTTATGACCTACAAATTTGGTATGTAGAAAGTTTTCAAATAATTCAGCATCAATCAGCTTTTTATAAATATGCAATTTTTCGTGTGGAGAATATTCAATTGAACTGCGTGTTCTTTCTAATTTTCTTTTAATCCAATCTTTTCTCTCGGGGTGTTGAATATGCATAAATTCTATTCCGAATGGACCGCAGTATGTCTCTCTTAGAATTTCGATTATATCTCTTAGCGGTAAATTATTCGATTCCCAAGAATCATCTGCATGAAATATTCTATCTAAATCCCAAATTGTGAAGCCATAATAAGCTGGGTCTAACTCAGGATAATAATAGGAAATCGAACCCAGAGGATTTGTCGAGGCAAGCAAGTGACCACGCACTCGATATGCGTTTATCATCTGTGTTACGTGCGCACTTTTTTCGATATTTTCTCGAGGGTCGAATAAACTATATCCTCTTGTGTGAGAAACATCAATTGCCCAACGAATAGGTTCGAAAGGAATTTTCAAGCTAACAAAAATTTGGTCGTAAAATAGCTCATCTCCGATAAGTAATTTATTCAAATATGCTAAAAATTCTGCTGATTCGGCTCCTTGGATAATTCTATGGTCATAAGTACTTGTTAATGTTACAACTTTTGATACTGCGAGATTAGTCAATATTTCTGGGCGAACAGCTAAAAATTCAGTCGGATAATCAATTGCACCGGTAGCTACAATCAAACCTTGACCTTTCATCAATCGAGGACTGGAAAATGTCGTTCCAATCATTCCTGGATTTGTTAATGTTACTGTTGTACCCTGTAAATCAGACAAATCAATCTTACCTGTCCTGGCTTTTTCAATTATTTCATCAAAAGCAGAAATAAATTCAGAGAAATTTAAATTCTGAGCATCTTTAACATTCGGAACAAGCAATAATCTTGTTCCATCTTTTTTTACTAAGTCAACTGCTAAACCAATATTTATAGAACTTCGCCTTATTCTCGCTGGCTTATCATCTATTCTATCGAAGCATTCATTCATATGTGGATATTTTGTTAGCGCCCGTACTAACGCCCATAGTAATATGTGAGTGAATGAAACTCTAAGTCTTCTGATTTTTTGCAAATAGCGATTAATTATTCTTCGATTTTCGTCTAATACTTTTACAGGGAAAGTCCTAACTGAAGTAGCTGTAGGTATTTCAAGGCTTTCCTCCATATTTTCAGACAATTTTGCTTGGATGGAGTTTAAATATTCGAATTCTTTAGAGTCAATTGATAATTCTGATTTAGAATCTAAATCAATTGTCGAAGTACTAGTTATACTAGAAAACGGATTAACTTGTCTTTTTGGAGTCGTCTTTGAAATAATTTTATATGTTTGAATGTTTTCCTTTTCAAAAAACTGACGCCATTCGGGACTTACGGAATTTTTATCGCGAAGGTATTGGTAATATAATTCTTCAATAAAAGCATCGTTAAGATTTATCATATTTTCATATCAGTAAGAGTCTAACAAAATAATTATATTCAAATTTCCTGTTCTATTTCTTCGAAGAGTAGCAAAATTTCCTCTTGATTTTGACTATTTATGATTTTATTTCTGAAAGAGTCATTATTCAAAATTCTTGAAATTTTGCTTAACAATCGCAAATGATTGCCAACATTTTGCTCTTGTCCCAGTAACAAGAAAACCAATTTAACAGGCTTACCATCTATAGAATCGAAATCAATATCATTACGTAAAATCGCCAAAGCCCCCACAGAATCAACAACTACATCAGTTTTAGCATGAGGAAGAGCAATACCTTTACCGACACCAGTTGACATTATCTTTTCGCGCTCAAAGACCTTGTTTATGGCTATTTCATTATCATTTATTTTACCCGATTTAGAAGCAAGATAGACCATATTTTTTAACAAATCGAATTTATCGTCAATATCCATACCTATTGATATCGAGTCTTTTTGCAATATACTAGTTATACTCATTGATATATCCTTTTCGATACTTTTTAAATTACATTATAAGACGTATGATATTTATATTTCTCTCATTCTTCACTAATCCAATTATTTACAATTGCGCTATATTTTTTTGCTAAATTGACTGCTACTTCATATTGATAACTTTCAGCAACTACGGTGAAAGTCGCTTTTTCTTTACTTGGTAAAAGCAAAACAGAATTATCTTCAATAAACATTTTGACACCTTCCACTAATTGCCTTTGGTAATTCTCGGAGTATTCCATAGCACGCCTCATAATAGTACCTTTATAATCCCAAGGACAAGCAACATCAATAGAATACACATATCTTCTCGGTAATAACTCATCAAGTTGTGAAATTTTATAACCAGTTTCAGAAAGCATTTCTAAAATTTTTCCGACTGAATACATACCATCCGACGCGAAAAGAAAATCAGTGAAAATATAACCCCCATAAGCTCCACCAACAAATAAAACGTTAGGTTCACGAGTTGCCTCCATCATTGAGGAATGAGAATTTTTAATTCTTATTACTTCAATATTGTAATCCTTAGCAATTTCTTCAATTTCGCTACTGGCAACTATTGCTATGGCTATTTTATAGGGTTCTCTATCTCGATTAGTTTCAAGAAATAGTTTTGTGATAATAGTCAATAACCTCAAGGGAGTATTCCATATACCGCGTTCATCAATTAATGAAATTTTTTCGGCACCTGGTTCAAGTCTAAATCCAAGTTCATAGCCCAGAGAACGCATTATTTTCCCTGTCTCGTCTGCTTCGGTAATTGCCAAAGAAGGTTCTGGATGGAATCTAGTTGCATCCACATAGTCATTTAACGAAAGAGCTTCAACTCCCATTTTGCCTAATATCGAAGGAAAAATCGTAGATGCTAATCCAAAAGAATAATCCATCAAAATCTTAAATCTTCTACCTTTAATAGCATCAGTTTTCAATGATTGCAGATATCTATTGACATATATTTCATTTGTGCGTTCGGGATAACTGATTTGACCGACATCGTCGTGAAACACTCTTTTTATTTCTTCGCCGAAAAAGAATCTCTCTATTGATTTCGTTTTTGAAATTGGTATGTCTCGCCCATCTTTACTGAATATTATAATATCGGTTTTGCTTGGATCTCTCGGTGAACGTCTCACGTGCAGTCCCCCCTCATAGCGTCCTGTTCGCATCTCCTGACGCGTTT
>JBBISM010000201.1:0-4453 GCA_037441245.1 Ignavibacteria bacterium | reverse complement strand
ATTTGTAATCAAGTTTTCAAATGTTACAACTAATCTATGTTTTTTTGCATCTATACCCAATGCGATTGGTTTTCTGATATTTTGACCGTCGTCAATTGAAAAAATTTCATTCAAAAATGGAAATTGATTGCCAACTTCCTCCAAAACCTTAGTGATCGGTATAGTTTCGAAACTATTAGATTCTAAATTTATTACATCAATATACTTTTGTGAGTAAGTAATAATATCTTCATAAGTTTGATTAACTTTTAGGTCCGGTTGTCCCGCTGGTATCAGAGTAGGGTAATCGTTGCCAACTCTATCAACAGCTCTTGTTCCCAATCCAGCAACAATCCTAATTAATCCATCCTCACGTTTTATTCTTGGGGACCATCGAAACTCATTGTTGCTAAATGCTACACCAGCGATTGCTGGGAAGAAGTAATTGCCGATCTTTTTACCAACAACTTCTTGTAAAATAATTCCCATTTCTTCATTGAAATCTATTAATCCACGTTCATATCTATAGCCAATTGGATCAGGACCGATGGTTGAGGCATAAACTTCAGCAATTGCATCCATTAAAGCTTCTAATCTTCTTTGCTTTAAACCTTGATTAGCTAAAAATAGACTTTTGTATTTTCCAGCAAAAGCCGAACCTAATCTATCTTCCAATAAACTTGAACTTCTAACAATAATTGGATTATTGCCGAAATCATCCAAAGCACGAGATAAGCCATTAATTATTTCTGGTGGGAATATCGCATTTTTAAATAATTGAATTATATAGGGATATTCATTTCTAACTTGGTCGAGGTCTTTATATTTTTGATCTAAAATATCTTCCATATTATTGTAATATATAAAATTTGTCATTCCGTCGGAAGATATAAACCAAGTTTTTGGTATTCTTACATTTGAGAATATCTCTTTATGTTCAGAAGTCTTTTGGATAATATTTTCAGCCAATATTATACCAGCGCTTTTACCACCAATTTTTCCATGACTTTCGGATGAGAAAATCATTTTTTCAATAATTTGATATAGATCGCTGAGCCCTAAATAATTTTTTGCAATATTTAAGTATTGTAGATGGTCGGACAACAATCTTCTAATGAGAGAGACTTTAATTCCAATCAATATAGGTGAATCAAATTGAAATTCAGGATTAATTGTATAAAATTTTCTCATAGCTTCAGAAATTTCTGCAAGTGGTTTGTTTGGATTTCCAAGTACCCTTAACAATTCACTAGCTCTATCCTCGTAAATCCAATTGTGGATAAGTTCAAGTATTTCATTGTTTTCTAAATATTTTTTAGCGAATGTCAAAATATCAATTGCAAGATTATATGAATTTTCTAAAATTGTTTTTTTCGATGGTTTGTTTTGTTGATATAAAACAGAATCGAACGGATTTTGTATGTTGACAAACCGAACGAATAAATCTGTTGCTTCGTTACAACCTCTAAAGAAAAGAACATTTATCATCTTTTTTGAGATAATTGAAATCAGGTTTGGGTCGGTATTGTGAAGCATTTGAAGGATTACTTCCCATTCATATTTGAATTTGTGACTTAATTCTGTATCTTTTATTAATTTTTCTTCAATATCGTCGTATTTGACTTTGAAGATAAAACTACCCAATCTATCAGCGACTGCATTGAGCAATTTGCGCTCTTCGAAGAAAAAAGGTCCTTCATAAACATCAGGGAAAGATTTAATGTAGTAAACTTCGATACTTCCAATTGTTTTTCGTTTGATAACTATTTCAGATTTAATCATCCATTCAGATTCTTTGAAATCCATACTTTCAAATACACGATTATCATATAAAATCCTAACTCTGCAAAAATCCGAATATTGCATTGCAGTTGGCAGGATTTCAATGATTGAATTAATGATATCTTCGATTGTCAATGAATCATTTTTCAGGATTTCATCTATTTGATATAAACAATTAAGCTCCTTAGCCCGTTCTTTGAGCGTTTCAATATATTTTTTTTCAAGTTTAATAGACTGTTTCATCTGTAATATCTCGATTTAATATTCAATTCTAATAAAAAAAGAATTTGTATTGCATTTATTGTAATGTTTAATGATTTGTGTAGTTATTTCAAATAAAAAAGCAAATTATCGTTTGTTCTATCATTGAATTAAACAATTGAAAAATGATATAGTTAAATAGCAACATAATTGTTACATATAACCGATACATAGAAGACTCTAATTTTTATTTATTTAATTTTGTTTGTATTGAATTTAAATTTATAAAATATTTTAACAATTAGAATTATAAAAATAGAATTTTAATAGGAGTATTTTATGTCAAGTTCATCATTCAATCCATTTTTGATGGCACAGCAACAATTCGACAACGTAGCAGCAAAATTAGGTTTAGACCAAGCCACTTGCGAACTTTTAAGAAATCCAGATAGAGAATATCATTTTAATATACCTGTACGTATGGACGATGGTTCCTATAAGGTATTTCGAGGTTTTCGTGTGCAACATAATGATGCCCGAGGTCCGTGCAAAGGTGGAATTAGATTCCATCCCCAAGAAACAGTTGATACAGTTAGAGCTTTAGCTATGTGGATGACCTGGAAAACTGCTGTTGTAGATATACCTCTCGGAGGTGGTAAAGGAGGAGTTGTATGCGATCCTCATCACTTATCCTTACGTGAACAAGAAGCAATTTGTCGAGGATGGGTCAGGCAATTAGCTCGAAATGTGGGACCGATACAAGACGTACCAGCCCCAGATGTTATGACCACTGGCCAGCATATGCTATGGATGCTCGATGAGTATGAAAAAATTAATGCTATGAAATATCCTGGTTTTATAACAGGGAAACCCCTTGGTATGGGGGGATCTCTCGGTAGAACTGAAGCCACAGGGTATGGTGTCATATATACCTTGCGTGAAGCTCTCAAGGAATTAAATATTGATATTGCTCAAACAACTGCCGCTTTTCAAGGATTTGGAAATGTTAGTCAATATGGAATAAAATTATATCAACAATATGGTGGAACTCCTATTGCTGTATCCTGTTGGGACCACAAAGAGCAGAAATCATTTACTTACAAGAAAAAGGATGGTTTGAATCTCAATGAATTGCTTGAAATTACAAATAGATTTGGAGAAATTGACCGTCAAAAAGCTCAGGATCTCGGTTATGAAGTATTGCCTGGCGAAAAATGGATAGAACAGGAAGTTGATATTCTTGTGCCTGCAGCTTTAGAGAATCAAATCAATGCTGAAACGGTGAATAATATAATGCCAACAGTCAAAGTCATCGCCGAAGGCGCTAATGGTCCAACAACTATTGAAGCAGACCATGCAATTCGAAGCAAAAATATTTGGGTTATTCCTGATTTTCTTGCTAATGCTGGTGGTGTTACTTGCTCATATTTCGAACAGATTCAATGCAATACAAACTATTATTGGCCATTAGAAGAAGTGTTAACAAAATTAGATAATATTATGACTAACGCTTATCGATCTGTTTCAGATTTGGCAAGAGGACGTAATTTATATATGAGAGATTCTGCTTATATGATAGCTATCTCGAGAGTTGTAGAAGCCTGTAAAATGCGCGGATGGGTTTGATTATTCGAGATGTTAGTCAATATGGGGTTGTTTCTTTCTGAAACAGCCCTTTTTTTTTGGTACATATTTTGTAATTTCTATATTATTTTTGTAGTTCTTAATAATTATTAAGCTGATTGAGAATGAATATTCTTATAATTGAACCATCAATTACAATGCGTAGAATAATCAAAAACGCACTCGTTGATGGTGGCTTTCATAACATATTTGAAGCAGTTGATGGCATTGACGCTATTGATAAATTAAAAGTGAGAAGAATTGATTGCATTCTCACCGAATGGGATATGCCAGGTATGAATGGCTTATCTTTAATTAAAACTATACGAAGAAATGACGATTTTAGGCACATACCTGTTATTATGGTTACTGCAAGGGGGAGTCGGCGTGATTTAATCGAGGCACTAAAAGTTCAAATAAACGGATATATTGTCAAACCTTTTAATAAATCTCTACTTATCCAAAAAGTCAAAGAATTAACCGCTAATATCAAAGACGAGGAAGAAGAACAAAATTAATTCTTTATTCTTTTAATCTGTTAATTATCATATTCGCTATTTTATTGCTCTCTCCTTTTCCTGAGTATATGAACGCTTTTGTTTTTATGCGAATTTCTTTGTAAAGCTCATGATTTTCGATTAAATTATCAATCCAATTAGCAAAATCTTGAGGTGTTGTAATAATAGATAGAACATCTAATTTATATAAGTTAATAGCATCGGGGGAATTCGTGAATTTATTACCCACTGCAATAGGTAAACCATATCCAGCAGGTTCAGCGACTGAATGCACTCCCTTGCCAAATCCGCCACCAACCCACACAGCTTTTGCAATCGAATATATTTTTATTAATAATCCAATTTTGTCA
>JBBISM010000200.1:0-4519 GCA_037441245.1 Ignavibacteria bacterium | reverse complement strand
CCCCCTTAATTTCAGCAGCAACAGAAATGCTAAATATTGGGATTGAATGTGCATAATTAACTGTACCGTCTAAGGGGTCAATAATCCATCTTATTGATTGTTCCTCAATATTACCCGTTAATCCGCTTTCCTCAGCTAAAAAAATGTGATAATATTCTGGTAATTCCTTCTTGATTATACCTATTATGAGTTCTTCTGAACGATTGTCATAATCAGTTACTAAGTTATTTCTACCTTCTTTACTTGAGATTCCAAAAGATGAACCAAATCCATCTTTGAGTAATTCACCAGCTTTCAAAACTGAAAGAATTGCTGTATTTGTAATTTGATTAAACATTCTCGCCTCTTGTTTATTAAATCAAATACAAATCTACTAAATTCATTTTGAAATGTAATTTTCAAGAGAAACAATAATTAGATTGGAATATTTATTAGTCAGTAGTATAAATGTTGTTAAGTTTTATTAATTTTGTGGATGATAAAATAATTGAGATTTCAGCAAAATGAGAATAATGCGTTTATTAAATTCAAGATATTCTATTATACCATTGATTTTATTATTCAACTTTTGTTACTTATCATCACAGATTAGAAATGAGGTAATTACAGGTGCTCTCAAAGGAGAACTCGATACGCTTGCTTTCGAAACCACAAGAAAAATAGTAAAAGAAACTACTGGTTTGCAAGAAGAGCCGATAGACCCGGATAAGTACATCATCGGACCGAATGATGAGCTATTAATCATAATTGTTACAACTCAACCGAGACAATTCAGAGTTACAGTTTCACCCGATGGTATATTAGCTATACCGTCTGTCGGCGCAGTTAATTTGCGAGACAAGTCCTTAACTGAAGCACGAGAATTGATAATTGAAAAAACAAGAAAAATTTTCAGCACTAACGAGATTTCAGTTGTTTTATCAGAATTGAGGCAGTTCAAAGTTATAGTTTCGGGCGATGTTCATAAACCAAATATTGTCCCCGCAACTGCTGTTGACCGTGTTTCCGAAGTGATTGAAAAAGCTGGGGGAATGAAATTTACAGCTTCAGTTAGGCACATAAAATTGTATAGAAAACAGAACAATCAATTTTTAAAGGTTGATTTACTTAAGTTTCTAAGGGGCTTAGATAAAGACGCCAATCCAACAGTATTAGATGGAGATCAGATAATAGTGCCTGAACTTAATGAGGCAAGTACAATAGGTATATTCGGCGATGTTCCTTCTTCTGGAGAATTTGAATTTGTTGAAGGAGATTCTTTATCTGCTCTATTTCGTTTTGCATTGGGATTTTTCGATTCTGCTTTGCTCGATTCAGTGGAATTAATAAGATATACAACGAGCTATTATTCTGATAGAATTATTTTGGATTTATCGAGTTGGAAAGAAACATTTTATCAAAATAAAACTTTAGATTATGATATCCAATTAAGACCCGGTGATAGAGTTTTTGTTCCAAAAAAAGCTGATTGGACATCTGCTTCGAAAGTAGTTATCAAAGGAGAAGTAAAATATCCAGGGTACTACGCAATAACAAAAAATAAAGACCGAGTAAGCGATTTAATAAAGAGATCTGGTGGTTTTACATCTGATGCTTCTCTTGAAGGCGCTGAGTTGATCCGCCAAAAAGAATTGAAAACAAAAGATGACGAAATGGAACGTTTATGGAGAACACCACCATCGGAAATGTCTGAAAATGAATTGAGATACTTTCAAGCACGTGTTAGAGAGAAAAGAGGGTATATGGCTATTAACTTTCAAAAGATTTTGGAAGATAACTCTGTAAGCGATAATGTCTTCCTGCAAGATGAGGACTCAATTTATGTACCGCCCAAGAAGATATTTGTCAATGTTCAAGGGCGTGTAAATAATCCTGGTTTAGTATTATTTAATCCCGCATATAATTATCTTGATTACATAATAGCTGCTGGTGGCTTTGGTTTCCGGGCAGATGAAGATGAAACACTAGTTGTAAAATCAAAGGGTGAGCAGTTTTTGGCGAAAGATTTAAAATATAAACTCGAACCAGGCGACAACATATTAGTACCACCAGAAAGAGAAGTTTCCGTATGGAAATTCATTACAGAAGGGTTGACTGTTGCTGTTCAGTTAGCTTCTATTGTTGGTCTTGTGATTTCTTTGATGGCTCTTACGAGACAATAACTTTTTAAGCGAGGGATAGATTGGAATATAATGAGATTAAGCTAAAATCTATTATAAAATTACTAAAGCACAAGTCGAGGTTTATTTTACTTTTTATGCTGATATTTATTGGTATAGTCCTATTATACTCTTTTATCACTCCATATAAATATGAATCATTGACAAAACTGATGCCACCAGCCCAATCAGAAAGTTCCACTGGTTTAGGTAGCTTCTTACAGGGTTTTACAGGGACTGAATTATTTATGGGCAATTTGGGGCAAAGCACTCAATTGCAGTTATTCACCGGTATTTTGAAAAGTAGAGCTGTAGCTAAATATATTTTCGATAGCTTGGATTTAAAGAATCATCAATTTTTCAAGAATAAATCTGATGAAGACTCTTATGACAATATTTCAAGAAACATAACTGTTCAAGTTGATAAAACTGGTATTATCAATCTGTATTATTTATCGGACTCTCCTTGGTTTGCATCATCGGATGATATCAATGAAACAGCTCGTTTGTCTGCTGAAGTAGCTAATGAAGCTTATAAAGCTTTAAATCACATCATAAGAACAAAGAATGTATCAAAATCAAGACAGACAAGATTACATATCGAAAGAACATTATTTGAGTATAAAAATCGCTTAGATTCGATTGAGAAAGAGATTGAATTATTTAAAAGTCAGAATAAACTTATTTCAATAAATGAGCAAACGCAGGCAATATTAAGCCAAGCAGTTTCTGTCGGAGTGGAATTAACGAAACAAGAAATTGAATATAATATTGCCCAGCAGGAATACAATCCACAATCACCTCAAGTTAGAAGACTTAAAGAGGCAATACAGTCATTGCGAAATCAGTACCAGAGGATTCAACAAGGCGGATTAACTCCACAAGATGCATTCTCCATTCCCCTCGAAAAAATTCCTCATCTTGAAAGAATTTATACCGGTTTGATAAGAGATCAAAAAATTTTAACTCAAGTTATTTTATATTTAGAAACTCAACGTCATCAGGAAGCTATACAAGAAGAAAAAGATGTACCTGTAGTTATACAATTAGATGAAGCTATAGTTCCGCATAAGAGAGTTGCCCCGCAGAGAGTATTTATGCTCATAATAAGTAGCTTTTTATCGTTTGCAATAGCATTTGGATTAATAATAGCACATGGAATTATTAAAGGTCAATTGAGTTTCAAGAGCGAATCTGAGATTTAAGTAAAAAATTTATTGCTTTCTATATTGATTTTCGCAATTAATTCTGTGATTAGAGGATTTTGATTTGTTTCGAGAACTTTTGCAAACTTTTGCTTGATTTCTGCTAATAAATTGATTAGTTCGTTAATTGGGTTGAATTGTTGATTTCTGAGATTATCAAGGTAATGAATTAGGCGAAGGATAATATAATTATCCCTTGTTGATATAAAATTCAATGCCTGAGGTGATGAATTTTCTTCTGATTCTGAAATAAGATATGCCACATATTCGCCAAAATTATATGCAATTATCTCTGGGGTAATTGATGGGTCATAATAATTTATACCGTAAAGCATGCAAGCTATCATCAAATCTGCATCATTAATAGATAATTCATCGGCTAATATCCAAAACATTCTTATATTATGGTCAAAATCGAGATATAAGTTGGGTTGTTTTTTATTTGAATAAGCAGTTTCAGCCATATCGAAAGAACCGAGGATTCTGCTTAAATCCTCAATGTCAACTTTATTCTGGATATGATTGATTATTTTAATTTTTTCGGTGTCATACATATAAATACTCAATTGATTGTTGATCCATATTTTAATGCTTCTTCTGTTAATTGTTCAGCACCAATGATTGCAGCTTCTGTAATATTTTCACCGCTAATAAGGCGAGCAATTTCATAGATTTTATTTTTGTAGTCTAAGTTCTCGGCTTGAATATAGGTTTTTCCATTTTGTTCAATTTTTAGAACTCGAAAATTATTGTCTCCGAAAGCAGCAATTTGAGGTAGATGTGTAATTGCAATAATTTGTTTATGTTCAGCAAGTTTTTTCATCATTTGCCCAACTCTTTGTGCAATCCTTCCACTGATGCCAATATCAATTTCGTCGAATACCATTAATTTAATGCTATCGGATTTAGCGATTACGCTTTTAATTGCAAGCATTATTCTTGATATTTCCCCACCTGAAGCAACATCTGCAAGGGGTTTAGGAGCTTCTCCTTTATTAGTAGAGAGGAAGAATTCAGTTTTGTCTATACCATCACTGAAAAGCTTAACGATAGAATTATTTAATTCTACAGTGAGTTTTAATTCTTGATGTGAATCATCAATCAACTCTTGAATTATATTAATTTTAAAATCTCCATTTTCCATTCCAAGTGTTT
>JBBISM010000199.1:2872-4521 GCA_037441245.1 Ignavibacteria bacterium | reverse complement strand
AATTTAGCATACATTGAGACTGATATTAAACCAGGCGATAACGGAGAAATAAAAATAAAATTCAATAATTCAAAAAATCTGAAGCAATTTAAGGTACTAGTGAGATTCGTATATAGACTTAAAGATGATGAAGAATTGCATTATTCTGAACCTATACCTTTCATAGCAAGGGTTCCGGGAGCCAAAGGCGACCAAATCGGCATTGATTCTGAAACAAAACCAGAAGGAGTACGAACTTATGCACTCTACGTTCATAATACAAATGAATATCAGCAATCAATATCAGCCATCGCCTTCAATTTTAGAACTAAAAATAGAATAATTGCTGTCGGACCACCGCAAATATTTGGTGATGAAATTTATATCTTACCTGGATACGCTGATGATGGTTCATTTGTTGTCTCATTACCAGCTCAAAAAGAGATTCTAAAAGACGGTAGCATAGGCAAAACACTTTTCCTGACGATTTCTGGGCAAAATGATGTTGAACCAAATTTATATTTCCGCACAATTGACGATACAGGTAACGAAATAAGTACTGGCGAAGCATTATTAAGAGACCCAATATCTAAAGTTCAGGAAAATCCATACTCAGATAATGATATATCATTGCTTGTGCATCCAAATCCAGCCAATAATAATCTCTCAATTACTGTAAGTTTGCAGGAAACTTTGCCAAATTCCAGCATCATAATTCGAGATTTGGTGGGTAAGGAGATCCATAGCTTAACCTCTGGTGATATATTACAGGCGGGTACACATATATTCAATTTGAATCTTTGGAATATTCCTTCAGGAGTATATGTACTCGAAATGCGTGCATTGAATAAGACTGCATCACAATTCTTCATAATTCAGAAGTAAACCTACTTTTCAATAAAAATGATGGGCTTTGTGAAACACCAAAGCCCATTTTTTTGAGGAAAAATAAAATGAATAAAAATTTAAAAATAAATTTTTTTTAATAAATATTTTTTTATATATTAGCTTTTGTAAATAGAACAAATAATTAAATTTTATTCATAATAATCAAGAAATAAAATGAATACAATACAATTAAAAGATGATAAGAAACCTAGATGGAATAATCTAGAAGATTTAGTAAGTTATATATTTAAGATAGCTCCAATTTTGCAAAAAATCGAAACTTACATTTCAGATAATTTATCACCTCATTCTAATAAGACATTTGTTGGGAATGAATATAAAACAGACATAGGGAATAGCTCAATTGAAATAATGAAAATAGTTGATGGATTATCACAAAATATCAGTATCATCTTTTCTCAATTTACCGAAATATTCGATACGAGTATTAAAGAGAAGCAAAAGCTGGCTGAATTTTTACAAGAACTGTATAATGCTTCACAAAACAATGGGCTATCGAAATATTCGAATTTTCTATACGAAAATTTGCAGAAAACAAACCAAATGATTGAAGAAGATTACCAACAAGTCAGTAAGTTCAGCGATTTACAAAATCTCTACGAAGAAATTTGCGATGAATTCACATCTTTATATATGGCTCTGAAAATTCAAGACCTAACTGCGAAACAATTAAATACAGTCAGCTTTACGTTAAACGAAATCAAAGAGAGAATTACATTTCTTAGTTCTTCTATCGAATCTATTGGTAAGGAAAATTTATT
>JBBISM010000199.1:0-2862 GCA_037441245.1 Ignavibacteria bacterium | reverse complement strand
AAACCCAATTTAATAGACTTAAATAGAAAAATTGCCTCAAATAATCTACAAAAACAAAGAATAATTTAATTTTTCCAAATTATTTATTTTTTTTTAAATGTCGTTCCCGAGAAATCGTGAATCCATAACGTTTTTAATTATTATTTGATTTTTTTCATTTTAAAATTCACTCAATAGAGAGAATAAGAATTCTTATCGAATGCACTGTTTTACGACTGCCCCATATAATTATGTTTCAGATAAAACAATTATCAAGCTCCAAAACATTTATATCATTGTGTTATTAAATAGATTACAATTTATCAAATCAGGAACGTCGAATAAAGTAATAATGTAACTTTTTCTTATTTTAGAAGTTTTTAAAAATATTATGATTACTTTTTAGCAAATTAATTGTTGAAAAATTTAAGATATATATCACTCTTTTTATTTCTACTAACTTTTAGCAAGATTAATCTTTTTTCCCAAAAATATATTCAATTCATTGATTTGGATAAATCAAAGTATCCATATATGAGCGGGAAGTTCTTTGCTATAAATGAACAGGGCAATTCTAAATCAGATTTCAAATTAGAAGAATTAACAGTCTACGAAAATGGCATTCAGCAATTTACCAATGATTTGAAGTGCGAATCTCCATCGCAAGTTTTTCCTATTTCTTCGATTATTACAATTGATATTTCAGGTTCAATGATTGGCGCGAGATTAGCTTCTGCCCAAGCAGCTGCAAGGGAATGGGTAAGATTGCTTGATACTTCACATTCTGAATGTGCGATTACAACTTTCAATCATCAAAGTTATCTGGTTCAAGACTTTACAAAGAATAAGCAAGTTCTCCAAACAAAAATCAATTTACTAAAAGCAGGTGGTGGCTCTGATTACAATTCCGCTTTTCTTGACCCACCGGCTGGGGCTTTGAGAATTTTCGAAAAAGCATCGGCGAATACGAAAAAAATATTGCTATTCATTACCGATGATGTTACTGATTGCAAAGAAGCCGAGATAATATCTATTTCTCGAAGAATGAATATTACAATTTATTTTATTGTTTTAGGTTCAGAAGCTCATGATTTATTATTCAATATAGCCAAAAGCACTGGCGGTCTTGTTTGGGACAACATAACAACCGAAAGACAAGCAACAGCAATTTTTTCTGCGATTATGCAATTATCTTCAGGAATCAAACCCTGTACTATTCATTGGAAAAGTAACACTTGTTCACCATATAGAACACTTAAAATTGAAGCAAACAATTATCAATCATTAGAAACTAACTATTATATCTATCCTGATAAATTACCAGTTTTGGAGATATTTCCAACGAATTATCACTATTTTGGTATCGTAAAACAAGGAGATAAAGCAAGGCATACAATAACTTTAAAAGCAAGAAATGATGACATTCGTATAACCAATATCAGTTTTAGTTCTGTTTTCCGTCTCAATTTCATAAATCAATCACCACCACTGACAATTCCGAAAGATTCTATCTTCACTTTCGAACTTGAGTATGTACCAAATGATACCTCATACAATAGCTTTGACTATATAATTACTGGCGATAATTGTATTGGCAATGTAATTTGGGTGGCAGGTGGATATACAAAAGGGACATCTTTTTCAGGGCTACAAATTACTTTTCCAAATGGCTATGAATCAATTATTGCTGGATATGATACAACTATCAAATGGCGAGGCATTTTGCCATCTGATAGTATATCATTAGAATTTTCCGCCGATTCAGGGAAAACTTGGAATTTACTACACAACAAAGCCAGCAGATTTGAATATAATTGGCAGTTATCTACTGTCCCAGATGCCATTAATAAATGTTTAATTAGAGGAAAATTTATTTCAAATGAGAATTCCAATATCTTGTATTTAAAAGGGCATATGGGTGCTATAACGGCACTTGAGTGGAGTCCTGACGATAAAGCATTCATCAGTAGTAGCGACGACGGCACTCTTTTTCTATGGCAACTTGAAAAGAGTTTCGAACCAATTACAATTGCTGACAAATTAGGCAAGGTAAATGATATTAAATTTGCACCTGAAGGTCAGTATTTTGCAACATCTCAAGGTAAAACAGTTTTTGTCTGGAAAAAAACTTCTAATGAATGGAAAAAGTTTATTGAATTAGAAACTGGCGATAGAGAGATTTTATCACTGGATTGGAGTCCCGATGGATTCTATCTCGCTGGATCTGGTAAAGATGGTAATCTAATTATCTGGGAATTTCCAAACAAACCATTCATTTCGATTGCGAAGTTACACAATGATAGAATAAATAAAATAAATTGGATTAGGAATTTTGACCAAGGGCGTTTCTTAGCGACTGTAAGCAATGATGGTTATCTAAAAATTTGGAATTATTCGATTATGAATTCACCTTTCTTGATAACTGATTATAATAATAATTTACCTATCCATTCTTTAGATTGGACTCAAAATAAATCTAATATTGCTATCTCTGGACAAAATATCATTATTTTTAATTATCCCAATTTAGAAATTGACACAATAATTAAATCAGGCAATTCGAAGATAAATTCCATCAAATTCAGTAAAAATAGTAAATATCTTGCATCTGGTGGGCAAGACAAAACAGTCAATTTATTTGAATTGACTAATGGCAGTTGGTCAAATATATATAATTTTCGGGGACATACTGATGATATTTCAGTAATTAATTGGAACAATAATCAGACAATACCTAAATTGGCGAGTGGTAGCTATGATACTTGGATTGAAATATGGTCTCCAAATGATATACCTTTGGATGAACCTATGATTATGGAAGATATGTCTGATAATTATTGGTCTATGATTAATCCAAAAATGGAATTGTCTGATGTCTTTGTA
>JBBISM010000198.1:2792-4527 GCA_037441245.1 Ignavibacteria bacterium | reverse complement strand
TAATAGAACCTATAGTAGTAAATATATTTTCAAGATAAGTCTGTTTATCATCTAAAGTAGAAACAGTGTAAAAAAAGCGGGTTAAGACCCGCTTTTTAAATATGCATTAATTTTCTACTTTTTTTCGAATGACCGACTACCATCTGATTGATAGACATATTCGAATTTATAAAATCTGGAGATAACCTCTTGAGTAATATTTTCGGGGGCTCCTTTGTAGTAGTTCAAAATTCTCATTTTTGCATATTTCCCATCTGCGGTTCGAATAACCAATACAACCCCAGGAATTGGTCTAATTACCATAGCTTGTGGGTCGTAATTATACCAGCCATTTCCAGAACCTGTTGGGATAGCAAACTTTGATTCTTGCTCGATTTCGTATCCTTCTGAAGGTGCTTCTTTGAGTGTAGCAAAGTCTGTGTTTCTTAATACTACTGCCCCACCCTGAGCTGGCCCGCGATAACCGCTATTAGTAATTATCGTTGTTGCCTGAAATGCAATATCCCATTTGGTCGTTGCTGAATCTTCTCTTGGAACAATTTTGCCTTCCTTGAAACTGAAGAATGTAAACTGACCTGTTCGACCCGTATCAGCAGGAAATTCGGATATTACAACCGATTCAATTGGTGTTGGGTCTGGTTCAATAATTTTGTCTTCACTGCAAGATAGAAAAAGTGTGAAGAAAATCATCATTAAAAGATATTTCAAATCTTTCATAAAACCTCCATTTATTTATAAAAATTATATGATATGCCAGCGAAAATTGTTCTTCCTGGTGTTGTTAATAAAAATACATTTCCTTTTTTATCAAATAAATTTTTAATGCCAATTTGAATATTCAGATAGTATAGCAATTTTTTATTAAAAGTTAAGTTCCAAAGTGCATATCCAGGAGCATATTCATTGTCGCTATCAAGGATTAAGTTTCCGTTCATATCACCAAATCCATATTTACTCCTGAAGTTACCCCTTAAATATAAGTTGAAATCAAATTCTTTATTGGCATAATTGATTTTAATATGCCCCATATGCTTTGAGCGATTGAATAAGCCTCCATATTCGCTCAAATAGACAGGTCGAACGACTCCAGTGGCACCAACTTTTGATATTTCCTTATTGCGTATTTTCTCAACGATTTCATTATCAGCAGTCAATAAAAATTGATATGATAAATCAATGCTAAGTTCCTCAAGCAAATCTATATTGAGTGCAGATTCTATTCCCTGAGTATAAACAGATTTATAATTGGCATAGCTAAATAGATTTTGGCCATTATTTTTTAATGCTACAAGCTGGAATTCGATTAAATCATTTATATTATTTCTGAAAAAATTGATTTTCAGACTTGCAATATCTTCGTAAGAATAACCAGCAGCAATATTGAATGAGATTGAATTTTCAGGAACAAGTGTTTTCAATTCCTCTGGTTTGACATAAATAACGTCAATGACCCCATCTTTGAGAAATTTTTCTACCCCCTCTTTAATATAAGTAACACCGAATATACTATATCCAGTAGCGGGGTTAGTCCAGTTTAAATATAATTGCTCACTTGTCGGAGCTTTGAAGCCAAAACCGATGTTAGCATTCAGATTTAACCCTTTTATGATGGAATATGAAAAAGCGATTTTGGGACTCAAATATGATGAATAAACGCTGTGACCATCGAACCTCAAACTTCCAATAATATTAAAAGATTTAGAAGGCATCCAATCCGCTTGAATGAATGCATAAT
>JBBISM010000198.1:312-2782 GCA_037441245.1 Ignavibacteria bacterium | reverse complement strand
AAGAAGATGCGCTTGCTTTATTATCAGCAACTATATCTGATTTTACATCTTCTTTGAAGCCGCCAATACCGAAAGTCATGAAAATATCGCTACTGAGTAATCTATCATATAACAATTCACTTTTGAGCATTTGCTGGGTAAAAAATAGATAATCATAAGTATCACTGCTTTGTGTAAAAATGAAATCTGTTCTTGTATCGAATATTGTTCCATATAGATTAACTTTTACATTCGATTCATCAGAAATTTTATGTTTGAATTGTAATAACAGATTACCATCATTAGTCTGTGTTTTATCGTCAAGCAAACGCTTAATATCATTCTCAATTACTTCAAATTGATTAAATTGATTCTCAAAACTTGCCCTAAATCGAATATTAATATCATTTTGTATATCAATTTTATATTGAATTCCTGAAATAATTGAATAATTTTCTGATTTAGGAACTGTATTACCAATTCTTTTGTCATCAACATTGAAACCATCTGTATAATATCTATTAAAGTAGAAATCAAAACCAAGTTTTTTATCAAATAATCTTTTGGACAAACCAGTAGATAGCTCGAGTGTATTGTTACTACCATATTTTGAAGATATATCAAAATTAAAATCATTAAATGGAGTTTCGATAATTAAATTAATTACACCAGCTAAGGCATTGCTACCGTATAATGATGATGAGGGACCTTTGACTATTTCGACTCTTTGAAGATTATTTATTGCAAAACGTTCAAAGTTTAATTTGCCTTGCATAGTACCGATAATTGGTTCCCCGTTAATCATAATCAAGGCATAAGAAGGATCTAATCCCTGAATTTGCACTCCCCTGCCGTGATCCTCGACTAAAAGCATTCCAGATTGTTCCGCTATAATTTCATCTAAACGGAAATTGCCCGAAATCTTTATTTCATTTTCGCTGATGACTTTTGTTGGTATGGGGTGGTTCTCGATTTCTTTTAATGTGCGGGTGCCTGTTATGACAAGATTTTCAGTTCTAAAAACATAGTCAGTCAATTTAAAATGGTATTCTTGATTTATGTTATTGTATTGAATTGTAGTATCGATAGAATTATAGCCAAAGTGTTGTATTTTTAAATGATAGACACCAAAATTGGCTATAGGTATATCAAAACGCCCAGTTTTATCGGTCCGAAATTGTTGATCCAATCCAGCTAATTCAATTTTAACAAATCGCATGGGGACATTGTTAACATCTGTTACCTTGCCATTTATTGAGTAAGATTCGGCATAGACGCTAAACGAAATTGAAATTATGACTGATAAAATCAGTAAAAATCTATATATATGCATTTTATTTCTTTGTCAATTCAGACCATACAAATTTAAAAAAATTTTATAAGATAAAATAATGGAATCAGACAATTATTTCTGATTTAAGATTAACAAAGAATTTACTAAAAAATTGATTAAATTAGCATTCTCACAAATGTTTTTATCATTATTTAGTGAATTTATGAAATTGAAATATTACTTTGCTGTTATAATTACTCTAAATCTATTAAACTTTCAATCATTATTATCTCAAAGCGAAGGCGGTCGTTTATCTTTTGGTTTTAATTATGGATTTGTTAAATATTGGGGCGAATTTACAGATAATCAATTCTGGCTTAGTGGCGATTTATTCTTTCGATATAATGTAACAGCTGGATTTTCGCTTCAAGCAACTGCTGGATTATCAAACATCAGATATAAAACAGATGCAAATGCTATTAGCTCGTATCCTGAATATTTCGGTCGAAATGCTAAAGAAGGAGATTTATATCCTAATACAATTAGCACCCACATAAGAGACAAGAATTCTATTCGAGTAAACACTTTTGAATTATATTTAACATTGAATCTATTCCTGAGGGAATCCTTTGTGCCATTCATTTTTGCTGGTGCTGGATTAATGAATTTTGAGCCAAAAGCTGGAGATACAGGATACGAAGGTGCATTACCAAACAATGCAAATGGAAAATACAATAAGAATCAATTTATTATACCCGCTGGTATTGGCTTCGAAGCATATCTGACGGATAATTTAGTTCTCAACGGACGTGCAGCTTTTAGATATACAAACACTGATTGGCTCGATGACCTCGAAATCGAAGGAAGCCAAAAAGACGTATTTCTCACTGCAGGTCTTGGTTTATCCTACTATATTTTAGGTGAAGCAGATTGGGACAAAGACGGATTGAGTAATAGTCACGAACGGGCAATCGGTACTGACCCAAGAAATCCAGATACCGATGGCGATGGACTATCTGATGGAGACGAAGTTAAAATTTACAAGACAAACCCACTCAAAGTTGATACCGATGGTGATGGATTGACAGATTTTGACGAAGTAATGAAATATAAAACTTCTCCTATTAAAGCAGATACTGATGGCGACGGATTGCTCGACGGCGAGGAAATCGCAAGAAAAACCGACCCGCTTAATCCTGATACCGATGTCGACGGATT
>JBBISM010000198.1:0-259 GCA_037441245.1 Ignavibacteria bacterium | reverse complement strand
GATGGTGATGGACTTACCGATGGCGAAGAGGTTTTGCGATATAACACTAACCCAAGAGCCAAAGATACAGATGCCGATGGATTGACCGATGGCGATGAAGTGAAAATTTACAGAACCAACCCAAATCTTGCTGATACCGATGGAGATGGTGTAAGCGATGGGCTGGAGGTTAATCAATATAACACCGACCCACTTGATCCCGATACAGACGGCGATGGCCTTTCTGATGGCGATGAAGTAAATATTCACGGAACTGAAC
>JBBISM010000197.1:0-4568 GCA_037441245.1 Ignavibacteria bacterium | reverse complement strand
AAAGATATGAAATCGTTAGAAATAAATGAATATTTTAATCTATTGGATAATTATGGGGTTGAATGTATTGGAACTTCTAGAATTCAAAATTTATCTTATGAATTTATCAATAATAATTCACTTTATATATCATTCAATAAAGATAATCTATTTATGCCTTATAAAAGCGGAATTAAACTAATCTATTCGATAAAAAAATATCATCCCAAAATATTAAATAAAAAAAATATAAAAAAATCATCATTAGAAATGTTCCACAAAGTAACTGGAAGTGATAAATTTTTCGATTATTTATTGACAAAGGAACTCGAGGAATTGCTTGAATTCAGTTCTTCAGGTATTGAAGATTACTTGAAAATCAGACAGAAATATTTGCTCTACAAATGATTAGTACTTGCTTATAGCCAATCCGACAGAAATTCTTCTCCCTTCGTTTGGGCTAACTCTAACTAATTCACCATTATTAATGACCATAACAGATGAACCACCACCATCTAAATTCATTGCATTATATGCTCCTAATCTTTTCATAATTATAGCTAATTGAGACAAATTAGCACCCGCACTGTTTTTGGTTCTACTAGGTTCAATATAAACCAGGAAAATTTTCGAACCTTTCTTATCAGTGCCAATTGCTGTACGAGGTAACATACGGTTAATAAATCTTCTCCCTTGCGAACCTTCCTGATAAGCCTCGTGTTTTGCAATACCATTTCTTACGAGTCTTGGAGTGCCTGATACACCATTAATAAAGACGCTTTTGGTATGAACATTTGTAGTGAGGGTGATTGTTATAATATCATTAGTATTCGGTAAAACTTCAATCGGGATGTCCTGCCCAACAGAAATAATACATCCATTATAAGGAATATCAACACTTCCTGTTTTGATAGTTATCACTCTGCATCTATATGGTCGGTTGACAGCAGGAGGGTCAATATACTCAAGAACAATTTTAACAAGTTTAAATTCTATAGATGAAATTATTTTTTCCTGCATTAATTCAAATCTCATTTGCTCGGGGTCGAATTCCAATTCAGTCGAGTCATTGAAAATTAGACGTTCATACTGCATTTTGGCATATTCTGCTTCAATTGATTTTTCCTTGATAAATGGCACTGATGAGCCATAAAACTTATTGTATAAAACCATACCTGATGAGTCTCTTCTCCTATTTACCGTAACAATATCAAAAAACCGATTCCTATTTGCTGTTATTTTACCTGTGATATAGAAATTATCAATAATCAAACGATTATTTTCATCGAAAAGAGCACTACTCCATTGTTTGTGGGTTATCATTTCGGCTATTTCACCATTTACAATGGTCGGTCCTATCGGCAAATAGGAATATGCACGCCAAAAATTAGCATTTATTGCTGCTAAAATCTTATTGCTATTATTGAATTGATAATTATTGACTGTATTCGAAAGCTTTTCAAGTTCACCAGTTCTATCTAAGCTGAGTAATACTTCAGGTTTTATGTCTTTATTTTCAAGATTTGCAGTTACCAAATGTATATGATGATTCAATCTGCCATTCTTGAATATATATTTCGTATAAATTACATCATCACATAATTTTTGCTCATTTATTTTCTCGAATCTGCTAACAGGAGGTTTTCTTTTTTTTGCATCAAGATTTATAGTCAATAAGGAAATTAAACTTATAATAATTATAAATTTTGTTGTGCAATTTCTATTAATCATATTGAAATCTTGTACTAATCTTACTTTTCAAAGATAACAAAAAAAGTTAATGAGTAAAAAAATTATGAATTGAATTTTTAATTTGCTCTTTTCTCGTTAATTGATAAATTGCTATTAAATTTTTTATTCAATTATAAAATTAAGGTGAGAATTATGAGTTATCAAACAATTTTAGTCGAGCAAAAAGATAAGTATATTGTTATTACTTTGAATCGCCCTGATAAATTGAATGCATTGAATTTTCAGATGTTCAATGATTTAGATGATATACTCAGGAAAATCGAATTAGATAGAACAATTTTTGGCTTAATTTTAACAGGAAGTGGGGATAAAGCATTTGCCGCAGGAGCTGATATCAAAGAATTGCACGAATCCGATGAACGAAGCGGAAAATTATTTTCCGAACACGGTTCGAAAGTAATGGCAAGACTAGCCCAATTAAGAATTCCCACTATTGCTGCGGTTAATGGATTTGCTCTCGGTGGTGGTTGCGAACTCACTTTGGCTTGCCATATTCGATTTGCTTCTGAAAATGCTAAATTTGGTCAACCTGAAGTAAATCTCGGAATCATTCCTGGCTATGGTGCTACACAAAGACTAACGCACTTAGTTGGTCTGGCTAAAGCAATCGAACTTATCATTAGCGCTAACATTATTGATGCTTATGAAGCTGAAAAAATTGGATTAGTCAATAAGGTTTTCCCTCATAATGAATTAATTCAAAAAACAGAAGAATTTCTTCAAACAGTTCTATCTAAAGGACAATTAGCAGTCTCTTCTGCTATTGATAGCATTAATGCATCAATGAATTTATCTCTTGCAGAAGGATTGGAATATGAATCCCGTAAATTTGGAAAGTTATGCGGAACATTAGACTTTAAAGAAGGTACTTTGGCTTTTCTTGAAAAAAGAAAACCTAATTTTATTGGAAATTAGATTTATGAGTTAAATTCTTATTACCACAAATCCTAATTTGGGTATTGTCATTAGTTAGTTATGAAAATAATTGATGTTACAAGATTAGAACCATATTTCAATCTTGCTCTCGAAGAGTATTTAATACGGCAAAAAAACGAAGAATATTTCATAATTTATCGCAATGATTGCTCCATTATAATAGGAAAACATCAAAATGCTATGTCTGAGATAAACTACAAATATGTCCATAAAAATAATATTCCTGTTATAAGAAGGCTTTCTGGTGGTGGCACTGTATATCACGATTTGGGAAATCTTAATTTTTCATTCATTGTAAATGGGCAAACAGGGAAACTTTCAGATTTCCCAAAATTCACTAATCCGATTATTAGATTCTTAAAAAAAGATTTTGGATTAGACGTAGAATTTGATGGTATAAATAGTTTATTAGTCAATGGACTGAAAATTTCAGGCAACTCGGAGCATATATATAAAAATAGAGTTCTACATCACGGAACTTTGCTCTTTTCAAGCTCGCTTGCTAATCTTTATAATGCACTTATGATTTCAACCGACAAGTATTCCGACAATAAAGTTAAATCGAGAAGAAGCAAAGTAACTAATATTTCGTCCCTAATTGACAAACCTATTAGTATTATTGAACTGAAAAATAAATTATGCGAATTCATATCTGATTACTATAAAAAATCAGAATATGTCGAACTTACAAATTCTGATATTGAGTCTATCGAAGAAATTGCGACAAAGAAATACAAGAACTGGGACTGGAATATGGCTTATCACGGAGATTATGAGTTTACTAATAGTATTAAAATAGATAAAGATACTTTAAAGGTAAAATTATCTATTAATAGCGGTAAAATATCATATTCTCAAATTTTTTGGAACGAAAAAGAGTTGCTTGATTTAAGTCAATTAATTCTCAATCAAAAACATTGGCTCGCAGATATTGAGCAAATCTTAATAGATACTAATATTGATTGGGATAAATATAATTTCGATTTGGAAACATTTTTATATTTCCTTTTTTAAACTAACGATGACATTCATTTTATATAACTTATTTATCATACCTTTCTTCAAGATAGTTTCTTTTGTGATGTCAAAATTTAATAAAAAATTTAAAGAAAGAGAATCGCAAGCTCGAATACACCTGAAAAAGATAAAAAGAAACAAAAGAGATTCATCAAAGAAAATATGGTTCCATTCATCATCAATGGGCGAATTTGAGCAAGCGAAACCAATAATCGAGAAAATCAAGGGAGTAAATCCCGATATAAAAATCATAGTTACATTTTACTCTCCATCAGGATATGATAACCAAAAGAATTACCCTAATGCAGATGAAATTTACTATTTACCTTTCGATTCATTAAGGAATGCACAAATATTTATTAATTGTATCAGACCAGCATTAGTAGTTTTTGTTCGTTATGATTTATGGTATAATTTCATTTATATTTTAAAAAAAAATAATATTCCAATTTTTTTAATTTGTGCTACTAAACCAATAAATACTAATAGATTCTTAGAAAAAATATACTTTAAATCAATTTATAACAAATTAACATTTATCCATACTATTGGGAAACCACATAAAAATTATTATGATAGTCTTAAAATTAATACTGAAATAGTTGAAGGCAATGATACACGATTTGATAGAATAATTAACATTGTTGAGAACAAAACAAATTGTGGGAATGTTTTACCAATCAATTATCCAGTCGAAGACTTTATTATTGTCGCTGGAAGCACTTGGGAAGAAGATGATAATCTAATCATCAATTCAATTCCATTGTTAAAGCACCATAAAAATATAAAATTTATTATTGTTCCACACGAACCGAATATTGATAATATTTCGAGATTAAAAGTTGATTTACCCAATGCAGTTTTATTATCAGAATGCGAAGAAA